>JBDKIU010000209.1:0-5163 GCA_039796915.1 Bacteroidota bacterium | reverse complement strand
CTTCATTCCGGTGCAGCCCATTCGATAAGCTCAACCGCATACTTCATTCCCGCTGTACAAACAGTTACACTGATATTGCCATCGTAGCCCATCGCCAAATGACAGGTATCGTATGCAGCATTCAGCGTATTCAGGAGCTTCCTGTTTGTTTTCCCAACTTCCTGTCTGTATTTGATAATATCCGGCCGCCCCTTTACGGGAATTTTTGCCTTCAATGCCAGTAAAACGCCGTTCCATAAGGCGTTGCCGGCCATTTTTACGTACTTGGGATCGGAATAATAATCGCCGTCTTTACCGGCCTTGAGCAGGCATTCGCGGGCGTTTTCCACGTAACGCATGGCTTCTTCCCGGTAGTTTTTGTGTGGTCTTTTGGTTTTATTTTTAACGGTATCCATAAGCATAAAAAGATTGATGGCACTAAGTTATTACATTACAATCTGAACCTCGTTTTTGGAAGAAAAATAATCGTTTGCACACGGCTAGGCGCGCATCCGACACCCGGTATTTGCTTCATTCATGGTGCTGAAACCCTAAATTTGAAACGCTAATCCGAACATGAAACCATCTTTCCTGAGAAACCTTTTGCCGATGGTAGGCATCCTGTCTGTCAGCAGCCTTTGGGCCCAAACCAAAACCATTGAAGAAAATGCCAATTTCGATGTGCGCATCACCTTGTCGAAACTGGAAAGTGATTCCAAAAAGGACAAATACCTCATGGAGGTTTCATTGGTGAACAAGCGTGATTACGATCTTTTTTATGCCGTTGAAAAAGGAACTGCCGAACAAAACGTGAATGCAGCCATGGGTTCCCTGAAGGTGCATAATGCCACGGGCCTCATCAAATCAACTGCCGTGAGCGGATCACCTACGCGCTGGGAAACCACCAACAACGAAATGCTGGTGCAGCTGGCGAAAAACGCAAACATCAAATCCCAGTTCAAGTTTTCTGTGCCTAAAGGAAACCAGCCAGTAGTTACATACACAGCCGTGAATGTGCCAAAAAAGCTGGATGAATTCAGTTTGCGGCTGAACGCAGCGCTGGTGAATGGAACCTGGAACAGCAGCTGCCTTACTTCGCCCATCACCCTTTCTTACGTTGATACCGGAGCCGTGCACTACATCCTGCAATCCATCAATGGTCGTTACATCAAGTGGCTGAAACAAACAGAAAATACGTTCACGCGCGCAGAGTCCTTTGGTACTACCCTGAGTTTCAACCGCTCCAACGGTCAGTTCTTCTATACCAATACCGACGGTATTTTTTGCGTTTGGCGTAAAGAAGACTGAACTCCTCACCGGGCTAACCGGCATGGCGGCCCGGAAGCGCTTCATCGTCAAAAACTACACATGTGTAACATCTGCGCCGCCCGACTGTTCTTAAGCTTGTATCCTTGCGAGTTGTGAAGCATCTGCTGTTTGTCTGCGCCCTGATTCTTGCACCTGTGTACCAACTATGCGCACAGGATGTTTCTGTGGCCTGCACGGTTCGCGATACTTCCATGGTTCCGCTGAATGATGTAGTGGTGTTTATCAAAGATGGAAGACTGTTGGGACGCACCGACGGTAAAGGATTTTTCAGCACCAGACTCACGCCGGGAACCTACGAACTGGTATTCAGCAACCAGCAGTACGAACGCGCGGTGGTTCCGGTAACTTTACGTTCAGACGCACAGGCCGATACCTTCGTGGTGTTGCTCACGCCCAAAATTGTGACCTACAACGAAGTAGTAATTACCACGCGCCGGAAAGACCCGGCACCGGAAGTGATGCGGCAGGCCATCAAGAGCCGCGACCGCTGGGCCACGCAGTTTCAGAGCTTGCAAAGTGAATTGTACATCCGCGCGGTGGAACAGGTTGAAACACCTCCGTCGAAGAAACGCGTTGGCTTTGTGGAACAAGAAGAAGAACATGCCGACAGTCTGGCTTCCGCAGAAAATGAAAACGACAGCAATCGCGTATCGTTCAACATGGCTGAAGTGGTGCTCACCAGACACTTTCGGCAGCCAGGGAAGGTAAAGGAAGTGCGCAACGGTGTTTCCAAGCGCGGCGATCCCTCCGGCCTGTTCTACCTTTCCACTACCGAAGCCGATTTCAGCCTCAACAGGAACCTCATCTACATTCCTTCCCTCAGCGACCAGCCAATGCTTTCGCCACTCAGCAATACCGCGATGCTCGGCTACAAATTCAAGCTGCTAAAAATCCTGTACGACAGCAATGGCACCAAGGTGTATCGCATCAGTGTGAAACCCAGGCAAACCACGAACGCCCTGTTCAGCGGTGTGGTGGAAGTGGTGGACAGCCTGTTCTGTCTGCGCGCCGTGACGCTTGATTTCCCGGCTCATGTGCTGAACGAATACGACAAATTCAGCTTCTCCCACAAATTCAGCTTTCAGGACTCCTTCCTGCTTCCGCAAAGGCTCGATCTGAACTATACCGCCAAGGCGGGAAAGGCACGCTATTCGGGCAATACGATGGTGCGGTACCGTCGCCACGAGGTCAACAGAAGCTATCCGCCACGTTTCTTCGACAACGAGTTAAGCAGTGCCAGCAAAGAGGCTTATGAACGCGACAGCAGCTACTGGGCAGGAAACCGCATGGAACCTCTGAACGAACAGGAACTGCGCTTCGTGAACCGCGATGATTCCATCCGCAGGGTGCGGGAAAGCAAAGCTTATAAAGACAGCGTAACCCGCGACATCAATAAAGTGACCCTGTCGAAGTTGTTTTTGTTCGGACAAGCGTACGTGAACCCCGACAAGGGCTGGGATCTTGGGTTCATTCCGTTGCTTTTCATCTACAATCCGGCCATGATTGGCGGAGGACGGGTAAATCTGCGTGTCGGCGCTTCCAAAGAACTGAAAAACAAACAGCGCTTCTCGCTGAGTCCGAACCTGAATATGGGCGTGAACAACAAGGATTTGAAAGGAGATATTTCAGGAAGCTGGCTCTACAACCCGTTTACACGCGGAACCATCAGCGTTTCCATGGGTAGAAATTTCGGATTCATCAACCCTTTTGACGCGTACATCAACCTGTTCCGCAGGTCCAATTTCTACGAACATAACTACCTGAACCTCACGCACAGAGGTGAGCTGCTGAACGGCCTGTATCTGGGCGTGGCTGCTGAGTTCAGCGACCGTCGCGACATTTCCGGATACCGCTTCGATGCCATTGGCGATTCGCTGTTCCCGGACAACCGGCCGGTGCGCTTTGATCCGTACACTGCGGCCTACACAAGATTTACGCTGTGGTACACGCCTTTTCAGAAATATATGCGCGAACCTTACCAAAAGGTAATTCTGGGTTCCAACTGGCCCACATTTGTGGCGCAGTACCGCAAAGGCTGGAAAGGAGTAGCCGGTTCACAGGCTGACTTTGATTACCTGGAGTTTCGGATGGAGCATGAATTTCCGCTGGGATTGGTGGGCCGCAGCGAATTCAGAATGACCACGGGCAGGTTTTACAATGCCCGGAATGTGCAGCTCATCGATTACAAATACCAGCGCCGGGGCGATCCCTTCCTGCTCACTGCGCCGCTGTACACGTTCCAGATGCTCGACAGCACCTATGCAACCTTCAGAAGGTACTTCGACGGACATTACATCCATCGTTTCAACGGAAGCATCGTGAATAAAATTCCATTCATGAAGTTCCTGGAATTGCGCGAAGTGGCAGGAGGTTCTTTTTTGCTTTCTTCGGAAAGGAATATGCGTCACATCGAAGCGTTCGCTGGCATAGAGCGTGTGTTTCGCCTTTGGCGGGAACGCATTAAAATCGGATTTTATTACTCGGCGGCCACTTCCAATCAATGGAACGGATTGCGCAGCACCTGGAAGTTCGGCTTCAGCACCTACGACCGATTCACGAACCAGTGGAATTGATTGGACCTGCGAATTACTTGCGGATGGCCGCCAGCAATTCTTCGCTCATGGGCGTCACCTTCGAAGGGAAGTAGGCCTGGAGTTTGCCTTCTTCGTCAACAAGGAATTTGTTGAAGTTCCAGCCCACACTGGCATCCATGGCGCCATTCAGACTCTTCTGCGTCAGCCATTGATAAACCGGATGCTGACCCTCACCCCGAACCTTGATTTTTTCGCTGAGCGGAAAGGTAACCCCGTAATTCTTCTTACAAAAAGCACCGATTTCCTCGGCGTTGCCTGATTCCTGCATGCCAAACTGATTGCATGGGCAGCCAACGATTACCAGGCTGTCCTTCATCTGCTGATACAAAGCTTCCAGACCTTCATACTGAGGCGTATAACCACAGGCGCTTGCCGTGTTCACAATCAATACCTTTTTGCCTTTAAAGGAAGAAAAATCAATGGTGTCTTTTCCGTCCAGTGACACCATCTTCAGGTCGTAAAAGCTTGCGGTAGGCGTTGCGCCGTTGGCCGTTACACTTTTGCTCTGGCCGCTCACGCAGCTCTTGATCATCAACAGCACCGCACCGGATGCCAGGAAATACCAAATTCTTTTCATGCTTCTAAACAACCCGCTGCGGCGTTATTTTGTTCATGCGGTCTGCGCACAAATAGCTAATTTCGGGCTTTGGTATGAACTTCAATTCCTGGAAGCTTCCTGTGCTTGCGGCCCTGGTGCTGAGCGCTTGTATTGATGAAGAGCCGCCCTTCGTCATCCGAAAAATCGAAAAGCCGCTGAGCGATACCACGTATCTGGTTTCATCCATACCGGCAGCGCAGGACAAGCACATTATGTTGTTCGACATCACCGGCGTGCGTTGCAATAATTGTCCGGAAGCAGCGCTAAAAGCCAAACAGATTTATGATTCCCGTTCCGGGAAAGTGCAATTGCTGGCCGTGTATTATACCATCCCCGGCGGATTGATTTCTATGCCGTGGAAAGGTCAGGATACGCTGAACTGTGCCGCTGCGAACGAGATGATCGATGCCACCGGCGTAGCTGTAAACTCTATGCCCAACGGAATGGTGGATCAGGCGCTGTTTGGAACTTCCCGTCTGCTGGGCCTCAACGAGTGGGATGCCCGTGTGAACGAACGTTTGCAGGAAACTACTCCCGTAAACCTCGACGTGAGCAGCACCTACGATGCATCGAAAGGTGAGGCAGTGGTTACGGTGAAGGTGATTTATACTTCAGACAAAAGCGCCGAAACACACCGCTTAACCATCGGGCTTTCAGAAGATG
>JBDKIU010000208.1:0-4036 GCA_039796915.1 Bacteroidota bacterium | reverse complement strand
TCCTGCAGATGCTTAAGTTGTTTTAAATCCTCACTGATGTTCAGTCCTTCCCTGATTTCTTTCAGGTTTGGCTTGAACAAGGTCACTCCGGTGTATTCAAGGAAGTTCTTCTTTTTAGGGTCAACCACCACGGGAACACCGGCTTCCTTGGCCAGCGCAATGATCGCTTTGATGTTTCCCTCATGCAGCACGCCTTTGTTGTAGTCTTCCATGATCAGCACGTCGGCCTCTTCCAGTTCACGTTTTACCGATTCCAGCAACAGAAAGCTGTCCATTTTGTCCAGGTTCTCGGTAAGCTCATGGTCGATGCGCACAATTTGGTGCTTGTTGCCAATGACTCTGGTTTTTGTGGTGGTTTTCCGCTTATCACTTTCCAGAATTCCGCGTTCCGACAGTCCTTGTGCCTGCAACAATTCACGGAGGCCGGCGCCTTCTTTATCAGAACCAATCACAGTACACAAAACCGGCTGCGCGCCCAGCGCATGCACGTTCAGGGCTACGTTACCGGCGCCACCCAGGCGTGTTTCCTGCTTATCCACAAGCACCACGGGCACGGGAGCTTCGGGAGAGATGCGATCTACGCTGCCAAAGTAATAGGCATCAACCATCACATCGCCCACGATCAATACTTTCAGACTGCGGAAGGAGCGAAACAGCGATTCAAAATTTGTATCCATCAGGCGCGGCAAAGTTAATTGAAAGCTTACTGGAGTTGGTCCAAGGCCACCTTCATCCGCGAACATGCCTTCAGCAGACTGGCTTCATCGGTAGCGTAAGAAAGTCGTATGCAGGAAGGCATACCAAAAGCATCCCCGGCCACAGTAGCGACCAGCGCCTCGTTGAGCAGATAAATGGCCAATTCATTGGCATCGTGGATGGTTTTGCCCTGGAATGATTTCCCCAGAAATGAAGAAACATCCGGGAATACATAAAATGCGCCTTCCGGAACATTCAGTTTTAAGCCTGCGATCTTAGACAGTTCTGCAAGTACCAGATTGCGGCGTGTGCGGAACACCTCACGCATGTGATGTGTTGGCTCCATGGTTCCGTCGAGGGCGGCAATGCCGGCCTTTTGGGAAATGCTGTTGGCACCGCTGGTAAATACGCCCTGCAATTTCTCGCAGGCCTTTACCAGCCATTGCGGACCGGCCATGTAACCTACGCGCCAGCCGGTCATGGCATATCCTTTAGACAAGCCATTCACCACAGCCGTGCGTTCTTTAAATCCGGGAAGTGAGGCAATGCTCAGATGGCTTCCTTCAAAAATGATGTGTTCATAGATTTCGTCGCTGACCACCAGAATGTCGGGGAATTCGCGCAGCACTTCTGCATATTCCCGGAGGTCTTCCGGCTGATAAACCGTTCCGCTGGGATTGCAGGGACTGCTGAACAAAAACATTTTGGTTTTAGGCGTGATGGCTGCATGCAGCTGAGCGGCGCTGGGTTTAAAATCCTGTGCAACGGTAGTAGGGAGAAATACCGGAACACCTCCGGCATAACGAACCATGGAAGGATAGCTTACCCAATACGGCGCAGGAATGATGACCTCGTCACCAGGATTCAGCACCGAAAGCATGATGTTGATGAGCGTATGCTTGGCACCGGTGCTCACAATTACTTCAGAAGGCTGATATGACAATCCGTTTTCGCGCTGCAGCTTGCGGCAAATGGCTTCCCGGAAATCCAGGAAACCCAAAACGGGAGTATAGTGTGTATGGCCATCTTTGATGGCCTGAACGGCAGCGGCGCCAATATGTTCGGGCGTGGTAAAGTCGGGTTCTCCAATACTCAGACTCACCACATCCTTTCCGGCCTCTTTCAACTCCCTGGCCAACTTGGTCATGGCCAACGTTTCGCTTTCGTTGATTTCGTCAATTCTGTACGCGGCGTGTAGCATGCACGGCAAACTTAATCCATTTTCAGCATAGCCGCATTCCGGCTGTTTCACTCTGCGCACTTGCGTTAACTTTGCCAGCCGGGTGAAGATACTTTTTGTAGCAAACCGCTTTCCTTATCCCCCGTTCCGTGGAGATAAGCTCAAGATCTGGAATCTTGCACGCCGCCTATCGAAAAACCATGAGCTGCACCTGATTACCTTTCTCGAGCAGCCCGATGATGCCCGGCATCTTCCCGAACTGGAACAATACTTTTCCAAAATCACGCTGGTACGCCTGCCAAAGCTGCATGCGCTGATGCAGTGTGTGCTGGCCATTCCCGGGAAACTGCCCTTTCAGGTTGCCTATTTTAAGTCGAATGCATTTCAGCAAACCTTAAACCGGCAATTAAGCGAAAACAGCTACGACGCCATTCACGTGCAGCATCTGAGGATGGCGCAATACTTCCCCAATCCTGGAATGCTGCCGGTGGTGCTGGATTTACCCGACGCATTCTCCTTGTACTGGCAAAGAAGACGTTTGGTTCCGCGTCCCTGGTGGCAACGGTTTTTCGATACCGTGGAGCAAAAACGAATTGCCCGTTATGAAAAGGTGCTGAATCGTTTTCCGCTGAATCTGGTATGCAGCGTGGAAGACCTCGAATTTCTGCACAAAGAACATCCCGAAGCCCAGATAGACCTTCTGCCGAACGGCGTGGACAGCAAGGCTTTTCATCCCAAAACAGCTGAAGAAGAAACCGGCAACCGCCTTTTGTTCACCGGAAATATGGATTATGCGCCGAATGTGGATGCGGTCGTTCATTTCACCCAAAACATCCTGCCAAACATTCGCCGGAAACATCCCGATGTTTCTTTTGTCATTGCCGGACAACGCCCGGTGGCTGCTGTTCAGGCCCTGCAAGGCCACGGCGTTACGGTTACAGGATTTGTTCCCGATTTGGCCGAGCAATATGCACGCGCCACCCTGGTTGTTGCGCCTTTGCGGTTTGGCGCCGGAACGCAGAACAAGGTGCTGGAAGCATTCAGCATGGCTGTTCCTGTGGTGTGCACACCCGTTGGATTTAAAGGCCTGGGCATAGAAAGCGGCGACGGCGCGGTGATGTGTGATACAGATCAGGCTTTTGCAGCTGCCGTGCTGCACCTGCTGGAACATCCGGAGCGCCGGAGTTCCATTGGTCGCAAAGGCCGGGAATTGGTTGAAACCCGCTTCGACTGGGACATTATTGCACAAAAACTTGAAGCATTTCTATACAAAGTGGCCCAAAACCGGCGTCCTTCTGCTGGGTCTTAATGCTGGTCTGCTGGCATTATCCGTCTTTTGGTGGCCCTTCCGGATGCTTTACGCCGACAGCGCATTCATGGGCTGGCGCCTGTTCCAATATGGCCAACTGGAATTCGGCCACCTGAGGTTCAGCTCCCTGATTACACAATTCCTGCCATGGCTGGCCGTAAACACGGGAATGGAGCTGAATACCGTGTTGTGCCTTTACAGCTTCAGCCTGCACCTGCCATTGTTTGCGCTTGCCTGGTATGCTTTCAGGAAGAATTTGCATGGAACAGCCCTGGCTTGCTTTCTGTTGTGCACCGTTTGGACTACTACCGCATGGTTCACACCGGCCAGCGAAATGTTCCTCGCGGCAACTTTTGCCCTCGCCTGGCTGGCGGTACAGAAACATTCAGAACATCCGTTTGCCGCAGCCATCCTGTTTTTTGTGGCCGCATTAACACACAGTGGAATCGTGCCTGCGCTGGCATTGCTGGCCTTTGTTGTTGCCCTCAGAAAACCTTGGCGCCACTGGGCTCCAACGGCCTTAGCCCTTTTGCTGGTGGCCATCCTGAAATTATGGATTGCCGACACTTATGAACAAAGCTTCCTGGAGCACCTTTCACATCCGGAGTTGCTCAGGCGCGCTTACCTGGCCGGATATCTTGGCCGAACCGTGATTCAGGGCTCAGGCGCAGCCCTGCTGATCATGAGCAGCCTGACGTTTCTGATGCTGGCCAGGGAGCCGAAACGAATGATGCTGCACTTGGTTTTGTCGTGCGGCCTTCTGCTGTTTTTTGCGCTTGTATTCTGGGAAGGCGACAACGACCAGGTGATGGAAAAGAACCTGATTCCTGTGAGTTTATTCCTCTGCCATC
>JBDKIU010000207.1:0-3739 GCA_039796915.1 Bacteroidota bacterium | reverse complement strand
TATTATTGTGGCACTTTCGGAACAATGATGGAACCAAGGCTGCTGCTCGGTGATCAACAAATACGCCTCATCCTGAAGCGATTCGCGCATCAGCTGATGGAACAACATCCGGATATGGATGACCTTGCACTGATTGGATTACAACCCAGAGGAGTGATGCTGAGCAGGCTGGTGTACGAAGAATTGAAACAGTTGGCATTGCCAGCACTTCCTTATTACGGAGAATTAGACATCACCTTTTTCAGGGATGATTTCAACAGGGGAGAACTGTTGGTTCCAAAGAAAAACGATATCAACTTCAGCACAGAAAACAAACAAGTGGTATTGGTGGATGATGTGCTCTTCACAGGACGCAGCGTGCGTTCGGCACTCGATGCCATGCTCAGTTTCGGCCGTCCTTCAAAAGTTTCGTTAATGGTTCTGGTAGATCGCAGGTTTAGTCGCGAACTTCCCATTGCACCGGATTATACAGGTATTGCCGTAGATACGCGGGCAAAACTCGAACAGGTGAAGGTATCACTTTCAGAACAAGAGTATAAAGTGTGGATCAGGGAAACAAAACAGGGATGAACAAACTTCTCAGCACACGTCATTTGCTTGGCATCCGCGAGTTGAACAGTGATGACCTGCATTTGATTTTTGAAACCGCCGACAATTTCAAGAATTTGCTGAACAGCAAGATTCGTAAAGTACCCACCCTGAGGGACACAACGATTGCCAACATCTTCTTCGAAAACTCCACCCGTACCCGTGTATCCTTTGAATTGGCTGAAAAGCGACTTTCTGCCGATGTGGTGAATTTTTCTGCTTCAGGAAGCAGTGTTTCCAAAGGTGAAACGCTGATTGATACGGTGAAAAACATCCTGAGCATGAAGGTTGATATGGTGGTGATGCGTCACCCTGTTCCCGGAGCCTGCGTGTTTCTGGCCAAACATATTGATGTGCCGGTGGTGAATGCCGGCGATGGAACCCGTGAGCATCCTACCCAGGCCTTGCTCGACGCTTTTTCCATCAGGGAACGATTGGGTTCCTTACAGGGAAAGAAGGTTGTGATTGTGGGTGATATCCTTCATTCCAGAGTGGCCCTGAGCAATATTTTCTGTCTGCAGAAACTCGGTGCTGAAGTCATGGTGTGTGGCCCGGCCACCTTATTGCCGCGTCACATCAGCAGTTTGGGCGTTCGTGTGGAAACCGATGTGCGGAAAGCCCTGGAATGGGCCGATGTGGCCAATGTGCTCCGTATTCAGCTGGAACGTCAGGACATCCGTTATTTCCCCAGTTTGCGCGAATACACCCTGAATTTTGGTATTAATAAGACAATGCTTGATGATTTGGGCAAGAAGCTGATCATCATGCATCCCGGCCCAATCAACAGGGGCGTGGAGCTGAGCAGCGATGTTGCCGACAGTGAAGATGCCATCATCCTTGATCAGGTAGAAAATGGCGTGGCCATCCGCATGGCCGTATTGTTCCTGCTATCCCAGAAATCTGAAAACAACTAAATATTGATGCAAAACCCTGCGTGTAATCCGGTGCTTGTGGAAAGTTACAGGGGACCGGTTGTAGAGAGTTTCCACCGCGGTGTCATCTGCGTGGTGGACGAACACAACAACATCATATACCAGCAAGGAAATGTGGAGCAGGTTTGCTATCCACGTTCAGCACTCAAATTCTTTCAGCAACTTCCATTGCTGCTCAGCGGAGCTGCAGATCATTTTGGTTTTTCTGCGGAAGAACTGGCTGTGATGTGTGGCAGCCACAATGGAGAAGCACAACACCTGCGCATCGTTCGTGGCATTTTTCAGAAGATTGGGCTGGATGAAAGCGCCCTCGGCTGTGGCGCCCAGGCACCAACGCTGAAGCAGGATGCCCAGGCACTCATCAGGGCAGGTCTGGAACCTTCCGCCATCCACAACAATTGCAGCGGCAAACACGCCGGATTTCTGGCCTGGTGCGTATATCACCAACAGCCGGTGGACAGCTATTTACATGCAGATCATCCGCTGCATCAGGAAATCAAAAAGTGGGTTTCTCTGTTCTATGAAATTCCGGAAGAAACGCTGCAAACCGGATTGGATGGTTGCTCCGCGCCCATTTTTGCCATGCCTGTAAGAAATCAGGCCATCGCCTACAAGAACCTGGTTTTTCCTGAAAAATTTGAACCAGCTATACAGGCTGCCTGCAAGCGCATCTCCGATGCCGTAAGTGCCTATCCCATGATGATTGCCGGTACCAAGCGCTATTGCAGCGATTTGATGAAGGCCGCCGGAAAAACCGTAATCGGTAAAACCGGCGCCGATGGCGTGTATTGCATCGGTCTTCCCGAACGCAAACTGGGTATCTGTATAAAAATTGACGATGGTAAAATGGGGCCACAGTATCATGTAGCCCAAAAGCTGTTGCAGGAATGTGGTGTTCTTTCTGAAGAAGCCGCTGCTGAACTGGCCCATTACATAACCGCACCACAAAGCAATTTCGCCGGAAATCAAACCGGAACCCTCAGGGTAAACGAACAATTGTCCTACCGCTTCTGAATTTAAAGGTACTAATCCCAATCATGTAGCGTTGAATGACTGTAATTTCACCGCATCATGAAGAAGGGACTGCTGTTGTTTGCCGTGCTGGCGGCGATACATACTATTTCGCACGCGCAAACTACTGAACAGACATTCTTCCAAGGGAAGCAGGTCTATGTCTTTCCCTTCCGGCTCGAGTCATTCTGGAAGAACAATACAGCCGAGCACCAGGTGCTGGAATCCCGGCAGCTGCTGGCCATCCCGTTTTGCCCCTTTCAATTGCCCGACGGTGAATACATCGCCTATTACCCATTACCGGAAATGGGTTATGGCTCCAGGCGTATTTTTCAAACCTATTCCCATGAAGATTCCACCCATGTGGCCGTTCATTTTTTCATGAAAAACAACCGCAAGGAAGGTCTTGCAAAGTTTTATACCCAAAACACGATGAAAGACGGTTCAGCAGTGGTTTATTGGGAAGGGAATTACGTTAACGACAAGAAAGAAGGACTGTGGACTTATCGCGAGATCAACAATTACGGATTGGCGGAAAAAACCACGCGCATCAGGTTCCATGAGGATTTGCCTGATGGCCCGCTGGAAGTATTTGACCCGATGGGAAATCTGCGTGAACGCGGAATGATGGAGGCGGGTAAACGGACTGGTGTTTATGAATACTTCACAGCTCAGGGCGTAAGAAGGCAATACTATACTTATAAAGACAATGAATTGCATGGCTGGGCCTGGGATACCACCTTTCAGAACAAGCACAACCTGGCTGCATCCAACATGGTTTGGTGGGAAAAAGGCCTCAAAACGCCTATCCAGGTTTCTGTGCGTGGGAAAATTAAGGAAGAGACTTATCTGGCAGATTCCGTAACAAGCGGTTATCAGGATTCCGGATACTGGTATTTTAATCCGCGCAGCTGGGCAAGGCTTGACTGGTTAATCTTTACCGATGGATGTCGCCTCAGCATCAGCGGCAGTGCGCGTGAGCTCAATGATCTTTATGTAAGCCGGGAATGGTACAACCAAGAACTGCAACATTCCGGGATGTTTCTGGGTGAATACCGAAGGATTGAAACCTGTGCCAAACGCCCAACCAAAATCCCGGGTCGCAGCGGAAGCCAACCCCGGCAGGCGCTGGTTACCAATCGCCACCTGTATTTGGATACCAACATCGGCAACCTGTTTCACCTGCTGGTGGAAGAACAAGGGCAGGT
>JBDKIU010000206.1:0-6113 GCA_039796915.1 Bacteroidota bacterium | reverse complement strand
ATCCATGAAGAATCCCGGAATCAGTGGCCACAAGAGGCGATATCCGCATGTGTTTTCTGAAGTCAACGCCCTTCTTACCATAAGTTTTATACATACATTCTTTGGCGCCCCAAATCAGGTGCAGTGCCGTTTCATCAGCACCCTGCCGTGCATATTCCAGCTCTTCGTTGTTGCAAAAGCGAGGTGCAATGTTGATGATTTGCGTGCCCACCACTTCAAGATCAAGGCCGCAGGCTCTATTCCCGGATACATACAATCCGGCCAGTTCACCGCTGTGACTCAGGCTGATGTGCCCCTGAAAATCCTTGATGAATGGTTTCCCAAATTCATCTTTGAGCAGTTCTGCACCGGGGAAAATTTGCCGCACCAGTAAGCGGGAAGCTAAAAAATGCCTGAGCCTCTCGGGATTTTGAATGGCCGGCGGCGGGGCACCCTGAATACAAAAAAGTTCCAACAGCACCTCTGTAGGTTCAGAAATATCCCAGAGGTAGAGATTTTCTGCGCAGTTGTTTGTTATTTCGGAGCGTATGGGCATGAAGCAAGCATGGAATTTAGAAAAAGTGCAGCAGTTCAATGGACACCATCAAGGTATCTATGCCCTTGCCTATGAGCCTGAAAGCAACACCTTATATTCATCGGGCCCGGATGGATTTGTGGTAGCATGGGTTCCCGAAGGCCCTGATCAGGGGAAGCTGATTGCACATGTGCCGGAGGCCGTATTTGCCCTGTTGCCATTGCACAAAGATATATTGCTGGCAGGAACGGCATTTGGCTCCATTTACATGATCAGGATGTCCGCTTCACCTACCGTGGAGAAGTTCAAAGGTCATCAGGGCGCGGTGTTCACCTTAAAAAAGAACGCCGCCGGAAATGGCTGGTACAGTGGTGGGAAAGATGGTTACATGCTGGAATGGAATGATCGGGGAGAATGGATCCTTGGGAAAAAATGCAGCGATGAAAGCCTGCGCTGTATAGCCGTAGCCAAGGATAAAGTGGCGGCAGGTTTTTCAGATACCTACATTCGTCAATGGTCGGCGTTTAGTTCAGATGCAACGTCCTTAGCAGTGAAGGCGCATCAAAGTTCCGTGTTTAGTTTGGCCTTTAATGATTCCGGTTCCTGTCTTTTTTCCGGAGGCCGGGATGCAGCCTTGAAGCAATGGGATGCAAACAACGGGCTTACACTGATTCGGGAAGTGCCTGCTCATTGGTCACACATCAACCACATGGAGCTTTCACCCAATCAGAAACTCCTGGCTACCGCCAGTATGGACAAAACGATTCGCATCTGGAATGCTGAAGATTTGGAATTATTGAAGGTGATTGATTCCAAAAAGGTTGATGCCCATCAGTCCTCTGTCAACAGGGTTCTGTGGATCAATGACGAGCTGGTGGCTTCCGGCGCCGATGACCGTACCATTCGACTCTTCAGAATATTTAAGTCAGATTGATGCTTTGCCGTTTATTTTTGTCCCATGATTCTTTCTGACAAGCGAATCCTCGAGGAAATTGAAGCCGGGACTATTCTCATTGAACCTTACCGCAGGGAGTGTTTGGGCAGCAATTCCTATGATGTACATCTGGGACGTTATCTGGCCACATACCGCGACAGGGTGCTGGATGCCAAGGCGCACAACAGGATTGACTACTTCGAAATTCCCGAGGAAGGCTTTGTGCTGCAGCCCGGAACATTATACCTCGGCGTAACGGAAGAATACACGGAAACACACAAGCATGTGCCTTTCCTGGAGGGCAAATCAAGCACCGGGAGGCTCGGGATTGACATCCATGCTACTGCCGGCAAAGGAGATGTGGGTTTTTGCAATACCTGGACGCTCGAGATTTCTGTGGCACAGCCGGTAAGGGTGTACACAGGAATGCCCATTGGACAACTGATTTATTTTGAAGTTCAGGGAGATATTGCCATGTCATACAACAACAAAGCTTCAGCAAAATACAATGTACGCACAGTGAAGCCTGTTGAAAGCATGATGTGGAAGAATCAATTCTGATCAGCGCGACGGCACCGGATGCACCCATCCAAAGGGATCGTCGGTTTTCCGTGTCCGGATTTCATCTAAACCGCGCAGCAGCGTAGCTGAAATATCGTGGTTGCCCTGCGGCTCCAGATCGTAATACACGCCCTGATGTCCGAATCCTTTGATGCCCACCAGTGTTGCGGCCGTTCCGGTAATGAACATTTCCTGTAACGTGCCGGCTGCGTGCCAGTTTTTCAATTCTGAAACTTCAATGGGCCGTTCTTCCACAGTAAATCCAAGCGATTGAGCAAGGGTAAGCACCGATTCACGGGTAATTCCGGCAAGCATGGTATCGGTTAATGCCGGCGTGATCAGTTTTCCGTTCGCAACTACAAAGCAGTTCGTGGTTCCCGTTTCTTCCAGATACTTGTGTTCGCGTGCATCGGTCCACAAAACCTGATCAAAACCCTGATCCTGTGCTTCCTTAGTTGGCAACATTGCTGCGCCATAGTTGCCGGCACATTTGGTAAATCCAACGCCACCCTGAGCAGCGCGCGCATATTTGTCCTCAATTTTCACTTTGAGCGGCTGACTGTAGTACGCAACTACCGGACAGCACCAGGCGATGAACAGGTAGCGGGAAGAAGGGCGAACACCCAGAAAATCATCCGTTGCAAACATGAAGGGACGGATATACAAACTGCTGCCATCTTTGGTAGGAATCCAATTCCGGTCCACCCAGATCAGGCGTTCCAGCGCTTCCACGAATACATCCTCAGGCAATTCGGGCATGCACATCCTCCGGGCAGAACGGTTAAAGCGTGCTGCATTTTCGTAGGGTCGGAACAACAACGGGGTACCATCTGCATCTTTGAAGGCCTTCATGCCCTCAAAAATGGCCTGGCCATAATGCAGCGCACTGGTTGCAGGGCTTAGTTGCAGTGGTCCGTAAGGCATGATTTTAAAATCACCCCATGCATTGCCATCAAAGGAAGCCACGAACATGTGGTCGGCAAATACGCGACCAAACTGAACGTGGTCAAAATCCACCGAATCAATTGTTGAATCGGTTCTTAATTCGTAAGTAACTTCGAGCGCCATTTGGGTAGAATCCGGCTTCGAAATAAAGGACTCTCTGCCGAAAGGCAAAAGGAATCAAACACCATGAGTCATGATATTTCTCCAATGGCACTGGAACTCTTGTTCAGTCCCGGTTTTTTTCTGATCAAAGAAGATGCACAGCTGCAGACCAGCATGCCGGAATCCTCAGAAACTGCGGAAATGGTTGCTGTGTCCGCAGATGTTGTAAGATCGGTGCCTCAACTGATCTTCATCCTGAATGAGCAGCATGATCCGCAAACTCCCGAAGGTCAGATGCTGGAAAAAATGGCCGGATACATCAACAATCAACTCGGCATCAGCGGCACCTTATATATAGGAGGCCCCGAACTGTGGACACAACAGCAGGGATCACATCATTGGGTATTCTTTGGTAGCCACGCCGCCACAGCTAACCTCCAGGAATTCAGTTCCGAACTAAATCCACAGGGAAGAGTATTGCGCTTGCCAGAAACAAGCTTGTTGGCTCAGGATCCCCTGCTCAAGAAAAAGGCTGTTGAAGCATTTGGTCGTTGGTCTAAGCTATGAATAGGGAAACGTTCAAGAAACTTGTTTTCGCCAGTGCGAACAAGCACAAGGCAGAAGAGATTCAGTCTGCGCTCAAGGGTGCAGCACATATATGCCTGCCTTCAGATTTAGGTCATGAGTTCAGTGTGGAAGAAACAGGGCAAAGCCTGAGAGAGAATGCGGCACTGAAAGCAGAAGCTGCCTGGAATTTAACAGGGCTGCCTTCATTTGCCGACGATACCGGGCTTTTTTGTGATGCTTTGGATGGCGCTCCCGGCGTACATACGGCGCGTTTTGCAGCTATGGCACATTATCCGGGAAGCAATAACGCCCTGCTGTTGAAAAGATTGAAAGATGTTCAGGTGCGGAGCGCCCGATTCGAATCCGTATTTTGTTTTCGTTGGGATGAGGGCATGGTCTTCTTCACCGGCATCCTGGAAGGAAGAATCGCTGGGGTTGCGGATGGCGTCGGTGGATTTGGATATGATCCGGTGTTTATACCTCAGGGGTTTCAGCAAACCTTGGCAGCGCTGCCCATGCATGTGAAATTAGGAATCAGTCACAGAACCCAGGCATTACGTGCCATGCAGGCTTGGATGGAGGCCATTCAGTCCTTATGAATCATGAACAACACCATGCACAGCATGGAATGCCCGATATTCCGGTATCCAGATTTCAGTATGAACTGCCGGAATCGGCCATAGCCCAGGAACCTTTAGCGCAAAGAGATCATTCCAGATTACTCTGTTATCGGGCTGGCCAACGAAGTCATCATCGTTTTTACGATTTGCCAAACCTGCTGTTGGAGCCAACCTTGCTGGTATTCAATGATACGAAAGTGATTCCTGCCCGATTATGGTTTCAAAACAGTCACGGCGCGAGCATAGAGATCTTTTTGTTGAAAGAACATCTACGACAAGAAAAACCGGCAACATTCATCTGGGAATGCTTGGTGGGCAATCGTAAGAAGTTTAAGGAAGGCGAAGTGCTCAGGTTGTCATCAGGTAATATGGAACTTGAGGCCCGATGGCATAACCGTGACTCCAATCAGGTTGCATTCCGTTGTACGGGCGTTCCAGAGTTCCTGAGTATTCTGGAGCATTTTGGCCATGTTCCGCTACCACCATATATAAGGCGTAACGATGTACCGAATGATCAGGAACGATATCAATCGGTATTTGCACGTAATGCCGGTGCTGTTGCAGCACCCACCGCAAGCCTGCATTTTACGGAAGGCGTGCTTGAGGAACTTACACGGAAAGGACATGAACAAGCATATCTGACACTGCACGTAGGCGCAGGAACTTTTAAACCAGTGACATCTTTGGGTACGGCTGGTCATTTGATGCACACAGAAAGTTTCAGCATTTCGAAAGCTACTTTGCTGTCATTGAAAGAGCATCAAACCATTGTTGCCGTGGGAACAACAGTTATGAGGGTTTTAGAATCACTGTTCTTTGCAGCAGTTCAATTGCAACAAGGTAGATGGCCTGTGCGCATTTCGCAGTACGATCCGTACCGTGATGACCTGCCTTCCTGGGATAGGCATCAGGTAATAGACATCATTTTAGACCACCTGGAGCGTACAAAGGCAACTTCTTTAGACGGCGAAACCTCCATATTCATTGTACCTGGGATGAAATTCAGAGTTTGTTCAGGGTTAATTACAAATTTTCACCAGCCAGGCTCCACTTTGCTGATGCTTTTGGAAGCTTTCATGGGTTCAGAATGGCAGGAAATGTACAGAGAAGCGCTTTCAAATGACTACAGGATGCTGAGTTATGGGGATTCGTCAATAATTTTTCCAATCGTAACTCATTGATAAATAAGCAGTTAGGATACTTTCAGTGGTTTTTTTCTGCAATAGGTTAGCATTATTCAAAGTTATTCTTACCTTTGCACTCCCGTTCTGATAAATAGTTCACTGCTGCACAGCGGTTGAAAAAGTTTCAAAAACAGTTTGATTTATTGAAAATGTTTTTGTTACCTTTGCAGCCCCGTTCTGATAAATAGTTCACTGCTGCAAGCCGGTTGAAAAAAGTTTCAAAAACAGTTTGATTTATTGAAAATGTTTTTGTTACCTTTGCAACCCCGTTCTGAAGCAGAAAACGAAAGAAAAGCGAAAACAAAGTAGCCTTCAATTGTCGACTTGACGCCAAGTTTTGAAGACAAAAGAAATCAAGATTTTTTCAAAAAAAAGCTTGACGAAATGAAAAAGTTACTTACCTTTGCAACCCCTTTCGGAATGAAAGTTTGAAGAGAAGGGAAATGAAGTAATAACCCTCTGTAAATGAGGAAGTTATAAAGTTCTTTGAGAAATTGGGAATAGCGAGCCTCCGGAATACTTGAGTATTTCGGAAATTTAGAAAAAGATCCAGGAAATCAAACAACATTTTACAATGGAGAGTTTGATCCTGGCTCAGGATGAACGCTAGCGGCAGGCCTAATACATGCAAGTCGAGGGGTAAATATGGTAGCAATATCGTATGAGACCGGCGCACGGGTGCGTAA
>JBDKIU010000205.1:0-8105 GCA_039796915.1 Bacteroidota bacterium | reverse complement strand
AACGAAAAAACGACACGGCGCTGCACCTGCTGGAAGTAGGTTACGGAACCGGACTGAACGCACTGCTTACCATGATACACGCAACAGCAACGGTGTATTACACGGCCATTGAACCCTTTCCCATTCCCGAAGAGGAATTGTTTACCGTCCGCGAACTTCAGTCTTTGGGGCAACCCATTACAACATCCTCTGCCTTGCTTCCCTGGACAGCCCAAGCGCTGCAGCTACTGCTTCATTCCATCAAATCAAGCAACATTTTTTCCTGAGGAAATTCCGTTGTTCCTTGTTGGAGCTGCATACCCTCCATGCCTATGACCTGGTGTATTACGATGCCTTTGCACCCAAATTCCAACCTGAAATGTGGACGGCCCAAAGCTGGAACCACCTGAAAACCTTGATGAAACCCGAAGCTGTTGCGGTTACGTACTGCGCGCAGGGCGCCTTCAGAAGAATGCTGCAACAGGAACATTGGCAGGTTGAACGTCTGCGCGGACCTAAAGGACATAAACTTGAAATGATTCGCGCCAGCCTGCCGGCTTAAGCTTCCGCAGCAGTTGCACCGGAAGCCACGACGAATAATCTTTCCTTATTGCAGGTAGTTCCGTGGCTCGATGTTCATGCGCAACCCCACGGTGAACATCTGCGCCCTACCCGGCTCCATCCCGGACCGATTGTGTTTGGTTTGACGCAACAGCCAGCGCAGGTCAAGAAACACATTGTGGCGCAGCATATAACTCAGGGTGACCTGCGTATTGCTGATGTTCTGGGTGGCGTAACCCTGATGCATGCGCTGGTTGAAGTTTCCGGCGCGGGTGGTATAGTTCAGGCGGATGTCGTTGCCGTAATTCTTGCCGTTCATGCTGTCCAGGCCACGCGTAGCCAGCATCATGTCCAGTTTTAAAAATAAACCGGGCAGCACCTCCGGCTGATATTGCAGGGCAAACACATATTCCGTGAAGTTGCTTCCCAGCGGATGCGCCAGCGGCTGATTGTAATGCGTGTATGATTGCAGCGGCAGGTAATGCGTGTAGGTATAAGGACGCACCCGGTTCCATTCGGCCTGCACAAACAACCATCCGAACTGCGGTTTTGACACTGTGTACTTCAGGCCGGTTTGTAATCCATATTTGTTGCCCCACCAGCCACTGCGCTGGCGCATAAACTCCAGGCGAAACTCATCCAGCATCACCTGTCCGTACCACTGGAATCTTTGGAACATGTTCCATTTCCAGTCGAAGGCGAGCATGGCATTATCGCGGCTGCCATTGTGGATTTCCACGGCGCGGTAAAGGATTACGGGATTGAGGTAATCTGCGTCGAAGCCGCGCTGCCGCGAGCTGTCGCTGCGGTCGAAAATCACCATTTCACTCAGGCCCAGTTCCAGGTTGCGGGTTACCTGAACCGAAGCTCTGTGGATGGCCATGTATTTGATGGGCTGTAAACGGTCGCCTGTGTTTGGTGTATAACCGTTCAGGCGTGCAAAAATGTTCTGGTATCGAAATGGGCCGAGGCTGGTATGCAACCTCAGGTGCAGAAATTCACGGGAATGGTCGGAAAGAATCAAACTGCGGATGCCATTGCCGATGAACATTTTATCGTGCCCGGCCTGAATCCGTACCCTGTTTTTTAGTGCACGCAAAGTGAGGTAGCCTCTGGCCTGAAGAAAATCGGCACCGGTTTTCTTGAACGGCGTGATGAATCCTTCACCGGGAACAACACCATACTTTCTGCGGATGGTATCGATGAATTGGGGCAGGAATACCTGATTTTCGGTAATCAGCGAATAAAACGACAGTTTGGAAGTGATGTTTCCGCGGAACTCTGCGCCACGGGTATTCTGCTGCAGGACATTTGCTGCGCCGGGTTGCAACTGCACATTCAGCACCGGATTCACCATAAAGGCATCGCCGGAATCCTTCCAGAACAGCAACTGGGCCGGCGTTTTATAGAACGGACCCACGGCTTTTCTTCTTGATGCGACGAGGAACTCATACCTGTCCGGATTATCCGTGCTCAGGTAGTCATTCATGAAATGGTTGGGATCGGCTTTTCCACTTCCATAGAAAAAGCGTTCGGCAACATCTGCCCGGGGATAAAACCGGTTTCCGGTATTGGCATGATTGGGCAAAACAACCTTCCTGCCCGGTATATTCCAGATGTCCATGGCCTGGAAATAACGATCGGCAAGTCCATGAGGCACATAAAGCGCGTCCTGGCTTTGAAGCAATGTGACAGGAGCCGCCAGAAGGAATCCCAAAAAGACGCTGCGCATATCCGCAAATAACATCGAAAAAATGAAAAAGCATCCTGACGTACGCGCCAATCAAGCGGCACTCACATCAGCCAAGTGCGGCCTTGTAAACGTCAAGACAGCGTTTCCGCGTGGCGGCAAAATCTACCATTGGCCTGGGATACGCCGGCGTTCCATATTCAGGAACCCATTGCCGGATGTATTTACCCTGAGGATCAAAACGCTGCGATTGCAGGGTTGGATTGAATACCCGGAAATAAGGCGCAGCATCTACCCCGCTGCCTGCGGCCCATTGCCAACCACCGTTGTTCGAAGCCAATTCAAAATCGAGCAGTTTTTCGGCGAAATAATCAGCGCCCCAGCGCCAGTCGATGAGCAGGTTTTTGCACAGAAAACTCGCCACAATCATGCGCACGCGGTTGTGCATAAAACCGGTGGCGTTGAGTTCGCGCATGCCGGCATCTATGATTGGATAACCCGTAGTTCCTGTGCACCAGCGCCTGAATTGTTCCGCATCATTGATCCATTCAATCCTGTCGTACGCCGGCTTGAATGCGCCATGTACCACATGCGGGAAATGCCATAAAATCTGCATGTAAAACTCACGCCAGATGAGTTCGTTGAGGTATGTTTCACTCAGCGTCAGCGCCCTGCGTGCCAAATCACGCACACTGATGGTTCCAAAGCGCAGGTGCACGCTCAGTCTGCTGGTTCCGCGCACGGAAGGAATGTCGCGGCGTTGACCATAGTTCAGGATTAAATCATCGCCTACTTCCTTGCTGGGGAAGTTGGCCGCGGGCGCAGTAAAACCGAGTTCCTGCAATGATGGCAGTTGCTGACCCGGCCATTTCCACAAAGCTGATCCATGCGCTTCCGAAGGAAACGCCGGAATGCCGGTCTGCTGTAGCCTCAGTTTCCACTTCTTGCTGAACGGTGTGAATACCGTGTAAGGCAGTCCATCGTCCTTAACCACTTCATCCTGTTCAAAAATCACCTGATCCTTAAACGTGTGAAAAGCCACGCCCTGCCTGTTCAACAGTTCCTGAATGGCAGCATCTCTGCTGCGCGCATAAGGTTCATAATCGCGGTTGGTATAAACGGCTTTGATGGAAAACTTGCTGCACAGTTCCTGCCATGCGTCTTCAGGTTTTTGATGGAGCACCAGCAAACCGCTGCCGAGACTACGAAAATGCGCATCCAGCGCTGTCAGTTGTTCATGGATGAAGGCAACCCTGGCATCGCTTCGATCCTGCAAAGGTTCCAGAATGGCTTGGTCAAAGATGAAGATGGGCAAAACGGGCAAACCCGATTGCAGGGCTGCCTCCAAACCGGCATTGTCGTTGTATCGTAAGTCGCGTCGGAACCAGAAAACCGCGAGGTTATTTTGGGGCATAAATCTGTGCTAAAGCTGCTTCTAAAGTAGGATACTTAAAAACAAAGCCCTGCTGTAAAAGTTTCTCAGGCACCACCTGCTGGTCGCTCAGCAACAACGCCGACTGTTCACCAAAAATCAGGCGCACCAAAAAAGGCGATATACGTGGAAAGAAGCATTTTTTTCCCGCGGCAGCGGCCAGTGTTTTCAGAAACAGGTCCTGCGCGCAGGATTCAGGTGCTGAAGCATTGTAAATTCCGGGAGCGAGGGTTTCATCCACCAATGCCGCGTACATGCGCACCATGTCGTTAAGATGAATCCAGCTGAGCTGTTGTTTTTTGTGGCCAAGCACAGGCAAAATCCCGAATTTCATGGAGGTGTTGAACGGCTCCAGAAAACCACCGGACTTGGCCAAAACCACAGAAGTACGCAACGCCGACACCTTGCTGCCAATCGACTCAAACTGCTGTGCAGCTGCTTCCCATTGAACACATACATGGCTTAAAAAATCAGTGCCGTTTTTGTAATGCTCGTTTAATGGCTGTCCGGTTCCTGAGGGATAAATCCCAACACCGGAAGCAGTTATAAAATGTGCAATGTGCTGCTGTTTTTTTATAGCCAGTTGTAACAACAGTTGTGCACCCTTCACCCTGGAATCCAGAATCTCTTTTTTATACGCCTCAGACCAGCGACGGGCAGCAATTCCGGCACCGGCCAGGTGGATGATGCTATGCACGCCTTCCAGACAATCTTCATCAATGATTCCATTCTGCGGATTCCAATAAAACTGATGTTCCTGATTTTTTTGTTTTTTATTTGCAGACAGTACTACACACAGATGCCCTGTTTCTTCCAGGTGGCGTTTTAAACTGCTTCCGATGAGACCACTGGCTCCTGTAATCAGTATTTTTTTTGTCATGAATGTAGCAAATATGGCGAATGGCGAGGGGTTGATATCAGAAGAACAAAGAAAGGGAAAAGAGTTTTTCCGGGATAAGTACTTTATCAAGGATATTGAGAATATCACGGGCATCAAAGCCTACACGCTGCGCATCTGGGAACAACGCTACGGCCTGCTGAAACCCAAGCGTACCGAAACCAACATCAGGTATTACGAAGAAGACGACCTGAAATACATGCTGAACGTGGCCATCCTGACCAGCAACGGCATCAAAATAAAAACCATTGCGCAGATGACTCGGGAAGAGGTTCAAAAGCGCACGCTGGAAATTCACGAGAACCACACGCAATACGAAGGCCAGATTCAGGCGCTGGTGGCCACGATGATGACGTTTGACGAGCGGGAATTCAACAAAATCCTGGCGGTGAACGTGCTAAAAATTGGCATGGAAGAAACCATGAGCCGGATCATTTTCCCGTTCATGGAACACATCGGCCTGTTGTGGCTGGGCGGCAGCATCCATCCTGCCCACGAACACTTCATCACCAACCTGATCCGGCAGCGCTTGTATGTGGCCATCGATCAATTGAATCAGGTTCCCGCCCCCGGAGCCCGGCGTTACCTGCTTTTTGTTCCGGCAGGCGAACCACATGACCTGAGCCTGCTGTTTGCCAACTACATCTTGCGCGCACGGGCGCAAAGCGTGATTTATCTGGGCACTTCAACGCCATTGGAAGACCTGAACAGCATTTTCTCCATGCATGTTCCCGATTTCATCTTCTGTACCTTAACGGCGGCAAATACCAATCTGCCTACCCAGATTTTCATCAATGCCATGAGTAAAAGCTGGCCGCATACCAAAATTCTGCTCACCGGCATGCAGGTGGTGAAGCGTAAGGATTTGCATTTCCCTGCCAATGTGCTGGTGATGAACAACCCGGCAGAGTTTGTTTCTTTTATTGAACAAGAATCGCAGAAGGCTTAAAAAAAGTCGCATGGCGGTCGCAGCTATTGTCAGATCTTTACCGCTGTGAAGGAACAGCAGCTGTTAACGCTTCAGTCGTGGAGCATTGCTTCAGCAACGCGCACGCTGGTGCAGCCGCTCAGCCTGTCGGTATCCCGCGGAGCCATTGTGGGCATTGCTGGTGAATCCGGTTCCGGCAAAACCCTTTCCCTGCTTTCGTTGGCAGGCCTGCTGCCCCAAAACCTGAAGGCCTCCGGGCAGCTACTTTTTTCCGGCAACAGCGAAACCAGCCTGTGGACAGGCGCTGAATCCGTTGACCGCTGGCGCAACTTCCGGCGGAAAAGCATAGGCTTTATCTTCCAGGAACCCATGAGTGCGCTGAATCCAACCATGCGCTGCGGCGCTCAGCTGCTGGAATGTATGGATGAGCCAAATCGGCAGCGCCGCCAGGAACGTGCCCTGGAACTGCTTCGGGAAACCGGGCTTCCGGATCCATACCGCATCATGAAAGCCTACCCGCATGAAATCAGCGGTGGACAACGCCAACGTCTGATGATTGCCATGGCCCTGGCCAACAATCCGGAATTGCTGCTGGCCGATGAACCTACCACCGCGCTGGATGCAGAACTGAAGCATCAGGTATGCGCATTGATGACTGATTTGTGCCGAACCCGCGGGGTTTCGCTCCTGCTGGTTTCTCACGACCTTGAACTGCTGGGCGCTTATTCCGATCAGCTGCTGGTGATGCAGCACGGTCACGTGGTGGAACAAGGCACAGCCGCCCACATGCTCCGCCAACCCAAACACGCGTACACCAAAATGCTGCTGGATTGCCGTCCCACGTTGGAGAAAAGGCATCAAACGCTTCCCGTGCCCAACGAAGAACCGCAGGCACGTCAGGAGGTTCAACCCACGGCATTACCTGTTCAACTCCAAATACAGGTCAGGCAAAAGCAATTCAGAAACGCCTCCCGGCCGGTGCTTCACGATGTTCAGTTCGACCTGCACCGCGGCGAAACCATCTGCATTCTGGGTCAGTCGGGCAGCGGGAAATCTACCCTGGCCAGAATCATCTGCGGACTGGACAAGGATTTCAGGGGAAACATCCGACTGGCTGCGCAGGACAAGCTTCCACAGGGCGTGGTTCAACTGGTTTTTCAGGATCCTTTTGCGGCGCTGAATCCACATCAGAAGGTGCTGGAAACCCTGGAAGAAGCGCTGAAATATGGCGGCAGGAAACCACACCAAAGCCAGGGAATCCGGGAAGCAGCCGAGCAGCTCCTGCGCGATGTGCGTCTTCCGGAACATACCTGGAATGCGTATCCGCATGAACTCAGCGGCGGACAATGTCAACGGGTTTGTGTTGCCCGCGCTTTGTGCGCTCATCCGGAAGTTATCATCCTTGACGAATCCGTTTCTGCCCTGGATCCGAGCGTGCAGGCTTCGGTGCTGAATCTGCTGGCCCGTCTTCAATCTGAAAAACAACTCAGTTACCTGTTCATCACCCACGACCTGGATGTGGCGGCGTGGATCAGCCACCGCCTGTTGGTGCTGTATCAGGGCAAAACCGACGCCTTCGGCCCAACCGTGGCGCTGTTTCAAAACCCGCCTACGGATTACACAAAACACTTGTTCAGCTTCCGCTGAGCAGCTTCAGAACAGGTTGGCGCGGAAAATCTTCACCGCTATGGCCAGCAGGATGACGCCGAAAAATTTACGCATCACTTCCAGTCCGCTGCGGCCCAGGTTCTTCTGGATGTAGCGCGTGCTTCCCACCACCACAAAAATAACCAGCAGGTTGAGGGCAATGCCGGTGCTGATCACCAGATCGGAATAGGTGCTTTTCAACGACATGATGGTGGTTAAGGTTCCAGAGCCGGCGATGATGGGAAAAGCCACAGGAACGATGTTGCCTGTATTCAGATCCGGATCGTGTTTGAACACATGGATGCCCAGCACCATTTCCAGTCCGAGGATGAACATCACAATACTTCCCGCGATGGCAAACGACTGTACGTCCACGCCGAGGTAGCGTAGGAATGGTTCACCGGCAAAAAGAAATCCCAACATGAGGATGGCCGAGGCCATAGTGACCTTCAGCGCGTGGATGCCGGGAATTTTCTCTTTGAGCGTAACGATGAGCGGCACCGCTCCAATCATGTCGATCACCGCAAACAGGGTAAAACTCACGGTCAGCACTTCATGCAATTCCATGGGGCAAAGGTATCGGCAAGGGGAAGGATTTACGGCAATGGTGCAGGAAATACCCACCATTCGGAAACTGCGCTAATGGTGCATGTCTATTTTCCCACCAACAACATCCACTTCGGCAAAATGGGCGTAATTTCGCGCGCCCCGCTGACCATGCCTGAAGTTCCAGAAGATACCGGTTCCATTGATGTGTTTGGTGCCCGTGAACACAACCTCAAGGCGCTGGACCTCAGCATTCCCAGAAACAAACTCATCGTTTTTACCGGCGTAAGCGGCAGCGGCAAGTCCAGCCTGGCCTTCGATACCATTTTCGCCGAAGGTCAACGCCGCTACCTGGACAGCTTTTCCGCCTATGCCCGGCAGTTCATCGGCGACATGAAGCGGCCGGACGTGGACAAAATTCAGG
>JBDKIU010000204.1:0-9426 GCA_039796915.1 Bacteroidota bacterium | reverse complement strand
ATGTAAGAACTTACGTCACGACCACCTGCACTGCGTGCAAAAGGCTTGGCAGTCCACTTGGCAGAAGTTCCGTACTGGCTGTTGGTATAGTATTTAGGAGGCGTGAAGGTGTACTTCACAGGGTTGTTTACGATGGTCACCTCCATGTTCTTACGGTTGTCGTTCAGGCCCTGAGTGAGGGTAAATTCGCCACCGGAAGGCGCAGGGCGCACGTTCATATTGAAGCTTTGGGTGTCGTTCAGTTTGTAATCATCCGGAACATCAATGAATACCTGCAGTTTTACCTGACCGGGTATCAAGCGCACAGGGGTTTGGAACGTGTATGTGGAGCTGCTTCCTGAAAGCATCTTGGTGCTCACCTTTTCTGTAACCTTTGGCATGTTGTTGATGCGGTAGGAAACATTGAAGTCATACGCAGTATCGACAAAGTTGTTTTTGATGGTGATGCTTGGCTTCTCAGAGAAGTTGGAGCAAGGGTTGCTGCCCGCAGTCCATGAAACGCCGGTGGCCTGAAGGTCGGTATAGCGCTCCAGACAGCCGCGGTCAGAGACTCCGGGGTTGCGCACGGCATTCACCAGATCACGACCGGTAAAGGTCGGCATGCTATTGTTGCACTTCCAGGCATTGGGTTTGTAATCGTTGGCAGCAATGTTGTTGAACAGCGGGTTGATGAACAGGTTGTTGTTGGTTTTGCCAATGGGTGCAAAACCGGTATTCATCACAGGATTCACCGTGCCGATGATGCCGGGCCATGTTGCGCTGTAGCCGCCGGCAACAGGACTGAAATACAGATAGGTAGATGTATTGGCGCAATGGAATACGTTGTAATCTACTTCAGCATAACCCGCGAGGTCGCCATACAGGTAACACATGTAGTTGTAGTAGTCTGATGAAGTTTGGCGAATGATGTTGCCACGGATTTTCCATGGACCGCTGGTGGAATATCCGCCCACATACAATCCTAAATGGTAAGTGTAGTAATAGGGGGAAGTGTAGTTGAAGTCAAGTGTATTGTTGTCGATGGTATTGTTGCCGCCGTTGCTGTAGTTATAGGCATACAACGCATAGTGGTAGTAGTACACACGCTGCTTCGCCAGCAAATTGCTTTCGAACTGGGTATTGGTAGGATAGTACAAGTAGTAGCTGTACACATAGGAGTAATAATCCGTACCATTGCCAATCAGGCTGTTGCGGCTGATGAGCACGTTGGTAGGATAGTACATGTACATGCAGTAGAATCCGAAATAAGAAGTAGAAGTGGTGATGGCAATGTTATTCAGCTGTTGGTTGCCGCTCAGTGTTCCACCGGTGGCATACATGTAATACATGCCGTACCAGTAGGAGTTCAGCGTGTTGTTTCTGATGATGTTGTCATCTACGCGACAACGCTGAGAATAGTAGTTGTAAAATCCATAGCTGGTGCTGGTAGATCCGGTGCGGTTGTTTTCAATGATGTTGCCTGAAATACGGGTGTCATAATTGTAGTAATTGTACATCCCGTAGAAATAGTAATAAGTCTTCAGGTTATAGATCTGGTTATTACTTACTTCGGCAAGGTTGGAAGTTGTGCCGTATAGGTAATAAGTGTAAATACCAAATAGGTAATAATAGGCGCTGTTTTCGCTGGCATTGGTCCAGGGAAGGTCGTGGATTTTGTTTCCGTTCACCTGGATGGTGCGGTTGCTTCCGTAAGAATTTTCCGCCCGGATGCCATAAATAGTGGTTGATGGCGCAGCCGTTCCTGCATTCACCCTGGAAATGTCGTTGTTCACTATTCTGCTTCCATTGGAGTAGAAGGAAAGAACGCCATACAAATAGAAGTTTTGAATAGTATTTCCTGTGAAGGTATTGTTTGACGGAGTGCTTGAATAGTAGCTTGTGCTGTTCAATTCACTGATGCCAATGGTTGGGCCGGGACTGCTGGCATTGGTGGTGCGCATGAGGCAATTCCGAATGGTATCATAAGAACCATTGTGTCCTACTGAAGATGTGTAGGTGTTTGATGTTACCGAAGCACTGAACACAACATAGGCTGAAGTATTTGTAGCGCCATTGCTTCCCGCAGCAGTTGTGCAGTTTGAAAATTCAATGGTACAACCGTCGAACAGGTTGTTGTCGGCCTGGTTGTAAAACCATACACCCCAGGGTGCAGTGGTTCCTGTGTTGCGGATAATCAGGTTGCTGAAGCGGAACCAGTCGGCGCCGTTCATTACAATTACAGCCTTGTTAGCCGAAGTACTTGTACTGCTGTATGCCACAAAGTTGCCACCGCCATTGATCGTGATGGTTTTGCTTGAAGAAGCGCCGGTAATCGCAGGAAAGGTAACCGGTACACTTTCGGTGAGGCTGCTCAGTACATTCACAGTAACAGCACCGGAAATGCCGGCACCACCGTACAGTGGTCCGCCGTCCGCGCGGGTTACGTTCTGCAATGCCTGCGTCAGCGACAGCCAGTTGGTGAAGTTCGACGAACTGGCAGCAGCTCCCGAGTTGATGGTGTAAGTGCCCGACATCTGCGCAAAAGCACCAGATGCGGTACACACCGTGGCAATCAGGCCCAGCCGTCGCAGCCAGTTGCCTGATCCCGATTTGTTTAGGAAACGTGTGATCATATTGAGTGTTTGTGTTGGTTTGTGTTGAAGCCGGAAAGTTAAAAGGGGGGGTAAATCTGAGAACTGACAAAAATCATACGTGCGCTTCCGGTTCTGAGATCATAAATTTTTAAAACGTTGATAATCAGATAGTTAAATGTGAAAGAGTGTGCAATTTTGCACCGTAGGGTGTTGTGCTTATGACATTGCCGTTACAATTACTTTGCAACCCAAACCGCCATTCGCGTCTAAAGGCGTTTTGCTCATGGATTAAGGAACTTTTCCGGAATGCGCATGTAGCTGTTTTTCGTGTTTTCGAACAGCCATAATCCGCTGTCGTTGTTGTTTTTTGGAAGGCTTTTGGGTCGCCAGCGGCGGTTCCACACAACTATACCTTCTCTGCTGGGTGTTTCAGTCCCTGTGGCTTGAATGATTATGGAATCCTGTGCGTGTTCGCTGATGCTGAAGTTCCACCATTCTGGCTCGCCGGAACATTCGAACAATGCTGGTTTGATCTGGTAACGTTCCAGGTATGCCGACATTTTCTTGGGGTCCAGGCGGCTGGTGTCGTTGCTCAGCAGCATGGCCTGCCTGCCATGTCGCAGCAACAGACTCCAAATTCCATGTTGTTGTCTGGTGAAGATGATGTCACGCTGAATCCACTGTGCTTGCAGGATTCGGACACTGCGCATTCCGGCAAATAGCAACAAGGCGCACAGTAGCATCCAGGGTTTGGCAGATGTACTGCTGAAGTACCAGGCACATCCGCAAAGCACTACACACAAGAGTATGGCCTCTATACCACTTACATACCATGAGTTTAACAATGCATTTGGCCAGCTTCCAATCCAGGATGCGGCATCCAGCAGCAAGGTTGTGGTCACCTTGGTACAGCTCAGAATCATTGCTCCCAGGTATGGAGTCGTGCAGAAAGGCAGAAATAACAGTCCGCCAAACAAGGCAACGGTGCTCAAGGGAATGATCAGCAGGTTGCCTATCAGAAAGTATGCTGCAAATTGGTGGAAATAATACAGGCTCACAGGCAAGGTGCCCAATTGTGCTGCGAGTGAAACGGACAGCAGGTTCCAAATCGACTTGGCTATTTTATGTTTTGGCTGCCGCCGTTCAAACAAGGGTTGAAATATCAGGATTCCCGCGACAGCCGTAAATGATAAGAGAAATCCTGCATCCATCAGCCAGCGAGGTTCCCACAGTAAAAGTATAAATGCTGTTGCGGAAAGGTTGTTGGCCAGACTCGAGTTTCGTTTGATGCCTTTTCCGAGAAGCATGACGCTGCACATCAAGGCAGCCCTGCTTACCGATGCGGAAAATCCGCTGATGCAGGCATAGGTCCAGATGCATACAGCTACGAATGTCAGGGTTACAAAAGAGGGTATTCGCCAGGGAACCGCGCTCATCAGCCACATCAGTACGCCGTATATCAACGCAATGTGCATTCCTGAAACGGCCAGTACGTGCAGGGTTCCTGTATTCTTGAATGCTTCCAGGTCCTGAGGTTCGATATTGCTTCGCAGGCCGATCAACAGCGACGAAAGAACTGCCGCAATCCGCGGACTGAAATGCGCCGCCAACTGTTCCCCGGTCCAGTATGCGGCCTGAAACGACAAAGTCAAGATGGGGTTGCCTTCGTTGCCTCGCCATTGAATGTGTTGCGGTTCGGTAAAAATGCGTCTGTTGATGCCTCTTGCCCACATCATGGCTGCATAATCAAATTGCTCCGGATAACTCGCGCCGGGAATGGGCTGCAGCTTGCCGTGTACTTCCAGCAGGTCGCCATACTTCCATGGTTGCAGCGTGCTGTTGCTGTCTTCTTTGATGTACAGCAGCAGTTTGCCGCTGGCCCTTCTGATACCGCTGGAATCAACAAGTTCCAGAACATGGGCGGTAGCTTTCCAGTATCCTGTTTTTTGCAAGGGTGGCTCTGTCAGCTGAAGTAAGAACTTTTGCGCTGCTGGAAAGCGAGCGTGGTGGTCTGACTGATGCATGGGGTCTTTGCCGACAGCCAGCACCAAGCCTGCCATGAACAGGCAACCATGAGCCAATAAATCCGGGACGTTGCGTCGATGTACTATGAGGTAGCTGCTGAAACCTACACCGCTCAGACTGAGCAGGAAACATAAAGGCAACCACCAGGCTTCCGTTGGGAGTCTGGTATCCAACAACTGCAACCCCGCAAAGATGCCTGTAGCGAAAGGCAAGAGCAGGCGCAGGAAGGGCGCTGCGTGTATAAACGTCAACTCAGGCGCATACTTTCACAATAGACTGCTTCAGCTGATCTGCACTATCGGTTTGCTTTTCCCACCCAAGGCGAATGAAGTGTTCCCTATAGATGCTCAGGGCTTCTTCGGCGTGTGCGGCCCTGTTTACCTGCAGGCAGAACCGCTGCCACTCGTCGTCTTTCCCGGAGAATAAACGGTTGATGAACTCGATGCGCTTCACCAGCGGTAATGATTTATGCAGGTCACGGGAGGCTGCTGGCGCAGCTGCCGGTATGGTGACAGGCGGAACTGGAGGTGTTTCGCTTTGGGGCGGAAGTATTGGTTCAGGGGTCGTCTCCGGCAACAGTTCCTGTTTGGGAGCCGGCGGAATTTCCAGGATTGGCGTTGCTTCAGGTGCGGGCGGCAGCACAGGCTCGGCAGGCGCTTCCGGCAGGGTCTCCTGTTTTGGCGCCGGTGGAATTACCAGCGTTGGTGTTGCTTCAGGTGCAGGCGGCAGCACCGGCTCAGGACTTGGCTCCACTTTGGAAATGAGTGCTGACGGCTCCATATGCTCCTTTGTTTCTTCGGAAGCCATCAGCGCAGCCTCTATATCCAGATCGGGAATGGGATTGCTCCAGTCAGTATGGTTTGGCTGCAGGTTGGGAACTGGCGTCCATGGCTGTTCCTGATGCGTTTCTGCGGCGCTGGTTTCCGAAGCAGCCACTGTAGCAGCCTCGTTGGTTTCACTCAGTTGGTCGGAAAGAAGGTACAGGGTTGCCGCCAGTTGCTTCAGCTTTTCCTTACTGTTCAAAAAAGGTGGAGATATTGTTCCCAATTCCCCGAGCAATTGTTCAATTTTCGCTGACTCGTTTCCCTCGTGCTTCATAACTGTGAAACAGCACAAAGAAACGAACAAAGAACCGACAATAGAAAACCATGAGCGATTTTACCCTGATCTACGGATGTATGTTTGCTGGGAAGAGCACCCGACTGATTGAAATATATCAGGACTACCAATATGACCCTTCTCAGAAAATTGTGGTGAAACCGCTTCTGGACAATCGCTACAATGCCCGCGGCGTAAGCACGCATTCAGGCTTGTCCATTCCCGCACAAAGGGTCATCAAACCAGAAGAGATTTCCGGTCTGACCACAGAAATGACGAAAGCGGTTTTTATTGATGAAATTCAGTTCTTTAATGTAGAAATCCTTTCTACCGTAAACTACCTGCTTTCGCTGGGGATTGAAGTGTATGGAGCCGGTTTGGATCGCGATTATCTGGGCCGCGATTTCGGTCACATGCCTGCGTTAAAAGCACTTGCACGCCACCGAATCCAGGTATTTGCACGTTGTTTCCAATGTGGCGCCAAGGCCGATCGAACCTACCGCGTGATTGATTCTGAAGATTTAATCCTCGTTGGGCACAGCAATGTGTATGAAGCGCGATGTCAGTCGTGCTGGGAAGCCGGACTTCCGAAGTGAAACTTGTTTAAACCAGCAGCCAAAGCAGCAACAGCCAGTCCGCCACAAAACGATGGATGCCGAACCTTCGGAAGGTGAGTGGCGTTTCCCGTATCATCCACAAACCGGCAACCATCGCCACATACACCCACAACGCCGATTCAGGCAAAGCCCAGGACGTCCAATAGCCCGATGCCAATTTGATACATGCGGGCGGAACCAGCAGCATGATGACGAACAAGGAGCGCATGTGGTCGGTGGATGAACCGGGAAACCAGGAACTGTGCAACAGTCCGGTCATGCCATAGTGTTGGTCTTGTTCGAAGTCGTACCAGGATCCCAGCAGCAGGTTGGCCAGGCATCCAAAGCCAAACAGGAACGCCAGCGCACAGGTTTGCACCGCATCACCCGAAGCTGCCACAATCAGGGTGCTTGCAAAAACCAGGGCGGCCAGCACTTCGCGAAACGGATTCAGCAACCGCCAGCGCTTCCAGACAATGCCTGTAAGGTAGATGGACGTGAGTGCGATGGGCAAGAGCAGTTTGTTCAGGTATTCGCCCGGATTGCGCAACGAAAAGAAGGGCAACGCAAAGCCAACAGCAAGCAGCGCAGGAAGCAGAATTGCGGCACCGGACAACAGGCTGCGGGGATTTTTCATCCGACGCAAATCCATCACCAGGTCAAAGGCATACACAAAACCCAAGGCAGCGGCGCATAAGAACCACCAGGATTCCGGAGCCGGAAACAACCATGTACGGTTGAGGTGCCGGGCTGCAAGCAGCACACAAACGATGCCGTTGAGGGCGCTGCAGATTTTCAGGAAAACAGGTTCGCGGTTCAATCTTTAACCGCAGAAATACTGCCCAATTCGGGAATGCTCCGGCGCAGGGTTTCTTCAATTCCGGCCTTCATAGTCATGTCGCTCATGGCGCAGCTTCCGCAGGCGCCGGTAAGTCTTAAAACAACCGAGAGGTCCGGTCCCAGCTCCAGCAGCTCTACATCACCGCCATCGGCGTGGAGGTAGGGCCTGATGGTATCGAGCGCTTCGTTGATGCGCTTGCTGATATCGCTGTCGTTGGCGTTCATGCTCGTGTTACAAAACTAGGATTTTTCTGTATTGTTCAGAATGCTCACATAACGCGCCACATTGCCCGCCAGTTCCAGGTAGGAAGCAAAGGCTGGATGTTCCGGTTGATAGCGCACGGATTGGGCCTGCTGTTCAAACAGGGGAATCTGCATCAACAGTGGCACGGAACCTTCTTCGGCAAGGCGTTTTCCACCTTCTGTTCCAAATAGGTAATACCGTTTTTCGGGGGCGTCCGGCGGACTGAACCACGACATGTTTTCTACAACGCCCAACACGGTTTTTTCGATGCCGGGAACCCGGAACATGGCCATGGCCCGGCGTGCATCTGCAAAAGCCAGGTCGTGCGGTGTGGTTACCATAATCACACAGGTAAGCGGAACCTGTTGCACCACGGTGAGTTGCGCATCGCCGGTGCCGGGAGGCAAGTCCACAATCAGATAATCCAGGTCGCCCCAATCTGTGTCCTGTACCATTTGCCGGATGGCTGAAGAAATCATCGGACCACGCCAAACAATAGGCTGTTTGGGATCGGCCAGAAATCCGATACTCATCAGTTTGATGCCGTCCTGAACATGGGGAACCATGATATTCCGTCCATCAACCTCGCGCATTTCCGGTGCTTCCTGTATGCCAAAAAGGGTTGGAACCGAAGGTCCGTAAATGTCGGCATCCAGCAGTCCGGTTTTTGCACCGCTGCGCGCCAAAGCCGTTGCCAGATTTGCCGCTACGCTTGATTTGCCCACGCCGCCTTTCCCGGAAGCTACGGCGATGATGTTTTTTACTCCGGGTAAAATGCCGCGGGCAGGTCGGTTGTTGCGGGTTTCGCTGCTCATCAGGATGTTGACCGTGCGCGCATCGGGAACCATCAGCCGGATGGCATTTCTGCAAGCCTGTTCAATCATGTCTTTCATCGGACAGGCCGGGGTGGTGAGCATCACAGTGAATGAAACGATGTCACCCTGAATGTTCAGGTCGCGGATCATTCCAAGGGTCACCAGATCTTTCTTCAGATCCGGATCATCTACCTGTCCCAGGGCATGCAATACTTGTGCTTCGGTAATCATGATGATTTCTTTCTGAAAGGTTTAGCCATGCGTTGGAAGAATCTTTTTTCAAATTCCCAGAAGAAGCGAAACTGACCGAACAGGTAACCGTACATCAGCAGCATCAGGTTGTACACCGGAAGGATGATCCAGTAATAGCTGTAGGTGAACCATTGGCTATGCGCCCAGTCGAAATTGGACTTCAGCAACTGGCGCAGCCCCACCACGCTGCTTCCCGTAAGGGCAAATACCAACAGGATGATCCATACCTGACGGGTAGAACCTGCGTTCCACCGCTTCCTGAGTTTTTCTGTGAATGACAATGTTGTTTTGGTTTATCAGCGTAAGAGGTAAATTTTTCCGACTTGTTGTTTAAAGGATGCATCGCCGGCACTGTCGAAGTGCTCCAGTTTTTTTCCGTCTTTTCGTACGGTTACCTGGTAGAAATACACGCCGTTGGCCAGCCGGTCGCCGAACTGATCGGTTCCGTCCCAACTCCATTGGCTGATGTTGTTGCCAATATGCATGGGGCCCAGTTCATCCTGATGTACGTGTTTTACCACACGGCCATCGGCGGTCATGATTTTGATGTGCACTTCATCCGGTATGTCGTTTCCGGTAAGTGTAAATACAAAGCGCATCTGCGTGCTGAACGGATTGGGATACGGGTAAAAATTCGTAACCATGTTTTTGTTCAGCACCCTGAAATCAACCACATACGCTTCCTGACCCGCCGGATTGCCGCTCATGTCCGTCGCCTGAACTTTCAGGCTGTAGGTTCCATCCGGAAGGTTTCGCGGACGGTAATCAATCACCGCACTGTTGCCGGCGGTTTGCGCGGGTTTGAATACAGCCTCGATGCCATCCACCGGAACGGGTGTGAAATCGGGCGATCCCGGTCGTTTTAAATACAGGTTGAAGCGGCTTGAGTCGGTTTGCAGTAAGTATTTGTTTTCGTCTTTGCTGCTGATGCGGATCAGAGGTTCGGCCCGCACGATGTCGCCATTATATATTCTGCGGCCATC
>JBDKIU010000203.1:0-5572 GCA_039796915.1 Bacteroidota bacterium | reverse complement strand
CGCCGGGCTTCCAGAAACCGATGCCGTATTTATTGGAAACTGAAGCCAGGAAGTCATACACCTCGCGGCTTTCTTCGTTGGCGATTTTCAAATCCGCATCTGCGCCTGTTTTTGCGGTAATCAGGTGGTCGCAGTGTACGGTGCTGGGCACAGCCACCTTCGGGCGACCTGCCTGCATGAACTGCAACAAGGCCATTTGCGCGGTGGCATCTTGCATGGCCACGCGATCCGGTGCGAAGTCAACATAGGAGCGACCCCGTTCATGTTGCGTGGTAGCATCGCCGTTCCACAAATGGTTATACAGGATTTTTTCTGAAAGGGTCAGCGGACGGCCAACCAGCTTGCGCGCAGCCTGAATGCGGGCCGGCATTCTTTCATACACGGATTTGATAAGGTCAAGGTCGAAAGCCATAGGTCTTTTTGAATCTTGGTGCGAATGTAACAGTTTTCAATGGTCAAAGGGTTCATTGAGCAGGCGGATCCTTGTGTTTTTCCAGTTAAAACGGGCATGGAACACCAGCTGCACAGCAGCCCATACTCAGCGCTGTATGCCTTTCAACGGAAGAGGGATTTCTTCCATCCCCAAAAGCGTCAGTTGTATTGCTGACCCGGGTCAGGAATCGGCTGGGTGCTTCCTGATAAAATTTGCCGCATACAACGCTATGCCAATCTACCACACCTTAGGAAACATTCCTTCCAAACGCCATGTGGTGTTCCGCAAGCCTTCCGGTGAACTGTATCAGGAAGAATTGGTGGGCACGCAGGGATTCAGCGGCATGTCATCGCTGGTTTATCATTTGTATGCGCCCACCCGTGTGGTGCAAACCGGCGACGCTTATTCCGTGAAGCCCAGGGTTGCGGTTGAAAACAACATGCGCAGCCTGAGTTTTAAGGGACTGGAAATTCCTGAGCATCAGGATTATCTGAAAAGCAGATACACCCTGTTTGTAAACGATGACATGGAAATAGGGCTGTCGGCGCCCAGTGGAACCATGGATTATTTCTTCAAAAATGCCGATGCCGATGAGTTGATTTTTGTACACGAAGGTTCGGGAATTCTGCATACCATGTTTGGTGAAGTTCCTTTCCAACCAGGTGATTATGTGGTAATTCCAAGGGGAACAGTTTATACGATGGAGTTTAGCGGCTCCCGCAACAGACTGCTTTTCGTGGAGTCGCATGGTCCGGTGCTGACACCGCGGCGCTACCGCAACGAGTTTGGACAACTGCTGGAACATTCGCCCTTTTGCGAACGCGATATTGTACGCCCCAGAAACCTGCAAACCCTGGATGTGCAGGGTGAATTTCCTGTCATGATCAAAAAAAGGGGAACCATGTTTCCGTACCTATACGGGAATCATCCTTTTGATGTGGTGGGCTGGGACGGTTATCATTATCCGTATGCCTTCTCCATTCACAATTTCGAACCCATCACCGGACGCATCCACATGCCTCCGCCGGTTCACCAGACTTTCGAAGGGCGGAATTTCGTGATCTGCTCTTTTGTGCCACGTTTGTACGATTATCATCCCGACGCGATTCCGGCGCCTTACCACCACAGCAACATCGACTCCGATGAAATTCTGTACTACGTGGATGGTGATTTCATGAGCCGCAACAACATTTCCAGAGGACAACTCACCCTGCATCCCGGAGGAATTCCTCACGGACCGCATCCCGGAGCCATTGAACGAAGCATCGGTAAGAAAGAAACCGGCGAACTGGCTGTGATGATTGATCCCTTCAATCCGGTGATGATTACCGAAACAGCCCTGCAATTGGAAGTGAAAGACTATTACAAATCCTGGCTGGAACAAGCCGCCATCAACTAAAAAAACTCAAGCATGCATACCGAAACTGCAGACCTCAGCAAGGTGCGGAACTTTCAGTACGAGGGAGCGAAAATCTTCGACAAAGCCGCCGACTTTCTGCCCATCAACGGCACCGATTATGTAGAATTTTATGTGGGCAATGCCAAGCAGGCAGCGCACTTCTACAAAACAGCCTTCGGATTTCAGGAGCTGGCCTATGCCGGCCTCGAAACCGGGCAAAAAGACTGTACCAGCTATGTGTTGGTTCAGGATAAAATCCGTCTGGTTCTTACCACGCCGCTCTTCGGGAATACCGAAATTTCCGAACACCTTCAAAAACACGGCGATGGCGTAAAAGTCATTGCACTTTGGGTTGATGATGCGCGTTCTGCCTTCGAAGAAACGGTGAAACGCGGCGCCAAACCATACCTTCATCCGGAAACCATCAGCGACGCCCACGGCAGCATTGTGCGTTCAGGAATCCACACCTACGGCGACACCGTGCATCTGTTCATCGAACGGAAAAATTACCAGGGTACTTTTCTGCCGGGTTTCGTGGCATGGAAAACGGAATATCAACCCGCGCCCACCGGACTGAAGTACATCGACCACATGGTGGGAAATGTTGAGTTGGGCGCCATGAATCAATGGGCTGCGTTTTACGAACAGGTGATGGGATTCGCCAACCTGGTCACCTTCGATGACAAGGATATTTCCACGGAATACACCGCGCTCATGAGTAAAGTGATGACCAACGGCAATGGCCGCATCAAATTCCCCATCAATGAACCCGCAAAAGGAAAAAAGAAAAGCCAGGTAGAAGAATACCTCGATTTTTATGGTGGTCCGGGCTGCCAGCACATCGCTGTGGCAACCGATGATATCGTGTTTACCATTTCGGAGATGCGGAAACGAGGCGTGGAGTTCCTCTATGTTCCCGGAACGTATTACGATACCGTACGTGAACGTGTGGGCATTATTGAAGAAGATCTGGATGAATTGAAGAAATGGGGCATCATGGTGGACCGCGACGAAGATGGTTACCTCCTGCAAATCTTTACCAAGCCTGTTGAAGATCGCCCAACTTTGTTCTTCGAAATCATTCAGCGGAAAGGCGCCAAGAGCTTTGGTAAAGGAAATTTCCAGGCCTTGTTTGAAAGTATTGAAGAGGAACAACGGAAGCGCGGAACGCTGTAATAGAACCAACCGCTGCCATGAAAAGCCCCAAAATTCTTTGGGGCTTTTTTTATGCCCGTCAGCCCCGGACAGGATGGTGTATGAGATTCGGGAAACGTATAATTTTGTGTTACAAAATAATAATTTAGACAATGCTAAAAAAGCTGTTCATTATTCCATTGACATTAGGAAGATTGCTGGCCCAATCGGATAGTGCCTCGATGAATGAAGTGGTGATTACCGGAACCATGAGGCCGGTTTTGCGGCAAAACAGTCCCGTGCCGGTAGCAGTGTTGCAGCGTTCTTTTTTTCGTTCCAATCCGGGTGCGCACCTATTTGAGTCGGTACAGATGGTGAATGGATTGCAACCACAGGTAAACTGCAACGTGTGCAGCGCCGGCGATATCCACATCAACGGAATGGAAGGGGCTTATACGTTGGTGACCATCGACGGGATGCCTCTGGTGAGCAGCCTGGGCACTGTTTATGGACTCATGGGGCTTCCCAACAGTTTACTGGAGCGTGTAGAAATCATCAAAGGTGCAGCATCGGCGCTCTATGGACCGGAAGCAATGGCCGGCGTTATTAACCTGATAACGCGCAATCCGCAACGGCGCAATCAGGTGCATGCAGATTTAAACAGTACGAGTCATGGAGAGCATGCACTTGACCTTGCCGGGCTGTATCGCTGGGGAAAAGTGAATATGATCAGCAGCCTGCATGTTTTTTTGATGAAACAGCCGTTCGACAACAATGTTGACGGATTTACGGATATCCCGGTTCAGGAACGCTTTAGCTTCTTTCAAAAAATGAGCATCAACAGGAACAGTAAACTCCCTGCATCATTGGCCGTGCGCAGGTTTGAAGAGTACAGATGGGGCGGACAGATGCACTGGGAAGAGCGCTTTGCAGGTACCGATTCTGTTTACGGAGAACGCATCCGTACTACGAGAAACGAACTGCTGGGCGCGTATCAGCTCGCATGGTTCGGGAAGCCCTTGATTCAATGGTCAGCGACCGAACATCGGCAAAATTCCGTTTACGGCATCATGCCTTTCCAGGCGGTGCAGCGGGTAGGGTTCCTTCAATTCCTTTGGTCTGGCAACCATCGCGGTATATCCTGGCTGGCCGGCCTGCCGCTGCGCTACACATTCTATGATGATCAAACGGTAGCCACGCCAACAGCGGATCGCCGTTTCCTTCCGGGTTTCTTTGTGCAGGCTGAAGGGAAGGTCAAAGCAAACATTGGCTACAATGTAAGCATCCGAATGGACGACGATCGGGTGCACGGAACCGTGTGGAGTCCTCGTCTGGCCCTGCGCTGTCAAACTTCCACGGCGTCGTCACTGCGCTTCAATCTTGGTACCGGATATCGATTGGTGCAGGTGTTTACTGAAGATCATGCCGCCTTAACCGGTGCCAGGGAAGTGGTTTTTCAGGAAGCCCTGAGGCCGGAACGTTCCTGGTCGGCTCTGCTCAATTATGCGGTTACAGGCAACCCGGGAAGGCATGTGCTTCGTTCCGAAGCGACTGTGTTCTACACGCGCTTCAGCAACAAAATCGCAGCAGATTACTTCAGCAACCCGAATCAAATCATCTATTCAAACCTCAACGGCTTTGCGCGCAGCACCGGTTTAAGTCTTGATTTTGAACTCTTCACCGCAACAAAGCAACGCATAAGCTTAGGCATCACTGCCATGCAGGTTGGCATGATGCGCCGCGACAGCAATGGGCTGATGGATTTTGAATGGCAAGTGCACAGCCCGCCACTGAGCGCATCTTTGCAAGTGCAGCAGCCGTTTCCACGAAACTGGATGGTTGATATCGGTGCGAAAATGTATAGTCCGATGCGGCTGCCCGTGGTTCCGGGTGATTTCCGACCAGCATATTCTCCCTGGTATGCACTGCTGAATATTCAGGCAACGAAGAAGTCAAAACGCGGGTTCGAGTTTTACGTTGGAATTCGCAACCTGTTCAATTTTGTGCCGGTGCATCCGTTGTTGAGGCCATTTGATCCATTTGACAAGTTTGTACACCTCAACAATCCGCAAGGCTACACCTTTGATGCTGCTTATAATTACGCCAGCCTGCAGGGACGAAGAATTTATGTTGGAATACGCATGCAGCGCTGAACGTATCAGGGAGTTTTTGGGCTGCTTCAAGCGCAGCATCTGACAAATTTGATGTTTGTAAATGTTTACAAACGTTTATTAAATCATAAACGCATTGCGCTGATATTGTATAAGCGCTTCATTATCAAGGATATATTTAGGACTTTCCATAAAAGTCAATTTTAACCGGCATGTAAGCAGCGTTTAGGTGCTTGTTCTTATGGAACTTATGTTCTTAACATTGTATGGCATAATTGTTTGTATTATGAGACGATTTATTATTTTTTCTATGTTGTTGCTTGCGGGAGTGCAAGAAAGCAACGCCTATGTCATTTACAGTGCCACCTTTAAATCGGTTGATGCTGTTCGGAGTGGTTACGCCAGTACCAGTAAAACGGTGGCACGAATGCGGTTCGCTTACACACCAGTAGAAGTGGAGGTGATCATCATCACCTGCTCCGGGGTGGGGCGTGA
>JBDKIU010000202.1:0-10149 GCA_039796915.1 Bacteroidota bacterium | reverse complement strand
GTATTCTTGGTGCCGGCTACGGCCTGGCCATCAAGAAACGCAAAGCCGTGGTGGAAATGCAGTTTGCCGATTTTGTGAGCTGCGGCTTCAACCAGATTGTGAACAACCTGGCCAAGAGTCACTACCGCTGGGCCCAGCCCGCCGACGTTGTGGTGCGCATGCCCACAGGCGCCGGGGCACAGGCCGGTCCCTTCCACAGCCAGAGCAACGAAGCCTGGTTTTACCACGTTCCCGGGCTCAAGATTTATTATCCGTCCACACCGATGGATGCCAAAGGCCTTTTGGCGCGTGCCGTTGCCGATCCAAATCCCGTGCTCTTCTTCGAACACAAATACCTGTACCGCAGCGTGAATGGAATGGTTCCCGATGGATGGTTTATGTTGCCCGAAGGACAGGCAGCAGTCCACAACCACGGTAACGATTTAACCATCATCACCTACGGCTGGGGCGTACACAAAGCGCTGGAGCTGGTGAAACAAAAAGGCATCGCCGCACGCGTGGTTGATTTGCGCACCTTGCTTCCCTGGGATCAGGAAACTGTGGCGGCGCAGGTGCGTGAAACCGGTAAAGTGCTCGTCCTTACTGAGGACACCATCACCGGAAGCATTGCTTCGGATATCGCTGCATGGATTGGCCGTCATTGCTTTCAATGGCTGGATGCGCCTGTGCATACTTTAGGCAGCCTGGATACGCCCGTGCCGCTGGCCAAACCGCTTGAAGATCAGTTCCTGCCCTGGGGCAGACTGGAAACCGCGGTTCAGGAGTTGCTGGATTATTGAGTTAGGTTCACTGAGATTCAAAGTGTCCCTGCTGTCATCCAGAGCCTGTCGAAGGATGGTTCGTGGTTCGACAGGCTCACCATGACAGACACTCCTGCCAAACGGCTGAAGCAGTTCGATAGGGCCAAGCAGCATAACATGCACTCCTGAAGCTGCCCACGGGACTTTCAGCACCATGACAAAAGCTGTGATCCTGTGAGTCAGACGCATGGTAATGATTCTGTGAACATGACCTCATACTGTGATTATTTGGCACATCCCTTGCAAAACATAAATTTGTATCAAGAGCCCCTATGAATCGCGCCTTACCTATCATCGCTGCCGTGCTGCCTTTTTTGTTCGCCTGCAGCCGCAGTCATCAGCCTGTGACAAGCACCAGCAACGCTGCCTATAAAACCGTGCAGGAACGCAAACCCGCCGACGCCGCAACGCTTACCTGGTACGACTTTGAAGCCGGTTACCAGAAGGCGGTGAAAGACAAGAAAATCTTGCTGGTGGATGCCTATACCGACTGGTGTGGCTGGTGCAAGGTGATGGATAAAAACACTTATTCCGATCAGGGCATCATTGCCAAACTGAACGCCGATTTTGTGGCTGTGAAGTTCAATCCGGAGAAAACGCGTACCTACAAGTTCGGGAATTATACCATGACCAGCGACGAGCTACTGGCCTGGCTGGGCAGGGGTCGTTCCTACGGTTATCCAACCTCGTATTTCTGGTTGGATCCGGGTGCGGGCGAAAACCTGCTGGTAAGCGTGGGTTATGAAGATCCTGCGCGCTTCGGTGCCACCCTCGACACGGTTCTGAAAAGAAAAGCAAACTGAGTTGGCGCGTAAAAAGATTGCCTTCCAGGTTCTAGAAGACGTGGAAATTGGCCCGGCTGCCGCTGAAGGCAACTGCGTGGCCCGCGTGGACAACCGCGTCATCTTTGTCAAATACGCCGCGCCCGGCGACGTTGCGTCCCTGCGCATTACAGGGAAAAAGAAGAAGTTCCTTGAAGCGCGTATCCTCGAACTGAAACAAGCTTCGCCCCTGCGCAGCGAACCCTTTTGCAGTCATTACGGCCTCTGCGGCGGCTGTAAATGGCAGCACCTGCAGTACGAAGCCCAACTCCAGGCCAAACAACAGCAGGTAGCCGACAACCTGGCCCGCATCGGTGGTGTAGAAATTGAAGAATTCCGTCCCATCATCGGCGCAGAACATACACGAAATTACCGCAACAAGCTGGAGTTCTCCTTCAGCAACAAAGCCTGGCAAACCGTGTTTGACCCGGAACATCCTGTGGAAGAAGCCGCGCTGGGCTTTCATATCCCCGGCCGCTTCGACAAAATCCTGAACATCGACACCTGCTACCTGATGCCGGAGCCAGTCAACAAAATCCGTAACGACATCAGGGAATTCTGCCTAGCAAACGACTACAGCTTCTTCGACCCGCACAGTCAGGAAGGGTTGATGCGCAACGCGATGTTTCGCTGCAATACCGCCGGACAATGGATGCTGCTGCTCAGTTTCGGCTACCACGACGAGGAACGCATCCAAAAACTGCTGGAACACCTGTCTGCTTCTTATCCCGAAATCAGTTCGCTGCTGTGGACGGTGAACGAGAAGCGCAACGACACGCTGCAAGGCCTCGACATCGAAGTGTACCGCGGCGATGCCTGGATCACCGAAACCCTGGAAGGATTGCAGTTCCGCATCCGTCCGCAGAGCTTCTTCCAGACCAATCCTGAGCAGGCGCTGCGGCTGTACCGCGAGGCGCGCAGCCTGGCCGCGCTGAGCGGAAACGAACTCGTGTACGACCTTTATACCGGAACGGGCAGCATTGCGCTGTTTGTGGCGGCGCAGGCCGGGCGTGTAGTGGGCGTGGAATACGTGCCCGAAGCCATCGAAGACGCGAAGGAGAATGCCGCACTGAACGACGTGAAGCACTGCGCCTTCTTTGCCGGCGACATGAAACTGGTGCTGAACGATGCCTTCATTGCCGAGCAAGGCAAACCCGATGTCATCATCACCGACCCGCCCCGCGACGGCATGCATCCCGATGTGGTACAGAAGATCCTGGACATCGCGCCGGAACGTGTGGTCTATATCAGTTGCAATCCGGCGACCCAGGCCCGAGACCTCGCGCTGATGAAGGAACAGTACCGCGTGGCCGTGGTGCAGCCCGTGGATATGTTCCCGCATACGCACCACGTGGAGAATATCGCGCTGCTGCTGAAACGGTAAGAGACGCGATATATCGCGTCTGAACAGAACCTGCAAATGAAACGGTAGGAGACGTGATATATCACGTCTGAACAGAACCCGCAAATGAAACGGAAAGAGGCGCGTTATATCGCGTCTGAACAGAACCCGTAAATAAAACGGTAAGAGACGCGATATGTCGCGTCTGAACAGAACCTGCAAATGAAACGGTAAGAGACGCGATATGTCGCGTCTGAACAGAACCCGCAAATGAAACGTTAAGAGACGTGATATGTCGCGTCTGAACAATATCCCAATCCGAAGATGCCCCAATCGGGATGGCCATTTTTATTGGTGCTGATGTCTTTGAGTGTGAGGCCCATGCTGAGGCTACCTACGGGCGTGATATGATGCAGGAAACGAATCAGTGAATCGGCTTTGTAGCGCGTTCCGGCGGCGTTCATGGCCCGGGGCGGGAACTTGATGGGCGGCATCACCTGCACCTTGCTGTATTGTTTTTGCAGTTGTCTTACGACGTACTGCGTGTAAGCCGCAGGTATATCCTCGAATGGCTGAATGCGAATCGTCACAGCGCCAACGACAGCTTGCCGCTGCACCATTTTCTTCGCCGCAGCCTGCTGCGGGACTTTAGGCGTTTCGCGGGTACAGGAAAGGGGGGTTAATAGAAGTAACAAGAAGACAAGGCGCGGCATGGTTGGTTCAAAGGAAAGGATAATTGGTTTAATACTTCTTGTCATGGAAAGCTTGTCATGGTGCTGAAAGTCTCGGGCAAACGCGGGCTGGGAGAGCCTGTCATGGTGCTGAAAGTCCCGGGGGAACGTAGTGAGTCCCGGGCTGAAAGTACCGAGCAACTTGCCCCGCAAGCATAGCGATGCGGGGCAGCCTCGGTGAAGCTTGTCGAACCACGAACCATTTTACCTGCTCCAACTTATCCAGTTCGCTAGCTTTCCGTGCTTTAAATGAATTTCACCCAAAGCATGTTCATGCAACAATTACCTTATTTCATCTTACTTTTTCCTTGATGAAAGAGTAAGCAAAAAATCAAGGCTGAAAAGGATGATGCGGTGCACACTTGTAAACAACCGAATGTGTCACCCTGAGCGAAGCCGAAGGGCTGTCGGCGATCTCCTCACAAGTTCGGAGCTTCCTCGGTATTTACCGGTTGTTCACTGCGTTTAACACCTTTCATCCTTTAATGCCGGTCCTTTTGCTGTGGCTTTCGAAAGAAAACATTGTCATGGTTCCTTCACAGATTTTGAACGAAGCTTTGCGTGGGAGCAGCAATAGTGGCTGAGCGGCCTGCCTCGCAAGCCAGTGAAGCGGGGAGGCTGGTCCTTGCTCTATGGTAAGATCATTTAGCCAAATTATAAATAGGATCATGGTGCCTCTGTCATAATACTAAATGTCCCGCGAAACGCAGGATGGGTGAGCAGCTTGCCCCGAAAGCTTGCGATGCGGGGAGGCCGGTCCTTTGCTGTGGCTTTCTAATTTTGATAAAGCAATTTATTCAATGGACTTATGTAAGAGAATTTGCACCATCCTGTAAAAGTTGGCAAACACCTCCTCATCCCAATTATATCCTCAAGCATACAGTTTCGGGTTATTTGCTGTCATTGTATGCTTTTGCATGCTGGCCATGGAAAAAGTGACGAAAGAAAAATGATCCGGCAGCAGAAACGTTTCAGCCTTCCCCTCACATGCTCCCGCATTCCTTCTTCACCCGAATCTGCTTGTCTTCAGATTCCTTATTGGCGCGGCTGATTCTGCTGCCCGGCAGGTTTCCAAAGGCAATGCCGATGTAGAAGTCAGCGTCGCGCATGCGCTTCCCGCTGAGCATGGAAAACAAGCTGTTGGTGCCCAGATATACGGGCCCGACGCGCAATGCCAGCGCCGCCCGAAACTGCTTGTAGTCGTATTCCAGAAAAAGCGGCGTGCTGACTTCCAGCCAGCTGCGCGTATAACGCGGTGCCAGCATCATGTATGAAGGATGCCGCATGCTCATGGAATGACGGCCACGCAGGCTTTGTACCACCTGAGCCTGCAGGAAAAAGTCGCGCGTGTACTGATAATCGGCGTGCAGCATCAACCGTGTGGGCAGGCCTACGGCCACATTGCTTCTGCCCTGCTGCATGCCCGGCAAATCACGGAATACCTGCTCGGCCAGATCCAGACCGGGCTGCTGGTTCTTGTAGCGGTTCTCTGCCGCTTTCAGGTTCCAACCCACCGTGCCGGTATTCAGCCATTGCGTGTACGCCACATTGTTGTAGCGGATGCGGCCCACATCCATCAGGGCAAGTCCGGCGCGGAGCAGGTAATCGGGATGGCGGTATCTGTAGCCGCCCGGCTGTCGGAATTCCGGTTTTTGCAGGGTGTATAAAACGCCAAGTTCCAGCGCTTCGCCGCGACCATTGGAATTAAACTCGTAAAAGCGCATGTCGGTGCCGGCAAGTTGCACCGAATCATCATTTACCTTGGTAATCTTCAAAGCCTGCGACGCAAAGGAAAATCCGCCCAGTCCCCAAACCTTCTTCAGGTTTATTCCTGCATCCAGGTAGTTTCCCCACTTCAGCTTGACGCGCCGCGAAGCATGAATTCCGGCTCCGCCGAAGGCCATACCATGCACGGTAAGCCGGCTGATGGTTTCGGTATTGCTGCGCCGGCGCAGGTCGAACAGCTCATAAGCGCCTTTGGCCGTGTCCAGCTCATTGCGGAGCGCATGTGCCAGCGGTTCATACACGCCGCTCACGCGTCCCAGGGCCGCGACATCCGAAACGAAACCCAGCTGGCAGTTCTTGTCGATCTTCACCAGCACGGAAGGGCCCTTCACCATGGCGCCCAGCCCTACGTTTTTTGGATTTCCGTTCAGGCGTTCCTTCAGCCAGCTGTTCGACCAGGTAGGATTTCCTTTTTCGTCCACGTAAGGTGCCGGAATGCGGTTTCCGATGAAGCGATACACCGGATAAGGCATGCGCAACTTCAGGTAATCGTTATGCACGTTTCCCCAAACCCCAACCAGATTCACATGCCAGATATAAGGCGAGGAAGCGGTGAGTGCAGGATTCACCCCGGCACCGAGGATGCCTGAATATTTCCCCACCGAAACCCCGGTAAAATGCTGTGCCTGAGCGGAAGCACCACCCAAGAGGATGAAGAAAAGCAGGCGTTTCATAGGCTGTGATTGAAGTGCTAACGCAGTCAGGCAGGGAAAAGTTGTGTGTGCAATATTAGGGGAAGGGTTGCAAGTTATGTCATGCTATGTGCCACGCGAGCAGTCCGTGGCGCTGTGCGCTGCAAGTCGCGAGCGCAGCCTCGGGGAAGTCAGGCGCATCGTGGGAACCAAATGCCCCATCCCACAATCTCCCTGTTTGTGTAAATTTGTTCGGGTGGAACACAGGCAGGATTCATTGATTGTGAGGCTTGATGCCTTCATCCGGAAATACTACCGGAATGAATTGCTTCGTGGCATTTTGTTTTCACTGGCCCTGCTTGGTGGTGCATTCCTGGTGCTGAGTCTGGGTGAATTCCTGTTGCGTTTTCCTACGGCTGTGCGCGCAGTATGTTTCTTCAGCTACCTCGCGCTTTCTGGTTATGTGCTGTTCCGTTTCATCCTGATGCCACTGCTCAAACTGTACCGCATCGGCAAAGTGCTTTCTTATGAAGAAGCGGCACTGATTGTGGGCAGGCATTTTCCGGAAGTGAGCGATAAGTTGCTGAATGCGCTGCAATTGCAACAGATGCACAGTACAGCTGCCGGACAAGGCCTGCTGGAGGCGGGCATCCGTCAGAAAACAGAAGCGCTGCGTCCCATTCGGTTCACGGCGGCGGTGAATTTCGGGGAAAATATGCGCATGGCGCGCTGGGCCGCACTTCCGGCGTTGCTCATCGGCATCATCCTGCTGTTCCAGAGCAATGTGTTCACCGAAGGAACCCGAAGGATTATTCAATACCAAACACAGTTTAAAATCGAGGCACCGTTTCGCTTCGTGCTTTACAACAAAAACCTCAGCGTATTTTCCGGTGAAGGCATCCTGCTCGAAGCAGGTCTGGAAGGGAAGGCCCTGCCGGAGGAGTTGTCCGTACTGCTGGATGGCCGCGAAATAAACATGCAGCGCCGCAGTGATGGTCGCTATGTTTATCGGTTGGAATCGGTGCGTGAAGCGTTGGTGTTTAACCTCAGCGCGGCGGGATTTATTTCAGATCCGTACCGCATTGAAGCACTACAGGCGCCAAGCCTGAACGGACTGAGTGCACAGCTGGAGTTTCCAGCTTATACCGGGCGCAAAAATGAACAGCTCGAATCCGTGGCCGATCTGGAAATTCCGGAAGGCACCAACATCGGCTGGACCCTGAAAACAGCACATACAGAACAGGTGCGGGTGCAGCTTCCCGAAGGAATACAGCAGCTTTCTGACAAAGATGCACGCGGCTGGTTTCGCCTGAAACACCGCGCCATGAAATCGGGTGCCGTGGTCTTTGTGCCCAGAAACAAAACCGTTGGATTTAAAGATTCGCTGCAGGTGCTGGTTCGTGTGGTTCCCGATGCGCATCCCATCATCCGTGTGGAGCGCAGCAACGACAGCGGCCTGCAAAATCAGATCTGGTTCAAAGGTGCCGCCACCGACGATTACGGCATTTCCCGGGTGCTGTTTCATTTTCGCTTTGTGCGCGCCGAACAGCAGGGAAAGAAATCACTGCCCATGCAACAGCTTCCGGTAGCGGTTCCAAAAGGGCGCGACCTGGCATTTGTGCACGGCGTGAACCTGAGCGCCCTGGGCATGGAACCCGGCGATGAGGTGGAATATTTCTTTGAAGTATGGGACAACGACGGCATACACGGCAGCAAGGCCACACGCAGCAGTCCTGAATTGCTTCGGAAGGCAAGCCTCGAAGAGCTGCGGAAGGAGCAGCAGCAGGATGAGCAGCGTCTGGACAAAAACATGCAGTCGGCCATGCAGCAGATGCGCCGTCAGCAGGAAAAAGATGAAGCCCTGCAGCGCCGTCTGGCAGAAAAACGTCAGTTGAACTGGGAAGACATGGAGCGCACACGTCAGCACATCGACGAGCAATTGCGCATGCAGGATCAGCTGCAGGAACTGAAGCAACAGCAGGAACAACTCAGCCGGCAGCAGCAGGAAACCAGCCGCATCAGCGAAGAGCTGTTGAAGCGGGAGCAGGAAGTGCGGAAGCTGTTTGAAGAATTGGCCAATCCAGAGCTCAAAAACCTGCTGGAGAAGCTCAAAGAGCAACTGAAGCAAATGGATAAGGATGAACTTCAGCGGCAGATGCAACAGCTGCAGCTGAACCGTGAGGACATCCAGAAGCAGCTGGAGGCGGCGCGCGAGCAATTCAAACAGTTGCAGGTAGAGAAGAAGGCAGAGGACCTGGCCGCACGACTGGAAGAGCTGGCCCGGAAGCAGCAGGAACTTTCCGACAAAACGGCTGCCCAGCCCAAGCCGGATGAATCGCTGAAACAGCAGCAGGAACAATTGAAGCAACAGCTGAATCAGATTCAGCAGGAACAGCAGCAACTGAAACAGGAAAATCAGGAACTGGAACAGCCTATGGAGTTGGATCAGGCCGGCAGCGAGCAACAGCAGGCCGGCGAGCAGATGCAGCAGGCTTCGGAACAGATGAAAAGTGGGAAAGGGCAGCAAGCCGCATCCAAACAGCGCAGTGCTGCCGACAAGCTGAAAGAGGCTGCCGACAAAATGCGGGAATCGCTGGCAGCGTCGCGTGCCCAGCGCAACGAAGAAGATTACCAGACCCTGCGTCAGCTGCTGGAAAACCTCATTGCACTTTCCTTCAAGCAGGAGCGTGTGATGCAGGACATGAAAGAGCAACGTGAATATTCACCGCGATATGTGGCGCTGGCTCAGGAACAAAAGCGCATCCAGGATGAGGCAGCAATGATTGCCGACAGCCTTTTTGCTTTGTCGAAGCGGCAAATCGCGGTGCAGAGTTTCATCAACAAAGAAGTGAACCGCATCAACAGCAACCTGGAACAGGCACTTGCCAGGGTGCGCACCCGCGATATGGGCTTCATCAGCACGCGGCAACAGTATGCCATGACGGGCATGAACAATCTGGCGGTGATGCTGAGTGAGTCTATGCAGAAAATGCAGCAGCAGATGCAGCAACAGGCGAAAAGCAGTAAATCCTGCAGCAATCCCAAATCCGGCGGTAAAGGCGGAAAACCTAAACCCCAGCTGAATCAGATGCAGCAGGAACTGGGCAAGATGTTGCAGCAGATGCAACAGCAGCAGGGAAAACCCGGCCAACAGGGACAGAAGCAGCAGCTCAGCGAACAGTTTGCCCGGATGGCCGCCCAGCAGGAAGCCATGCGTCGTGAACTGGAAAAAGCCCGTCGGGCGCTGGAAGAGCAGGGCAAGGGCGATCAGGCGCGTGAAATCAGGCAAACCGAAGAGCTGATGAAAGAGCAGGAGCGCCGCTTGCTGAACAAGCAACTGGATCCCGCTGTGATGAGCCGTCACCGCGAAATTCAGACGCGTTTGCTGGAACATGAGAAAGCAGAGCGCGAGCAGGAACAAGATGAACAGCGCGAAGCGAATCGTCCGCCGGCATTGCCCACGGCGCCACCACCCGACTTGCAGGCCTGGATGGAACAGAAACGGAAAGAACAGGAATCACTGCGCCGGCTGCCGCCCGAGCTGGCCGAATGGTACCGGCAAATGCTGGAATCGTATTACCGTCAGATGCGGTAAGGGATAACGGAATTTGGGTTCAGCAATATTTCGGCAACCCATGTTTGCCGTTGCGGGCTAGCGCCCATCTTAGGAATCAAAGCAGTTCCTGTTCAGCACCTGTTTGCTGAGCAAGTCTGAGCCTGCTTCTATTCTTATTCCATAAAAAATCACAAATAAGGTTAAAACAGAGTGCTGGTCGAACGGGAAACACGTCCATATAAGAACCATGGTTAAAGTCTGACCAACTTTGGGGGAGCTGCTTTATTTTCCTGTATTGATGAAGGAAATGCCCATGAAAGAGCATCTGCAGTCAAACATCATCACCAAGCATCTGGCCGGTTGGAGCACCGCCGAGGAGGAGCGCTTCATCCACGAATGGTTGAAGAAAAACCCGCATCATGCGGCAACCTATCAGGCCATCAGACAACATTACCTGCGCTTAATGGCCAGGCAGGAATTGA
>JBDKIU010000201.1:0-15751 GCA_039796915.1 Bacteroidota bacterium | reverse complement strand
CACGCACAATTCCGCTTCGCGAAAGGTGTAAGCCATTCGGTCGGGATATTTCTCCCGCAGCTTTTTCATGGCTTCCACGGCTTCAGGGTAACGGCCTTCCGACTTCAGCAGACGGATTTTTTCTTCTGTGGAATAAGACCGCAGGCCCACCTGAGCCTCCCGCAGTTCTATGAGTTGCAGCGCCTTGCTGCGGTTTCCCGCGCGTATCTGTAAACGCAATGCTTCCTGAAACAGCGCGGCCCGGTTGGGAATCTCGCGCATGAGTTGTTCGTAGATCTCTGCAGCCTGGGCATACAATCCCTGAGCTTCCAGAATTTCGGCCTCAGTTTCCCGATACCAGCGGTTTTGGGGATTCAGTTTTCGGGCCTTCTTCATGTAGAACAAGGCTTCGCTGCTGCGATCCGCTTTAAAATGGATGCAGGCAATGCGGTACAGAACGGCATCATTGTCGGGATGTTCCCGTTCCAGGGCCAAAAAAGCCGCCAATCCTAAGTCACCGGAGCCACTCAGGAATTGTGCCTCAGCCTGAAGGTAGGCATTGGTAAAAGAGACTTCAGAACCATCGGCACGAACTGTATGGGCAGCGGGAGCCTTTTCGTGCTTTTTGAATACGCCGCAAGCTGAGCAGAGCGTGGCAAGAAGGAGCGGCAATATGGCTGCGGCCGCCCTCATAGCTTAATTCTGGGTAGAATAATCGCCGATGCTCAGTTCATGGCTGTTTCCATCCAGGCGCACATGGTTCCCGATGATGCTGTTGGTGCATTTCAGGTTGCGGATGGAGCTGTGACTCTGGATGATGCTGTTGTCCACCACGCAATTTTCCAGTTCTGTATTGTCGCCGATGGAAACATAAGGACCGATGCGGCTTTCTTTGATGCGCACATTGGCCCCGATGAAACAGGGTTCGATGATTTCCGTACCGCCGTTGTAGCTGCTTTTATCAACGGAAAACTGCTCTGGACGGGTGGCCAGCAGTCGCTGGTTGGTAAACACGGTAGCGTCTTTGTTGCCACAATCCCACCATTCTTCCACTGCACCAGGCGCAAAACGCAGCCCTTTATTTTTCATGTTTTCCAGGGCATTGGTAAGTTGGTATTCGCCTTTTTCGCGGATGTCGTTGTCGAGCAGGTAGCGTAATTCCGACTTCAGGTTGGCGCCATCGCGGAAGTAGTAAATGCCGATGATGGCCAGATCGGAAACATATTCCGCGGGCTTTTCCACAAAATCGGTGATGTTGTTTCCTTCGTCAATTTTCACCACACCGAACATGCGTGGATCTTCAACGCGATGCACCCAGATGATGCCGTCGCGGGTTTTGTCGAGTTCAAAATCGGCCCGGAACAAAGTGTCGGCGAAAGCAACAATCACTTCGCCGTCCAGGCACTCTTCGGCACAAAGCACCGCGTGTGCAGTGCCCAAAGGTTCATCCTGATAGAATATCTTCCCTTTGGCACCAATACTTTCGGCTACTTCGAGCAATTTCTGTTCTGTTTCTGCACCGAAATCGCCAATCACAAAAGCAACTTCTTCAATGCGGTCGCGGCACACACGGGCGATGTCTTCAATCAGCCAGTGAACGATAGGCTTTCCAGCTACCGGCAGTAAGGGTTTGGGAACGGTGAGGGTATGCGGACGCATACGTTTTCCCATTCCCGCCATTGGCACTATTACCTTCATAATTTGTTACTGCAAGATTAACCGTGCAAATAACGGGCATTTCAGGTTAAGATACCGTCAAGGCAGGCTTAAGTGTATGGTTTCCTAAACACCTGTGGAGCCGTAACCTCCTGATCCTCTTTCGGTTGCATCGAGCGTTTCTGCCAGATTCCAGCGCACCTGCTCGTGCCTGGCAACCACCAACTGCGCAATGCGGTCTCCGTTGGAAATGGCAAATGCTTCCTGCCCGTGGTTCACCAGCAGCACTTTTACTTCTCCACGATAATCGCTGTCAATGGTACCCGGACTGTTGAGCACGGTCACCCCGAATTTCAGGGCCAGTCCGCTGCGCGGCCTGACCTGGGCTTCGAAGCCGGGCGGTATTTCCAGAAACAATCCGGTGGGCACAAGCATCCGTGCGCCCGGTTCCAGTATGCATGTTTCGGTTAGAAACGCCTGCAGATCCATTCCTGCTGCGTGAATGGTTTGTCGTTCCGGCAATGGATTGCCGGAGCTGTTCACCACCCTGATATTCAATTGGGTTTCTTGTTCCATAATTCTGTTTTTAACATGAGCAACAGGTATGCGGTTCCCAGCGCCAACAGGGCTAAAGTCCAAAGCACCGGCTCCTCAATTCGGCTGATGTTCCAGTAATGCCACAGCCCATACAGCGCAACGGCACTGCCCACCGCCAGCAAAGCAGAACCTTTTCGATAAGCCACGGGATAATACTTTTGACCGAGCGCGTAAGAAACCAGCATCATCACAAGGTAAACAGCGAAGGTGGTCCAGGCGGAAGCCACAAATCCCCAACGCGGAATAAACAGCAGGTTCAGCAGAATGGTCAATAATGCTCCTGCGATGGCTATGCGCGCACCCATGCGGGTTTGACCGGTGAGCTTATACCAGATGCTCAGGTTGTAATAAATGCCAAGACACAGGTTGGCGGCCAACAGGATGGGCACGATGGCCAGTCCGCGTGGATCTTCGAAATACATTTCCCGGCGGATGAGCAGGGGCGCCAACACATCCAGCAGCAACAGGGTGGCCAGTGCCATACCGCTCACCACCCAGATGAATACGGACATTACCCGGGCGTAGGTTTCCTGTGGATGATCGTCTTTGCTTCTGGAGAAGAAAAACGGTTCGGCAGCAAAACGGAAGGCCTGAACGAAGATGGTTAGCACCATCGCCAGTTTGTAGAATGCACCGTAGATTCCCACCTGCGTGTCTCCTTCCTGCGCAGGCAAAAGGCTTTTCAACAGAATCCGGTCAAGCGTTTCATTCACCATTCCCGCCAATCCCACCCAAACCAAGGGTAAGGCGTAGTGCAACATCCGCGACAGCAAATGCCCGTCATAACCGCTGATGGCCTGTTTCCATTGTGGCCACAAAAGGAGGAACGTACACAGGCTGGCCAGCAGGTTGGAAAGGAAAATGTAAGAAACCAGATGATCCGTCTGAGCGAAGCTGGGATGAATCCAGCCCCTGTCTGCAAGTTGCGGCAGAACTGTCAGGAAGAACAGGTTTAATCCCACATTGATAAAAATGCCGGTAAGCCTGATGCCGGCGAAGCGCAGCGCCTGTTGTTTCTGCCTGAGCCAGGCAAAGGGCAGCGCTGCCAGCGCATCTGCCGCCAGGATTCCTGCAAAGCAGCGGATGTAAAAGGCATTGCCCGGATAGCCAATCAAATTTGCGATAGCGTCGGCAAACAGCAAGGCGGGCAAGGTGAACAACAGGGTGCTGATAAGGATGGCGCGAAAAGCAGTTGCATAAGCACTTTGCTCCTTCCCTTCTGCCCTGGCAAAGCTGAAAAACGCCGTTTCCATGCCGTAGGTATAAAGTACCGCCAGAAACGAGGCATAGCTGAACATTACATTCACCACGCCGTAATCTGAAATTTCAGCCAGGCGGGCGGTATAGAGCGGCACGAGCAGGAAATTGATGAACCTGCCGACCATGCTGCTCAAACCATAGATGGCGGTTTGCGATGCCAGTTGCCGGATGCCGGATGCCATGAAGGGCAAAACTAGTTCAGAGTGAACCTGAAAACCGAGCAGATTGTAATCAGCGCAAAAAAACCAGAGACTTGTTCCCAATCGGGGAACTCTTTGCTACCTTTGTAACATGTTTTTAGGTTATGAGGATTATTGCAAAAAGTACTTTGAGATCTTTCTGGTTCATACACAAAGACTGTGAAGAAGCACTCAAGACATGGCACAAGGAAGCATCAGAATCACTCTGGAAAACGCCACAGGACGTGAAAAAAGCGTACCCTTCTGCAAGTATCATTGCTGACAACAGGGTTGTTTTCAACATCAAAGGGAATCACTATCGGCTTATTGTGAAAATAAATTACGACTTCTCCATTGTCTGGATAAGATTTATAGGAACCCACGCCGCATACGATAAAATCAATGCCGCCAATATTTAGAAAGATGCAGTACAAGTTGATTAAAACCGAAGAAGCCTATCAGGATGCGCTGAAGCGTCTGGAAGTGATTTTTGATGCCAGAAAGAATTCTGCGGATGCAGATGAACTGGAATTGCTCAGCCTGCTCATTGAAAAATACGAGCAGGAACATTTCCCCATAGACCTTCCCGACCCCATTGAAGCCATTAAATTCCGGATGGAACAACTGGGACTAAGGCAAAAAGATCTGGCAGAAGTCATCGGGCTTAAAAGCAGGGTGAGCGAAGTATTGAACCGAAAACGAAAGCTCACGGTTGAAATGATCAGGAAGTTGCATTCAGCCTTAGGCATTCCCACGGAAATACTCATCAGGGAATACTAATCACAGCAGGCACAACCATGCCTCCGCATCAGCCACAACACCTACAATTTTAATAGTCAGTCAAAAAAAAAAGAGCGACCCGCGGGCCGCTCTTTTGTGCACTTGCTGTTTTGAATTTTATTCAACCACCAGTTTCTGGTAATTGCCTTCGGCTTCGCCTTCCAGGGTAAGCAGGTAAATGCCTTTGGCCCAGCCACGGCAAGGAATGCTGATCATGCCTTTGGCGCAGTTTTGTTCCAGTACCAGCCTTCCGCCGCCGTCGTAAATACGGAGCTTGAGGTTGGCAGAAGTGAAGGCATTGGCATCAAGCGTAAACACTTCGCGGGCCGGATTTGGCGCCAGTGCTGCTTCGCGGATGCTGATCTGCTGCACGGCTGAACCTTGTTCAGGCGCTTCACAGGGAATACGCGGCGTGGCGGTGTACGTCATGCTGCTGAAGTCGATGTAGCAGGCCCAGTCAGGATTGTCGATGAACGGATTCCTGTTCTTCTGCAAATCGGCAACCATTTCGTGGCGTGCGATTTCAAAGTTTGTTGGCGGATACATGCGGTTCCAACGCTTCAGGATCCACTGATTCTGACGGTTCAGGGCCTGATCCAATGGTGAAGGAATGCTGAATACGGCACCGCTGCGGTTGTAGGTTGCGCAGATGTAGAACATGGCGCGGGCGGCAAATCCTTTGGCCTCATCGCGGGGTTCATAGGCAGGATTTCCGCTGCTGTCCAGACCAAAAGATCCGTCGCGGAAACGTACCACCACACTTTTCAGCTCGTTCATGGGGAAGTTGCTGCGCACCGCATTCACGCTGTCCTGATGCACAGGCACCAGAATATGCAGGTCGCTGTAGTTGGCAGAATCCTGATTGGAAATGCCCATCCAGCTGTAAGGATATACGTGTTCACGGCTGAACGGCGTTCCGGGTGTCCATTGCAGCGGTGGCGTGTAAACGCCTTTGAAGCCGCTGTACTGACATGTCATCACACGGCGACCGCCGGTGGTATCGTAGCCATACATATAATCACCGAATACCGGTGCGTAGTTGCTGTAGAAAATCTGTGTATGCGGACGAATCAGTGAACGCAGGTCTGTGGGAAAGCTGCTCTTGTTCACGTCAATCTTGCTGTAATACGCTGCAGGCGTTTTGCCGGGCGTGGTTTGATTTCCGGTTCCGGCGCTGTTGTTGTAGTTCTCAAAACCTTCGCGGCCATTGAATCCGTAAACAGAAACATGGTAATCGGTACTGGCCACCACCTGATCAAGCAGGAAGCTGCCGGGAGCGCCAATGTACGCTACCCGCGCACCGCCAATCCACATGCCTTTGTCGTATGAAGTTCCATCCACAGGCGCATTGCTTACAGGAGCACCTTTGCGCACCAGTACGATGAAGCGTTCGGCATTGCTGCTTCCAGCGCCAATGGTTGCGCGCACTTTGAAGGCAGACACCTGATCGAAGGTAACGGCAGCCGGTGCGCCGCCGGGTTCGGTAGCCACAGTTCCGTTGATGCCATAAACACGAATCACGAAGGTGCCGTTGTCGGGATCATCGCTCTTCAGCAGCAGGCTCGACTTTTTGGTACCGGAAGCACCGGAAGGCTGGAAGTTGATGGTAAAAGCTGAATCGGCACCGGGTGCTACGGTTGCAGAACCTGTCGCACTAAAATCAGCCGAATCACCGCCGGAGCTGGCTGTGCCGCTGATGTTCAGTGTTTTTACGTTGCTGCGGTTACGCACGCTGAAGCTTGTTTTCGCTGCATTTCCAACAAAAATCTCTGCACCGTTCAACAGCTGTTTGCCATTGTAAAACACATTGATCTCGGGATTATCGGTTGGAATGGCCGCATCCACTTTCACATCATCCAAAGCCACATTGTAACCGCTTTGCTTGGATTTGAAGTGCCAGCGCACATAACGTGTGGTGCTTTGCGCCATGAAGCTGTCCTTGGTCATGGAAGCCGCCATGAGTGAGGTATAGGTTTTCGTAACGGTCCAGGACACGCTGTCGGTACTTTCTTCCACGGTAAATGTACCGTTGAACGGTCCTGGAGTGCCGGTGTAGCGCACGTACCAGCTTACTTTTCCGGGTTTGTTGGCAAAGCGCACGCCCACATGTTCGCCGGTTCCGTCGAGGCGGCAGCTCAGCGGCGCGGAAAAGTAATTCGCGCTCGTGGTATAGGTTTCTGCTGCAGGGTTGGCGCTCAGCGCCTTCCACCATCCAGCCGGTGGTGTGGTGATGTTGGTAAAATCCCAAAGCGCCGGCAGGGTAGCCTGGCCGTAGCTGTTGATAGCCCCCAGCAGCAATAAAGCCGGGGTGATGATTTTTATGAATTTTTTCATGATTTGTTGATTGTTTAGAAGCCGAGACGAATGCCGGTTGTCCAGCGGGTGCCGGGCGCTACATACACTTCGATGTTCTTGGGATTCAGGGTTGCCGCGGGTGAACCCTGGTTTCTGTGCTGCGCATCGCTGATGTACAGTCGGTTGGTGATGTTAAACACGTTGCCGAAGATGCCCAGTTCCATGCCTTTGTAGCGCTTGTTGTAGCCAAAAGCCAGGTTGAAGGTGTGGTAATTGGGGATGCGCCAGGCTTCGCTGTTTTTAAACGTACCCACCAAGGCGGTTGGGTCGAAATCGGCGAATTGCTTTCCGAACCAAATCAGTGACGGCGTAAGATATGCGCCCTTTACTGGTTCAATGCGCAGCAAAGAGCTGAACTGCTGCTGTGCGGCATCGCCTACGTGCACGCCTACCGCGCTGAAATCCACACGGGCAATGGTGTTGCCATTGTCGTCGCGCACTTCTGCAACGGAGCCTGAATTCCAGATCCAGTCGGCCAGGGTTGCTGCTACTTCCCAGGAAATCCAGGAAACGGGTTTGAAGGCCGCTGAAAGTTCAATGCCTTTATGTCTGGCTTTCAGTCCGTTGATGTTGTAGCTGAACTGATTGCCATCGGGGTCAACATAGCTCGGCAGGTTGTCCACGGGTTTGTTCAGCCAGGTGGTATAATACAGGTTCAGATCGGTAGAGAAATAGCGCGATTTGAAGCCAATTCCGCCTTCCACGGATTGTACTTCTTCGTTCTTCACCCCCTGAACCAAACGGTTCTGGTTGTCGAACACGTTGTTGAAGCGCTGTGGCCTGACCAGTCTTCCCACATTCACAAAAGCATTCACCTTGCGGCTGAAGTTGCGGTTGAAGCCTGCTTTGGCGGTATAACCGGTATAGCCAATCCAGGGCGTAGCGGCAGGATTCCCTTCGACATCTGCCTTGAAATAATCCCTGCGCTGGTAATTGGAACGGGTAAAACTCAGGTTGGCAAAAGTGCTGAACTTCTTGTGGCTGTATTCCCATTCGGCAAAAGCCCCGCCCCAACGCACATAACCTTCGTTGTAATAACCGAAGATGTCGCCTTTGCGGTACAACGGACTTTTTGCCAGGGGATAGAGTTCCCTGCCATCCGGACGGTAATAATCACCGCCCAGCAAATCATGTACTTCACGGTAATGAATGCCGCGATAGGTACGCAGATCCACGCCACCGGAAAGATTCATGTTTGTCTTCAGTTTATACTGGAAGGTGGACAAGGCGCCAAACCAGTTGTGGTTGTTCACCGCGCGTGAAATGATGCTGCGCGATTTCTTTTCCGTTTCGCTGTAATCAGGATCGATGGGAGAAACGAAGGCTGAACCATACACGTTCTGGTGATACGCATCCTGGAAGTTGTAATTCCCGTTTGCAAAAGGAACCTGGGCCACGCCCCGTGCACTGGTTCCGCCTCCGCGTCCGTATGATGCATAAACGGTGGTGGTTATCAGCAGGCGTTTGTTGGGTGTGTAGGTATGTTTCATGTAAGCCTGCGGCTTATGAAACATGTTTTCGCGCTCGTTCAGCGCTTCTCTTCCAGCAAAAACCGTGTCGCCGGGACCGTTGATGGTATAGCGGTCCAGCCAGCCCCAATGCTGGTTGTAGCGTCGGCCCATGTTACGGGCAGAATTGGAAATTACGGTATCAATGCCCAATTCAGATGCATATCCGGCATCATACACCGGGAGCCTTGCACGGAAGCTGCGCTGTCCGTGGCTTTGGGGCGCACCAATCACCGTAAAGGAAACGGTATGAAATGCATTGATGTTCTTTTCGGCCTTCAGGAAATAGCTGTACATCTGATCATACAGCTTGTCCACGTAGCCATTGCTTTGGCGCATGGTTCCGGCCAGAACCAGTCCCCAGTCGCCTTTAAGCCTGCCCGTATTCAGGGCAAAGGAAGTGCTGCGGAAACGGCTGTCGCCAATTTGGGTGGAAACGCGTGCGCCCGGCTTGGACGTGATTCCTTTGGTGATGATGTTCATGGTTCCACCTACCGAAGGATTGGCAATACGCGAAGATCCAAGTCCGCGCTGCACCTGCGTGAGCGCCGTTACATCAGCCAGTCCGAACCAGTTGCTCCAGTACACCTGCCCGTTTTCCATATCGTTCACCGGAATACCGTCGATCATCACGGCGATGTTCCGCTGATTGAATCCGCGGATGGTGATGCGCGCATCGCCGGCGCCGCCGCCTTGTTGTGTGGCATACACGCCGGGCGTGTAGTTCAGCGCCATGGGCATATCCTGACTTCCCAGGAGTTCGCTCATTTTACGGCCGGTCATATTGGAAAACGCGATGGGTGTTTTGCGCTTTCCGGCGATGCTCGCGGTAATTTTCACGGCATCGAGGTCACGGCTTTGGGGATCCAGGGTGAAATCGACCCTGGTTTCTCCATCTACCTGAACTTCAAAAGTATCGGTTCGGTAACCCGGGTGTTTCACAACCACCAGACGGTAACCATTGGCGGTTTGGGCGCGAAAAAGTCCGTTGTTGTCCGCCTTGAATACCTGGTTTCCAATGATGAGCTGCGCCCCGGGCAGGGCGTCGCCGCTCAGTTCGTCGCTTACCCTTCCCCAAAGACTCCCCTGAGCCTGGGCTGCTGCCGGTAAACACAGCAGCATCAACAGAAACAATCGCATAAAAACCCTTTAGGGAATGATGAGCGTTTTATGGTCGCTAACTCCGCCCACAAGACTCATCCGCACAACATAAACACCTGATTTCAAGCCTTGAAGACGAACCATGTGGTAACCGTTGTTCACCTCAACATGGGCTGGAATTTCCACCCTTCTGCCAGAGGCATCGAACACGCTGATGGTCGCAGCACCGGGCGTAAACACAGACACCTGACCTTCGCTTGCCGGATTCGGGAAGATGTTCCACTGTGGCGCGACAACTTCCTGAGTTGCGGCAGGAAACTGGTTGCAGTCGCAGCGGTGGAATCCGAGTGAATCCCACATGTTGGAAGGATAAATCAGCCATTCTGTCTTGGCATTGAAGCGTGCAGGATTGGTGGTTACACCTTTGTTCACACCAGCCTTACGGATCAGTGTTTTGTTGGCGGAAAGCCAAAGTCCGATGCCGAGGTTGTATGGGAAAGAATCTGTCCAGGCGTTCACCGGGCGTTCACCGATTTTGCCGAAAATGTCCACGGGAACCCATGCACCGCCAACGAGTTTATCGAGGCTCATGGCATCGTCGCCGTTGAAGCTCATGGAGAAGTTGCGGTTGTAATCTTTGCTGAGAAACAGATTTGCTTTTGCCTGCAGCGCTGACGCAACGGGCGTATCAGGACCGGTTCCTGCAGGATTGCGGCGGTCAATGACAGTGACAATAACGTTGTTCGCACCCAGCATACCGCTCAGGGTATCGCTGTAGTTGCTCTGCCAGGTGGTAAGACCATTTTGCCAGCGGGTGATGCGGTACTTGGTTAAATCTACTTCCGCTTTGCCGGGATTGTAAATTTCCAGTGCTTTGTTATTGCCGCTTCCTTCGCAGTATTCACTGAGGAAGAGTTCATTGCACTGAGCCGCAGCCTGAGGGGCAGAACCCAGCAACAGGAGGCCCGTAATGATGCCAAAAAAGGAACGTTTTGCCATAATCGTTGAAGCAGCAAATTTCAGAAAAAGAGGCAACTAATTTACAGGTGATGTGAGGCTGGGGATTATTCCTTGACTTTGGATGGTTCTGTTTTCCCAAATTTGCAGTTGATGAAGCGAATACAACTGTTGTATGCCTCCTTGCTGCTGTTGGCTGCCTGCGGCCCCAGTGTGCGATTTACCGGAGGCGGTTACACACGCATCGACAGCATGATCCGGCAGGACAGTGTGGAAAATTTACGCATCTCGCCGTATCGCAATCAAATTGCTGCAGAAATGAACGAGGTGATTGGTTTTGCCGATACCGGACTGGTTTCGCGCCGTCCGGAGGGCAGCCTGGGCAACCTGATTGCCGATATCCTGTTTCAAAGGGCGCAATCCGTGATGCTGGACAGCTTCGGCCTGCCCACACATGCCTGCATCATCAATGCCGGCGGCATCCGCGCCTCCCTGCCGAAAGGGCCGGTAACTGTTGGACAGATCTACAGCATCGCACCGTTTGAAAACGAGTTGGTGGTGTTGCGTATCAGCGGAGCTAAAATGGCCGATCTGTTAAATTACATCGCCAAAAAAGGAGGCGAGCCGGTCAGCAATCTGCACCTGCTGATGCGTAAAGATGGTTCCTGGGCTGAAGCCAGCATCGCCAATAAACCCTTCGACAGCCGCCAGAATTACTACATCGTCACCAACGATTACCTGGCGCAGGGCGGTGATAAAATGTCGTTTTTCAGCCAGCCGCTCGAACGCTATGACCTGCACATCAAAGTGCGCGATGCCCTGATTGAACACCTGCGTCAGCAACATGCCGGTGGACTTCATATTGTTGCTCCGGCCATCAATCGTCTGGAATATGTTGAATAGAAGAAATTTTATACGGCAAAGCGCATTGGGCGGTGCCTTCCTGCTGACCCCGGGTTGGATGCGCAGCCTGCAGGCCGGCAGCCTCAAAAACCTGGTGATCCTGCATACCAACGACATCCACAGCCATCTGGATCCGTTTCCCGCCAACGACCCGAAATTCCCCAACCAGGGCGGACTTGCCCGAATTGCCACGCTGGTAAAACAAGTACGCGCAGCAGAAGCCAATGTCATCCTGCTGGACAGCGGAGACATTTTTCAGGGAACGCCCTACTTCAACCGTTTTGGCGGCAAGGCCGAATACGAACTGATGAGCAGCATGGGCTATGCCGCTTCTACACCGGGAAACCACGACTTCGACAATGGCATCGACGGATTGGCAAACATGCTGCCCTACGCAAAATTCCAGATGCTGAACGCCAACTACCAATTCGACAACACCGTTCTTGCCGGCAAAATCAAACCTTCCACTGTGGTGGCCGTCAACAACATCAAAGTGGGACTGCTGGGCGTGGGCATTGAACTGGAAGGACTTGTTCCGCCACAGCTCTGCAAAAACGTGGTTTATACCGATCCGGTGGCCGCAGCCAACCGCGAAGCCGAACTATTGAAAAAGGAGCATGACTGTGATGTGGTCATTTGTCTGAGCCACCTTGGCTACCGCTACGACGACCAAAAAATTGACGACCGCAAACTGGCTGCGGCAAGCCGGAATATCGATGTAATCCTTGGCGGACATACGCATACCTTCCTTCCCGCTCCGGAAGTAATTTCCAACGCCGACGGCAAAGACGTGGTGGTGAACCAGGCCGGCTGGGGAGGTTTGCGCCTGGGACGGATCAATCTGGCTATTCGCTAAACCATGGATGCCGCCGCATTGATTTCCGGCCTTAGACAAGGCGATACCAAAAGCCTGGCGCGCTGTATATCACTGGTGGAAAACAGCAGTGGCCCTTTTGAATCCTTGCTTTTTGCCATGAAGCACCGTCCGGAAATTCCGGTAGCCGGAATCACGGGACCTCCCGGAGCGGGCAAAAGCAGTTTGGTGAATGCACTCACGCAAAGCTTCGTGGCGGCGGGGAAAAAGGTGGCCATCATCGCCGTAGATCCCACTTCACCCTTCAACTATGGAAGTTTACTGGGCGACCGGCTGCGCATGTCGGAACTGTACCTTACTCCCGGGGTGTTCATCCGCAGCATGGCGTCCAGAGGCAGTTTGGGCGGATTGGCTCCGAAAATCCACGAAACCATCGACCTGATTAAAAATGCAGGCTACGACCTCGTGATCATCGAAACCGTAGGCGTGGGACAAAGTGAAGTAGAAATTGCCGGCATTGCCGACACCACCGTGGTGGTGATGGTTCCGGAAGCCGGCGATGAAGTGCAAACGATGAAAAGTGGCGTGATGGAAATTGCCGACATCTTTGTGGTGAACAAAGCCGACCGTGAAGGTGCAGATGCCTTCGCAGGTCACCTGAAACGCCTCAGCGCCCAACAACATACTGAGCAATGGATGAAGCCTGTTTTGTGTACCGAAGCCCATCGGAATATTGGCGCCGAAGCCTTGGCCCAGGCCATCAACGCACATCACCAGCTCAACCTTTCCAAAGAAAAACAACTGGATCTGATGGCAGAAAAAACGGCTCATCTGGTTCGGGAGGCGCTGGCTAAAAAAGTTCAGGTACCGCACATCCGGGAACGCCTGAGCAGTGAAATGAATGCGCCCGATTTCAATCTGTACCGCTTCACCAAACAAATCCTGGCACAAGGCTAAACCAAAGTGAACCGGATTTGTTAGAAGTCCTGTTCATGATTACCATCATCAGTGGCTCGGCCAGACCGGGCAGCAATACACTGCGCGTGGCCAAAGCCATCAAACGGATTATTGAAGAAAAAACAGGAGCGCCCGCTTCCGAAATTGAGGTGATAGACTTTGCGCCCTACGACATTCCCTTCTACAACGGACAAGACCTGCAACCGGGGCAGCTGAGCGCCTTTCAACAGCAGGTGGCTTCGTCGATGCGTGGCTCCAGCCTCATATTCCTGCTTTCTCCGGAATACAATTGGTTTCCCAGCGCAGAAGTCATCAACCTAATCCACCGCTTCGGGACCAGCTCCTTCAAGGATTTATGGGATGATAAAGTGTTTGCCACCTGTGGCGTGAGTACCGGCCGCGGTGGACGCATGCCCGCCGTGCAGCTGAGTTATGTGGTGAACAAACTGCTGAATGTGATGAACCTGCACAGCATTGTCAGTCCGAAGATGTTTGAAAGCCAGTTCACCACCAAAGCCCTGAACGAAGCCGGCGACAGTCTGGGCAATGCCGAATACGACAAAGGGCTGGAGCAATTTGTGGAATACAACCTCACCTTGTGGCGGAAAACCCGCACTCAGTCGGGGATTTAACGCTTACAACACCGCTCCGAGCACCCGCAGCTTGTGTTCGGTTTCCTGAAACTCCGCGCGTGCATCGGATGCTTTGGTGATGCCCGTTCCGGCGTAAAGGTTGATGCCGTCTGCGAACACTTCTCCGCAGCGGATATTCACCCACAGCGAACCTTGCCCGGGCGACCATGGGCCGAGAAACCCCCCGTAAAACCTGCGTTGGGTACGCTCTCCTTCCAAAATACGCAAGGCCGCCGCGCGCGGATATCCACACAATGCCGGCGTTGGGTGCAACTGCATGGCCAGATCCCACAATTGATTTGTAGCTATTTCGAAGTGAAACTCCGTACACAAATGCCGCAGGTTGCCCTGTTGCACTTCGCGCATTGGTTCTTCCTGAAAAGAAATATTCAACTGTTCAAGATGTTCCCTGATGAAGGTTCGGATGAATCCCTGCTCCTCCACTTCTTTGTCGCCGAAAGCCCCTTCCGTCGAAGCGTTTTTGGTGCCGGCCAGCGCGACGGTTCTTCCCTGCCCGTGTTCCCAGCTGAGCAGCTGTTCAGGCGAAGCACCAATCCAGCAGCCGGTTTCAGCGGCGTCGAGCAGGTAAACCATCGCGTTGAGATACTGATGGCAGGCTCGTTCAAACCAGCGCATCGGCTCCGGAGGAATCCGGCGGAACACACTTCTGGAAGTCACCACTTTCAGTGCCGGACCGGCTTGGGCAGGGGAAAAATGTTCAGCTTCCGCAGGAATGAGCTGCGACTGAACCTGTGCTACCCAATCTACGTAGGAAGTTCCGGGGTAAGGGTCGCCCGCTTGTTGGGCAGCGGAACGGTAGTTCCAGGAATTGTACCAGGCCTGCCCGGGAGTTGCCGCATCCGGTTCCGGTTCCAGCATCCAGCACGTTCCGTAACGGTCAAACGGCGCAATGAGGAAACAGTTTTTTTCCGGCAACGCTTCAACTTCACGCAAGCTTCCCTGCATGAAGGCAACATCCCGTCCGGGCATTCGGTACCAAACCCTGGCTTTGCTCATGGTTTTGCTTCCAGCAGACGCACAGCCATGGTAATTCTACCGATGCAGAGCAGCCGATCGCGTTCGTCTTCCACGCGCACTTCCCAAACCTGTGTGGTATTGCCCAGATGCAGCGCACTCGCGGTGGCAGAAACGACCTGACCTTTAAAAGCGGGCCGCACATGATTTCCGTTGATGTCGAGCCCGAAGCAAACAAACTTACTGCGGTCAACCACCAGGTTGGCGGCCATGCTTCCTACAATCTCCACCAGCGCCATGCTGGCACCGCCGTTCAGCATGCCCAGGGGCTGAATGCTTGCTTCGGAAACCGGCATTACGGCTTTCAGGTAATCGTTGCCCACTTCAGTAAACTGAATGCCCAGGGCCGTATTCATGGTTCGGGCACAACGTTCGTTCAGCGCCTCGGGAGTTATATTCGCGGCTTCAAAAAAAATACTGTTCACGTTGGTGCAAAGTACTTCCCACCCGGTCAATAAAACAATCTATCTGATTCGCCACGGCGAAACCGACTTCAACCGACTGGGCATCGTGCAGGGCTCTGGTGTTGACACAGACCTCAACGAAACCGGGAAAGCACAGGCGCAGGCCTTTTTTGAGCGTTACCGACATATTCCGTTCGACAAAATTTACATCAGCTCGCTGAAGCGCACACGCCAAACGGTGCAGGCTTTTTTTGAGCTGCCCGTACCTGTTGAAGTAATTCCGGAATTAAATGAAATCAACTGGGGCGTAATCGAAGGGGCTACGCCCACGCCCGAAAGTAGTCAGTTGTTTGCCGACATGCTGGAGGCCTGGCGCAACGGACATCTGGACCAGTGCGTAAGCGGCGGCGAAACTCCAAATGAACTGTTTGCCCGTCAGCAGCAGGGTTTAAAGAAAATCATGGCGCGCACAGAGGAACGAAACGTCCTGATCTGCATGCACGGAAGGGCTATGCGCAGCTTCCTTTCCCTGCTCACCGGAAGTCCGCTGGCACAGATGGATCAATTCGGCCACAGCAATGTTTGTCTGTATATTCTGGAATATCGGGATGAAGCATTCCACGTGGTATTGAAC
>JBDKIU010000200.1:0-9419 GCA_039796915.1 Bacteroidota bacterium | reverse complement strand
AGCTACGGGAAAGCCAGCTATGAGCACGAATACAACGGTGGCATGGGTAGCAATGGCCTTACCAGTGCCCGCCATGACGTGTTCAGCAGCGTGTATCGTGAACGCTTTCCCGAAAGTTATGATGCGCTCACGCCTGAACAGGTGGTATATAGTGGAACGCGCCTGCTAACAGATCCTGTGCCAGATACGCCGCTAAATGCGGGAAAATTGGTGCTTTCGCCTACCAGAACTTATGCCCCCGTGATGCGTGAAGTATTGCGTGAGTTGGCGCCGGTGATTGGTGGCATCATTCACTGCAGCGGTGGCGGTCAAACCAAAATCCTGCATTTCCTCAAAGAAGGACACGTGGTTAAAGACCAACTGTTGCCCATTCCGCCCTTGTTTCAGTTGATTCAGCAGGAGAGCGGAACGCCCTGGAAAGAAATGTTCCGAGTGTTCAACATGGGCCACCGCATGGAAATCTATCTGCCCGAAGCTTATGCGAAACAGGTGATCAGCATCGCCCATAGTTTTGGCATTGATGCCGGCATCATCGGGCATGTGCTTCCTTCCGAAAAACCTGCATTGACCATCAGCGGCGCGTTCGGCACCCTTCATTATCCATGAAAAAACTCCTGCTCTTCGCCTGTTCCTGCCTCTGTTTATGGTCGGCTTCGGCGCAGATTATGGAGGATTTTAACGACGGCGACTGGAGTAATGGCGTTTCATGGATTGCTTCTTCCACCGACTGGGCAATTGAAAATGGTACACTCCGTTCGGTAAACGCCACGGATCAGGCTGATTTTCAATGCTATTTGCCATCATCCCGCGTAAAAAACACCCAATGGATGTTGTGGCTGAATTTGAAGTTCAACACATCGTCGGCCAATTATTCAGACCTTTTTCTGGCAGCGGATACTGCGCCGGCACAGGCCATGAACGGTTATTATGTGCGCATCGGAAATACCAAGGATGAAGTGAGTCTGTATCGCCTGCAAAATGGGGTATCTACAGAACTCATCAGCGGTGTTGACGGGCTTTTGAACACTTCCGACAATACCTTGCGCTTGCGGGTAACCTGTTCTGAATTTTATGAATGGAAGCTCGAATACGCGGAGGGTACAGCTACCGCATATAATATGGTGGGCATGGCCACCGACAGCACCATACGCACCGCCCGTTTTACCGGATGGCGTGTGAAGCAGTCCACGGCCAGCTTCCATAAAAAACATTACTTCGATGATTTCTATTGCGGCAATCCCATACTGGATCTGAGTCCGCCGCAAATACTTCGTGCCACATTTCTGCAGTCCGATGCTGTTAAACTGGAGTTCAGCGAGCCTGTGCAAACCCTTTCGGAACAAGACACGGTGCTTTTTCTGCTGAATGGATATGGAAGGCCAAACTTCATCAGCATGTCCGCAGATGGATGGAGTGCAATCCTGCGTTTTCAGGGATTGAGCGGCGTGGTACAGTCGTATTCCCTGCAAGCATCCGGCTTTGCCGATCTTGCCGGAAACCCAAATCCGGGACAGGTGTTTCGCTTTTTTGGGGGAATTCCCGAAGTGCCAAAGCCCGGAACCCTGGTCATGACTGAAGTGATGTCTGACCCGGATCCTGTGGTAGGCACTTTGCCCGCTGCAGAATACGTGGAATTACAAAACACATCCGCTTCTTACATCAGTCTTCGTGGCGTTACGTTTTCAGACGCAGGCAGCAGTGTGGCGCTTCCCGACACCTGGCTTGGTCCCGGTGAACGGATCATCTTATGTGAAGCGAATCTGGCCGGGCTGTTTCAGCCTTTTGGAAAGGTGCTGGGATTGAGTCCCTGGCCTTCCCTGAACAACAGCGGCGACGACCTCATGCTTCGCGATGCAGCCGGATGCTGGTTGCATGAGCTGCATTATACAACGTCGATGTACGGCTCCACCATAAAAGCGGCTGGCGGTTGGTCACTCGAAATGATTGATTCCAAAAATCCCTGCGACCCCGGCAACTGGAAGGCCAGCACCAGCGTTCAGGGCGGTACGCCGGGGGCGAAGAATGCAGTACAGGGCAACAATCCTGACTTCCGAAGCCCAGTTTTGGCAGAAGTATATCCTGAAGATCCCTTTTTGTTGCGCATCCGATTCAGCGAACTTCCCGACAGCGGAACGCTGAAGCCTTCTTGTTTTTTTGTAGGAAGTGATACTGCGCTGTCCGTTTATCCGGGTGCAACGCGTGATGAATACAAGCTGAACTTCCTGCATCCTTTTCAAAAGGGAAACATGTACAGCATCACGGCAAGGGCTGTGGCAGACTGCGCCGGCAACGTCATGCAGCCGAAGGCGCATCCGTTCATGCTTCCCGAGCAGCAGGTTGATTCGGGGAGTGTGATCATCAATGAAGTTTTGTTTGATCCGTATGTGGGCGGAGAAGATTTCGTGGAGTTGTACAACAAAAGCAGTCTTTGCCTGGATTTACGCGCAGTTCGGCTGGCCAATGCTTCTTCCGATTTTATTCCGGATCAGGTTGTTTCCATCAGTGAACGCGGGCGTATGCTGTTGCCCGGCCATTTTGTGGCCCTGAGCACGAACATTGAGTTCCTGAAACAGCGATATCCAAGAAATGGTAGTGACAGTGCATTATTGGCCATGAATGAACTCCCGGCTTATAACAATGAAGAAGGAGCGGTTATGCTGTTGAATGCGTCGGGACAGGTGTTGGATCGTATGAAATATCGCGAGGAACAACATTTCAGTTTGATCAACGATCGTGAAGGGGTGAGTTTGGAACGCATGCTGGCAACAACGCCGGGCGATGTGGCTGACAATTGGCAAAGTGCCGCGCAGGAAGCGGGTTGGGCTACTCCGGGCCTGCCCAATAGCCAGGCGGCTGCGGCAGCTGCTCTGGAAGCGATGTTCCAAATCGAACCGGAATACTTTTCCCCGGATATGGATGGGGTTGACGACGTGGTACGTTTGATGTATCGCTTCAACAATCCGGGTTTTGTACTGTCGGTTACCATTTACGATACAGAGGGGAAGATCATCCGGCATTTGTGCAGAAACCTGTATGCCGGAGTTGAAGGTTTTGTAAAATGGGATGGCGCACGCGACAATGGCACCCTGGCCACCGCAGGCAATTACATTCTTCAGGTGGAAGCTTTTTCTGACCGTGGACAAAGGATTTCGAAAACGCTTTTTGTGGCTTTATTGCTGCGGAATTGATTTTTCTGCGGAAAATCTGTTTGGCACCTTGAATCTGAAGCGATCCGGGCATGATATTTGAAAGCGTGAACATAGTTCTTTGGGGCTGAACGGACTTGACGGGATGTGTAACCGTCGTGTAAGCATGTGGTGCTTTGTATGTTGGCACCTGAATCTCAATATTCAACTTTTTTAAGAGGCGAGTCTAACTACGCTTTGGCTGCTTAATCGGGAGTGATTAACTAATGCCAACTGTCTCCGTCTGATTTGGTCTGTGCTTCGGACGATCAGAGGCAGTCGAAACGCACAGATATGACGGCTCATTTCGGCCAGGCCAGTCATTAACACGCCGGATAAGGAGCAGATTTGGTTCGCACCGCACCGATCTGTTCCCGACAACAAGCGGAGCTAAACATGTAGAAAGCGCAGGCTGTTCCTTCGCCGGACGTGGGTTCGAATCCCACCAGCTCCACAAAGCCAAAGCCCATGAGGTAATCCTCATGGGCTTTTTTTATGCAGTCCGACGGGCTTGCCCGAACGGAACTGCATAAAAAAGCAAAGGCTGCAGCGCAGCCGGGCTTTGACTTTGTGTCGTTTACACCGCGCGGATCATGGCCCGAAGGATGAGGGCCATCATCCCGGCTTGCCCGAACGGAACTGCATTAAAAAGCAAAGGCTGCGGCGCAGCCGGGCTTTGACTTTGTGTCGTTTACACCGCGCGGATCATGGCCCTAAGGATGAGGGCCATCATCCCGGCTTGCCCGAACGGAGCTGCATAAAAAAGCAAAGGCTGCAGCGCAGCCGGGCTTTGGCTTTGTGCCGGGTAACATGGCCTCAATGGCTGCATTCCCGAATTCTATACACCTGAACATTGCCTGTGGGCAAGGTATTCCTTCCAGCCAAGAAATTCGCGTCATGCTTTCGTCCTGTTTGCAGCCTTTGGACCCTGCACTTGCTGCCCTGGCAGCCACACCGCACAGCGTTGCCGCTTCCATGCGCCTGCATTTGCAGAGCTTTCCCGACTTAAGCGGCGTCCAACTGGCGTTGGTAGGGCTTCCTACGGTGGCACCCGAAATACGGACGCAGCTGTTTGGACTGAATTGGCGTTTTGGCAAATTGGTCATGGCCGACTTAGGTAACCTGAAGCCTGCCGCTGATCGCAATGCTACCTTGCAGGGACTCAGCGAGGTGTTGGCTGAACTTCATGAAAAAGGCATTGCCTGCATTGTTTTAGGCGATAAAGAAGATACACGCTGGGCACAGTATATGGCCTACAGACATGCTTCAACGCCGCTCAGCATGGCCATGGTTCTTGCAGGACTTGATCTTGAAAACGACCGCAGCATCCACCGAATTCTGGAACATCAGCCTTCGCATTTGTTCAACCTGAACCTCATGGCAACCCAGGCATGTTACATGCCTCAGCCCACCGTGGATTTGCTGGAGCGCGGGCATCATGAGCATCATCGTTTGGGTGAACTGCGTGGACGCATGGAAGAAGCCGAACCCATGCTGCGCAGTGCGCTGAGTTTTGCCCTGAGTATCGCATCTGTGCGTGCATCGGATGCACCCGGGGCAACCTTCAATTCTCCCAACGGCTTGTATGCGGAAGAGGCTGCAACGCTGGCCCGATTCGCCGGATTGTCGCCAACCCTGAGCAGTTTCCTGCTGCACGATTGTCCCGCACACTCACTCAGCACCATGCTGGCCGCACAGCTCATCTGGTATTTCACGGAAGGCTTTGCACAACGTTACCACGAATGGCCCAACGCAGAAGATCCTGAGTTTATCGTGTACCGAATCACGCTGCGCACCGCCGGCTATGAAATCGTTTTTTACCGCAGCAAACGCAGCAACCGATGGTGGATGGACGTGCCACATCCTTATGAAGCACACAGTTTGCTGCTGGGATGTTCCTACACAGATTACCAAAGCGCCTGCAACGACGAGCTGCCGGAGCGCTGGTGGAGGGCTTACCAACGTCTTTTGTAATGCCAAACCCAAGTTGCAGCGCTAGTCAGTTTGAGCAAAACCGCAAACAAGGGCGCCGCTTTTGCGTTAATTTCGCAACCTTAAAATATGGATACACATTTTTATCCGCTGCGCGTGAAGCAACTGGTTCGGGAAACCGCCGATGCTGTGACTGTCGTGCTTGAGATCCCTGCGGACCTTAAACCTCGTTTTCAATATACCGCAGGTCAATACCTGAACTTCCGAATTGATACTGCCGACGGTGAAATCCGTCGTTCCTATTCCCTCTGCACCGGTCCCGAAACCGATGAGGATCTGGCCGTTACGGTGAAGAAAGTGGACCAAGGCCGCATGAGCACCTGGATGAATGAAGTGCTCAAAGAAGGCGATACGATTGAAGTGATGCCGCCCATGGGGAAATTTACGGTTCATCCGGAGCCAGGTCGTGCACACCGATACGTGTTGTTTGGCGGTGGAAGCGGAATAACACCCCTGATGGGTATTGCCAAAACGGTGCTTCATAGCGAGCCCGGAAGCACCGTGTTTCTGATTTATGCCAACAGAAACCCGGATCAGGTGATTTTTAAAAAACAATGGGCGGCACTCGAACAGCAATACGGCGGCAGGCTCAAGGTGTTCCTCTCTTACGATCAGGCACCTTTTACCTGGTTTGGGCTGAAAGGGGTGCTGACTCCGGAGAAGGTGCAGCAAATCGTCAGCAGCAAAATCGGCGGCGACAACCCCAATCAGGATTATTTCATCTGCGGTCCTACGCCCATGATGGATGTGGTGAAACAGGGTTTACAACGCAGTGGTGCAGACGCATCCCGCATTCACATTGAATATTTTACGGCGCCTACGGCAGACAAAGAAGAGGCTGCTACAGCTGTTGGTCATTCTTCCGATGATGAAGCACCCTTTCATGGAACCGCACATGTGAAGGTTACCGTTTACGGACGCACCTCAGATATCTCTGTAAAAGAAAACACATCCATTCTGGATGCGGCCATCAAAGCAAATCTGGAACCGCCATATTCCTGTACTGTTGGCGTGTGCACCACCTGCAGGGCACGCGTAGTGAAAGGAAAGGTTGAAATGCGCGAGCGGGAAGGGCTGAGCGATGAAGAAATTGCTCAGGGCTTTGTGCTTACCTGCCAGAGCTATTGTCGCAGTGCGGATGTGGAACTTGTTTATGAATAAGAAAGAAGAAGGGTTTCCCGCTTCTGATTAACTTTGCGCCCTGGATTATGCAAAACGAACTGGCAAATGAACTCCTGGAAGGCATGATAGGCGAAATTCGGGAACAGGGTATCGATGCTACTACCTTAATTCCACGCCTGAAAGAGGTACGCGAACTGGCACTGAAAGAGGAAGATCCTCTGCTGGCAAGAGCCCTCAGACTTTGCTGGCAGCACATCTCCGAAAACGACGGATTCCATCTGGCCTTTGTGGAAGAAGCAGAAACTCAGGAAGAAAACCTCAGTTACATGCTGGAACTGGCCCTGCGTTCCGACAATAAATACAACCGCGATGAATTGCGGGAAATGACCAATATGCTGCAGCAAATGGCCTGATGCCGAACTGGAAGTCCATAGCAAGCTCTATTATCTGGCTCTTGCTGGCGCTTCCTGCTTTGCTTCCTGCCCAGGTGCGCCCTCACGTGCATCTGGAAATACACGCTGTCGAATCCCAGGCAAACCATGAAGATGATTGTGTGCTCTGTGATACACCCATCTTGCTTGATTTGCCAAGCTTTTTTCAGGTGGCGGGTCCTTTGGATCTTCCTTATGTTCCTGCAGCAGCTGCCAAGGTTCCTCTTCGGGAATCACCATTTACCTACCTGCACGGAAGTCGTGCTCCGCCTGTACGGTCCTGAACGAGTGTAAATCAGGACCTTCTGCCGCTTACCCCGGCAGGCATGAAGGCATGTAGGTAGGGGTGTCTAAAAAAACATTGATTGGTAAATACATGTGCCGGCTGTTGCCGGTATGTTTAAGCTGGATTTCGCTTTCCGCCCAACAAGGCAATTGCACGCTGACGCTTAGCGGGCGCCTGCAGGATCATGCCTCACATGCACTGCAGGGTGCAGAATTATACCTGGAGCCAGGAAACAACAAGGTGCTCAGTGATGAAACCGGTGCCTTTCGCATGGTGCGTATCTGTCCCGGAACGTACACGCTTCATGTGCTGCATCATCAAGATGAATCATTGCGGTTGCTGCTCAATCTGCGCGGTGATACCGTCCTGCAACTGTTCATGGAGCATGTAGAAGAACCCATGCACGAAGTGGTGGTACACAGGGTGCGCGTGGAAGGAATCATTTCTGGTGAAAAGATGCGTGCGCTGGCTGTAGATCCGGGCACTTCAGGTTTGGGCAGGCTTGCAGGAATACAATTGCTGCACAACGGTCCTGGAATCAGTAAGCCCGTTGTGCAGGGCTTTTGGGGCCTGCGCGTGCCTGTTTATACCGGCGGTATCCGACTGGAAGGGCAGTCCTGGGGCATGGAACACGCGCCGGAGGCTGAACTTCTGGCCTATGGAACGCTGAGCATATTACGCGGAGCCAAGTCGCTCACCTTGGGCCATGATGCCTTGGGAGCAGCCATCCGACTTGATCATGAATGGAACCTCAATCCCGGGGATTCCAAAGCAGTGTTTCAAAACTCACTGTCAAATAACGGTCGAAGCCTGGGACAATTTGTTGATGTCGAGCGGCGTGACCTTCGCGAATCCTCCTGGCAATGGAAGGCACACGCAGGATTCCGGCGCTCGGGCAATATGTTCACACCGGATTATTACCTGTGGAATACCGGCAGTGAACGCGAAAACCTATTGTTCGCTGCACGAAAAACAGGAAAAGTAAACACAGACTGGAGTTTTTCCGGATTGCGCACCCGTCAGGGTATTTTTTCAGGTGCGCATATAGGCAACCTTACGGATTTATATGCCGCCATGGCGCGGAACAAGCCAATCACACCCGACCGGTTTTCCTACCAGATAGACAAACCCTGGCAACAAAATGAACACTTCACTGCCGGCTGGAAACGGGAAGCTTATTCATCGCCCGGCATATTCCGCAAGCTTGCCGTTTCTGCCCAATATGACCGGCGTCGTGAGTTTGATTACAACCGCCGCCGCGACGACCCAAGGCCGCAACTGGATCTTCACCTGCTCAATGTACAGATCAATGGCGAACGCGATGTAAAGTGGGGCGAAAGAATCTTTCGGCTTGGAGGCAGTCAGCGCCTGCAGGTTCAGGAATACAGCCGGGTATTCCTGGTTCCTGCTTACAGAGGCTGGAGCAGCGGTGCATGGCTTTCCCGAAATGTGTATTGGCATGGCTGGTCGCTGGATGCAGTAATCCGTGCCGATGCTCATTCGATATGGGCTTCATGGGTGCGGAATAACGTAAGCTATGCAGATTCACGGCATTTTGCCAATGTTTCCGGTGGTATTAGCGCAACCCGTAAGATTTACAAACGACTTTACTATGAACAGCACCTGTTGCGGCAATGGAGGAATCCATGGCTGAACGAATTGTATAGCGACGGCGTGCATCGAGGCAGCGGCGCCTATGAGCGTGGCAACCGCAATTTGAAGTCCGAGCACTCACTGAAATGGGAACACCACCTGCGCTATCAGCGCCACGATTTGTTCGCAGAATGGAGTCTGTTTGGCAGCATGGTGCGGAATTTCATGAACCTCGAGCCGACAGGGAATGGCATATTGACGGTTCGCGGTGCGCTGCCTTTATTCGAATACCGTCAATATCATGCGCTGTTTGCCGGAACGAACCTGCAGTTCCGAAAAACCATAGATAAATCGTGGGAGCTGAATGGCAGAATGGATGCTGTTTATGCCTGCAACCTTGATTCCGGTCGGGCAGTACCCTTGCTGCCACCGATGCAGGCTTCCCTTTCCCTGAGCAGAAAAATGGGTTCATGGGCATTCAACCTGAATCCTGCTTACACCGCAAAAACCTTAGGCTACCATCAAGGATCCGATTTCCTGCCACCACCTGCCGATTACCTCTTAATCCATGCAGATATTTCTTTCCATAAGAAAATCGGAACGCATAACCTGACACTGCAACTTGGAGTGCACAACCTGGGGAATAAACGCTACCGTGATTACATGAATCGCTTCCGCTACTTCGCCGATGAACCCGGACGGAACATCTGGTTCCGCGCCGTATTTACCCTGCATAAATATGAAGCGGATTTGCCCGAAAAAACGGACGAGATTCAGTATTTACATCAACATCATTAAACATAAATCAAA
>JBDKIU010000199.1:0-7435 GCA_039796915.1 Bacteroidota bacterium | reverse complement strand
TTACGCACCTTGGAAGCTTGTATTGAGCCTGGAGAAACCAACAAGGTCAGAAGCGGTGATTTTGGAACGAAAATTAAAAAACCTTAACACGAAAGATCTGGAGCTCTTCATTGCCAAGTATTGCTAGGTTTGGGTCGCGAGGTGTCACTTCACGATAGCGAGCTTTGCCTCGCTACGCGGTGGCGAGCAGTGCCTCGCCATCCGCAAAAGCCTCTGCACAAGCAGAGGCTTTTTTTATGTGTTTTGTTTACGTCGGGATGCATGAAAAGCAAGAACATTACCGCGATCATCAGCCGCACGAAGCCTTCAGTGCGCAGGTATGCGTTCGTCTATTTTGCCTTTCGCAGCACCATTTCCTAACTTGCAGGCATGCTGAGGAAATTCCTGTTTCTTTTCGGGTCTAGTGTTTGTTTGTCCGCGAACCTTGCTTCACAATATGTTCAGGTTGGGGAAGGTGGTTTTTCCGGGTCCAACGCAGGAGGCCCGATGAATTCCACCACGCTCAGCAATGCCTGGTGTAAATATGCGTATATCTGGCCGCAGACGCTGTTGGGAAACCTGAAACACGGCGATACCATCCAGTCCATTGAATTTTACAAGGATGTAAGCACCGCCATGCAGGCCTCGCCTTCATTGGCCATCTGGATGGGCATGGCAGATTCGGCAGGTTTTCCCGGGGTCCCCATTTCGTTCAACGCTCAAACAGCCGGTGTAGGCATGGTAAAAGTGTACGACAGAAGTCCGGTTTCCGATGTAGCAGGACCGGAAGGCTGGAAAAAATTCAACTTTCACCTTGCACCCTTTGTGGTGGATACCAACCGCGGGAAACACCTCAAAGTGCTTGTTGCTTACAATCAAACGGGCGCGCAAACAGCAAATATTCCCTGGTGGTACGACAACCGCTTCTCGCTTCCGGGCCTGTCCATTGGGCAAACCCGATTTCAAACAGGTACCGGTACGCCGCTTGACACCATGCGGAATGCGTCCGATGTACATCCCAGCATCATTCTGAACTATCCACGCAGCAATCGGGATTTGCTGGTGATGAAACTCTACGCACTCGGCAAACTGCCGGTGCCTTTGGGAAATCCTGATACCATCAGGGCATTGGTGCGCAACGTTGGCAAGCAAACGCTCAGCGGGCAAAAAATTCTGGTGCGCAGCAAAGGGGCAAATACGCTTGCCGACAGTACCCTGCTGCCAGATTTACTGGCCGGCGAGCAGCGATTCGTAAACCTTCGGGCGTTGGATGCCCAGAACATCGGCTGGGACACCCTCACGGCCACGGCGCTGCGCGATGCCAATCGGCTGAACGACACCGCGGCATGTGTGCGTATTGCCACCTCAAATATCTATTCATACAAAGACCCAACGCAGCCTCCGGCCGCCGGTGGCATTGGGTTTAACGGAACCACGGGCGACTTCGTGGCGCGTTTCTCCAGCAATACGCCAAAGTCCATCAACCAAATCACCATTACCTATGGATTTGGCGGGCAGCCCTGCCGCATCGGCATTTGGGAGCAAAACAAAAGAACGGGTGGCCCGGGTCGCAACATCTGGACCAGCAGCAGCTTCACCACCCAAACAGGAAATGTGGTTTTACCCGTCTGGCCTCCGGTAAGCGTGAGTGGTGTTTTTTACGTGGGCGTGCGTCAAACCGGAACTCAGAACGTGGCCTTTGGCTATCAAACAGAAGATCCGGTAAGGCCGCAACATTTCTACTTCGCCGCACCCACAGGCGATACCAACTGGGTTGATTTTGCACCCGCCGCGCCGTTCCGCTTTTTGATTGAACCACGTATTCAGGCTGATTATGATGTGGCTGCGGAATCCATCGTAGTTCCGAAAAACCGCGACACGCTGGATAAATTCACCCTTAAAACCATCGCACCTAAAGCAACCATTTTTAACTATGGCGCGAAAAAAGCCGACAGTGTTTTTGTGACTTTGGAAGTTTGGCGCTTCGGCACGAAAATCTATTCCAGCACCAAAAAAGACAGCCTGAGTTCAGGGTTGCGGCGAACCATCACCTTCGACAGCTCTCTGTTGCCTACCGATGTGCGGGAACATCAGGTGATTCTGTACACCCGACTTGCTCAGGATCAGATGGTGGACAACGATACCCTGCGCGCTGCATTTTTTGTAGCCGTGCGCCGTGACATCGCCGTGGATGCGTTGTTTGAACCCTCACAAAGTTCCTACGAATACAAGAAAGACAGCATCTGGCCCATTGTACGCATTCAGAACAATGGGATAGATGCCCAGGGACCTTTTGATGTGAAGGCAGAAATTCGAAACTATGGCAAGCTGTTGTACAGCAATACCCAGACGGTAACATTGGGTCCGGAAAAAGGACAAATTCAGTCGTTTGCGCCTTACTTCTGTAAGGATACAGGCACGCTGGTTTTCAAGGTTTTTAGTACCCTGGCGGTAGATCGCCTGCGGGTAAATGACACCATTGGAACCACCTTCAGGGTGGACAAAACGGCGGATGTGGGTTTCAGTAAAGGTGTTTTTCCTGCAAAAGATACGATGTTGTTTCCCAGCGGTTCATCTTTTGCGCCTGAAGCCTTACTGAGCAATTACGGGGTGCTGAGTCAGCTCAATAATTTTCTGGTTTCCTGTCGGATTACCCTGAACGGAACACAGGTTTATTTCGACACCACGCGGGTGCCTTCCTATGTGGGCGCTCCGGGTTTAATCAGCTTTGCCCGAAAATTCAGACCAGAAAAGAAAGGCATTTACCGCATCCGCTTCCAGAGTTTCCTTCCCGGCGATCAGGAACCTGTGAATGATTCCCTGAGCTATCAGTTCCAGGTGGGACGGGCACATGATCAGCAGGCATTGGAAATCCGCAAACCGGCCACCGGATCAGTGCTCGGCATCGCCAGCGGGCCGCACCGCGTCTGGGCCACCTTCCGCAACAACGGTTTTAAAAAGCCATCCGGACTGGTGCCGTATTCAGCCCAAATCTGGAAAGATGGTAAGATGTTGTATTACAGCATCCGCAGCACCACCGTGGATACCGGTGAATCACGTTTGATTTTGTTCGATTCTTCCTTTGTTCCCACCTTACCCGGCATGCATCTGGTTAAAGTTTTTGTGAGTGATGTGGAAGATCCGTACCGCCTGAATGATACCGTCACAACCTGGTTCCAGGTTGTGAAAGAAATAGATGTGGCTGTGGACAGCATCCTCAAGCCTACACCGGGCAGCGTATTCCGCGTAAAACAGGACGCAGTAAAAGCTACAGCCTTCATTTCCAATCAGGGGAAAAGATCCGTGCAATCACCGTTTCAAACCGCGTTCGAAATTCGTGACCCGCTCAACCGCCTCGTTTTTGCCCGTTATGTTTCCGATACGCTTGGCCTGAATACCAGCGCCAAACGCGAGATGAACGATAGCTTCATCCCGAATATGCCGGGACGGCATCGCCTATGGGTTTTTACGCGCCTCATTACCGATCAATACCGTTTGAACGATACGCAGTTTGTTGATTTTCAGGCAATTGCCACGGTTGACATTGTCGCAGACCGCATTGAAGCACCGAATGTGTTTCTGGAGTTCCCCATTCCGGGAGGCACCGCTCCGTCGGTATGGCTGAAAAATGATGGAAGTGGATTGGCGCCGGCACAAACCAAGGTTTCCTTCCACGCATTTGATTCTGCAACGGGCGCGCTGCAATGGACGCGTGAAGAATGGGCGCCGATTTTTAATGCCGGCGACAGTGTACTGGTTACTTCATCAACTTTGTGGAACATCAGTCAGGCAAAAACCTACCTGTTGCGCTTTGTGGTTGCGGCGCCGGGTGATGTCTATCAGGGCAACGATACCTTGTATGCGTACCTGCGTGCCGTAGATCCCTTGCGTGTGTATGACATCTGGAACGCGGCTTTTGTGCTGAAGCCCAATCCGGCGCAGCATGAGGTTCAGGTGCACATGCCGTTTGGTGTCGGCGGTTCCCTCAGGTTAAACGATGCGGCCGGCCGTGTGCTTTTACACCTGGAACCGGGAGTTCAAACCATCGACCTGCGCAACTACGGCAACGGGGTTTATTTCCTGCAATGGGACAGCCCTTACGGATCTATGGTGAAGCGTTTGCTGAAAGAATGATGCCTAACCCTGTAACTACGCCCATCCGACTTCCGGAAGGTGCAGCGCCATACGTTAATTTCGCAACATGAATCGCGCTGAACTGAAGGCACAGATCTTAAGGAAGAAGAGCTACCTGTGCACAGGACTGGATACCGATCTGGAAAAACTTCCTCAGGATATTTCCCGCGATATGCGGGGTTTGCTGCAATTCAACCGCGACATCATTGCATACACATCGCCTTATTCGGTGGCGTACAAAGTAAATACTGCTTTCTATGAACAGTATGGTGCCAAAGGCTGGGAAGCGATGGAACAAACGCTGGATTTGATTCCCGGTGATACTCTTGCCATTGCGGATGCCAAGCGCGGTGACATCGGAAATACGAGCAGCATGTATGCCCGCGCCTTCTTCGATACCCTTTCTTTTGATGCCGTTACGGTTGCGCCGTATATGGGCGAAGATTCCATTCGTCCCTTTTTGGAGTTCAAGAATAAATGGATCATTTGTCTGGCTTTGACCAGCAACCCGGGCAGCCGCGATTTTCAATACACCGAGTACGAAGGAAAGAAATTGTACGAACGGGTGATTGAATCGGTTTGTCGCTGGGGCAGCGAAGAGCAGCTGATGTTTGTTGTTGGCGCTACCCGTGCCGAGCAGCTGTTGGACATCCGGGACATCATCCCGAACCATTTCCTGCTTGTTCCCGGGGTAGGAGCTCAGGGTGGCAGTTTACAGGAAGTGTCTGAAAGCGGCCTGAACGACGATGGCGGCCTCCTGGTGAATGCCAGTCGTTCCATCTTGTACCAGTCTTCCGGTCCTGATTTTGCCCAGGCGGCCCGTGATGAAGCGCACCGTATGCAGCGTGAAATGGAGCCGTATGTGCTGGCGCTGGTGCGCTGAAAACGCACGGCTTCGTATCGTTCGGTTGAATCCTGCTGCGCCTTACGTGCTTCTGCTTAAGCAGAGAATTCGGTGCTTGTTCAGGGCAGTGGGAATCACCTCTTGGCTGATTTGTGACTGAATCCTGCCAGATGCTACAAACAGTGTCGGCTGCTATCTTTGCCACCACTTGAAATCACGGGCGTTTATTTTGGGGCTATGTGCGGTGTTGGGTCAGGCCCTGCACGCGCAGCTGGATCATACCGCTTTGCAGCAGATGGCCTTGCCGGTCCCTGATTCCGGAAAGTGGAACCTGAGTTTTGAACAACTCATGTACCTTAAAAACAACGAATACTACACGCCCATCAATCCCGGCCAAACCTGGTTTGGGATGCAGCTTACACCTCAGGTGCAATACAGCCCTGCGCCACATGTTGTGCTCAGCGGCGGACTTATGCTGCAAAAGGAATTCGGCAGTCTGAAGGCGCTGGATAAAGTACAGCCGCTGCTGAACCTGCAGTATCTGAAAGGAAACTGGAAGCTGATTGCGGGCAGCCTGCTCGGCCATGTAAACCACAACATGAGCGAGCCGATGTACGACTTTGAATCCAGTTTCTACCGACGCATGGAATACGGCGTGCAGGTCATCCATAAAAGTGACGCGCTCCGCTGGGATTCGTGGATAGACTGGCAGCGAAACATCAGGCGGGAAGATCCCTGGCAGGAACAGTTTACCGCCGCAGGAAACGCCTCAGGTCGCCTGTTGCATACCAGCAGCTGGAGTTTGTGGATGCCGCTTCAGTTTACCTTGTTTCACCGCGGAGGCCAGATTAATGTAGGTGCAACACCAAACATCAGCAAATTGAACACGTCCACCGGTCTGCGACTCGAACTGCTGAAAGGGAAACTGGCGCTGGAAAGTCATTTGATGCACAGCTTCGATTTTTCACCACATCCGGTTCAGCCTTGGCAGAACGGTCATGGCTGGTACAACAATGTGATTGTTCACTGGGGAAAATATTATCGTGCCACCGGAACCTGGTGGCGCGGCACGGAGTGGCAAAGTCCGTTGGGCGGTCCGCTGTTTGGGGGCATCAACAATTACGATGTGTACCTCAACGAGCGTGTGCGGGAATTGTACATGCTTCGCCTGCAATATGTTCGCGCGCTGGCGCCCGGCTTTTACATAGATGTGCGGCTGGAACCGCATTACGACCGCAACCTGGCGAAAGCCGAACTGTCGCATGGCTTGTTCATGAGTTATCGCGGCATGATTAAGCGCTGATGTACACGGCTGTTCTTCAAACAGACAGCAATTTCCGGGCTTCGGTATAGCCAATCTGATAAATTTCTTCCGCATGATCGGTATCGAACATGTGGTATTTCCCCAGCGGTAAATCCATAAACAGCGTGCAATGGGCCTTCTTGTGATAAACCTGGCCGGAAATGGCGAGGTGGAAGCAACGTTCTGCCATAAAAAACTTGCCCCAGTCTTCCTGCGCGCCTTTCGGTTCGAATCTGTTCACATGCACACCCAACAGCGGCAAGCCTGTTTCCAGCAAGGGTTCCAGAGGGAAGTTGTTTAATACGCCACCATCTACCAGTACGGTATCCTGACTTTTTCGCGGTTCAAAAACCAGAGGTACGGCAGCCGATGCCAACAGCGCATGGTATAAGTTTCCCTGGTTCAGATAAAGACAGGTTCCATGGATCACGTCGGTACAGGCCACGTGTAAAGGGATTTTGAGTGTTGCGAAATCGGCGGGCAACTCTTGTTTCAAGAGGGTTTCCAATGGCTCGAGCGTGAAGAGTCCGTCTTTTCCCCAAACAAAGTTTCTCCATCCGAAGTAGCGGTTTTTTAGGAATAATTTGAAAATGTAACGGGGCTCATGACCGGCAGCAATGAAGGCTCCCGCGAGCGCTCCGGCGCTGGTTCCGGAAATGCTGTTGATGGGAATACCTGCTTCCTGCAGGGCCTGATACACGCCCAGATGCGCCAGTCCGCGCACGCCGCCGCCACTCAGAATCAATCCCAGACCGGTTTCCTGTAGCTTATTCACAACAGCAAGTTAGCACGGGATGGTGTTTTATCCGTGGAATGGCAGAATTAACCCTCCGAGGGTCGAAATGATTTACTGAAAAGGCATTATTTTTAACATCTGTGGCAGGTGTAGTTTTTTTTACGCAATAAAACCCCATGTGGAATGTTCTAAGGGTGTAACTGCCTGAATTACAGCACCTTTGAAGGAAGTTGAATGTGTGCATGGCATGGTATGATTCGTTGTGTAGCATCCTGTATTCATGGGTTTTATACATGGGATGTAATGCACAGCGCATGTCAGGATGGTTTACATTCGTTTTTCTATTCAGACTCCCTCCATCAGAATTGCGTATTTTATTTAACCACTAAGAACTAAATGAAGAAAAACCTACTGATTCTCAGCTTGTGCTTTTCGGGAA
>JBDKIU010000198.1:0-7828 GCA_039796915.1 Bacteroidota bacterium | reverse complement strand
GCCATCGGCGGCGGCCACGTGCTGCACGTGGTATGCGACCTTTCCATCGCTTCAGAAAACGCCATCTTCGGACAAACCGGCCCCAAGGTGGGCAGCTTTGACGGTGGCCTCGGAGCTAGCTACCTTGCACGCCACGTAGGCCAGAAGAAAGCGCGTGAAATCTGGTTCCTCTGCCGTCAGTACAGCGCTGCCGACGCCGAGCAGATGGGCCTGGTGAATAAAGTGGTGCCTCTGAAGCGCCTCGAAGATGAAACCGTGGACTGGTGCAAAACCATCATGGAACGCAGTCCCATGGCCATCCGCATGCTGAAACGCGCGTTCAACGCCGAACTCGACGGACAGGTAGGCATGATGGAATTCAGCGGCGATGCCACGCTGATGTTCTACCTGATGGAAGAAGCTCAGGAAGGAAAAAATGCCTTTTTGGAAAAGCGGAAACCCGATTTTCAGAAGTTTCCGAAGTTTCCGTGAAGAAGCGGTCCCTGCGGACATCCGAAAAAAATGCGAAGCAATTAAAATGGACGCCCCGAGCACAGACTCGGGGAGGCGCTCGAAGGGAACCGTATCGTAAGAGATTTTTGTTTCTGCAACGTGGCTTCCCCGAGGCTGCCAGTTTGCTCAAAAAGCGCAGCGTATAGGGAGAACCAAGAACCCACAAAAATTACTTTGAGCTTGCACAAACCATGACAAATCCTGTAACTACCTTTTATCTCTTACTTATTCCTTGATGAAAAAGTAAGCAAAAAATCAAGGCTTAAAAGGATGATACGGTGCACACTTGTAAACAACCGAATGCGGCAGGTGATCTCCTCGCAGGCTCAGAGCTTCCTTTGCATTTAACGTTTGTTTACTGCGTTTATCACCTTTCATCCATTCTTGCCCCGCAAGCTTGCGACGCGGGGAATGCCGGTCCTTTTGCTTTGGAATAATCATGTCTATTACCTATACGGCTAAACCAACTATTTAATGTCATGGTGCCTGCCCCGCAAGCTTGCGATGCGGGGAGCTTGTCATGGGGAGCCTGTCGAACCACGAACCACGAACCAAGCAGGATGTCCTTCCATTCGACTGCGCTCATGGCAAGCTGCTCAGGATGACAGAGATTGATGTCTTCCGCCCCATTGCTTCCGCTCCGCGCTTTTTGTTTAAGTTTGTAGCATCCTCATGGATCTGTCAATCGTCATACCCCTGCTGAACGAGGAAGAAAGCCTGCCCGAGCTGCACGCTTGGATTAAAAAGGTGATGGATGCGCATGGCTTCAGCTATGAAATTCTGTTCATTGATGACGGCAGTAAGGACGGCTCCTGGGCGCAGATTGAAAAACTGGCCGCTCTCGACCCTTCCGTGCGCGGCATCCGCTTCCGCAGAAATTATGGCAAAAGCGCTGCGCTGAACGTGGGCTTCGCCCGCACCCGCGGAAAGGTGGTCATCACCATGGATGCGGACCTGCAGGATAGTCCGGATGAAATCCCGGAGCTGTACCGCAAAATCACCGAAGAAGGCTACCACCTGATCAGCGGCTGGAAGCAAAAACGCTACGATCCCATCACCAAAACGCTGCCCACCAAGCTCTTCAACGGTGCAACGCGGCTGATGAGCGGCATCAAGCTGCACGACTTCAACTGCGGCCTGAAAGCCTACCACAGCGATGTGGTGAAACACATTGAAGTCTATGGCGAAATGCACCGCTACATCCCGGTGATTGCCAAATGGGAAGGCTATAACAAAATCGGCGAACAGGTGGTGCAACACCGCGCCCGCAAATACGGCAGCAGCAAATTCGGCTGGAACCGCTTTGTGAATGGCTTCCTCGACTTACTGAGCATCTTCTTCATGAGCCGCTTCGGCAAAAAACCGATGCACTTTTTCGGATTGCTCGGCACCTTAAGCTTTATGCTGGGCTTCGGACTGGCGCTTTACCTCGGCGTTGACAAGCTTTTGCATGTGATGAAAGGCATCCCGGCGCCGCTGGTGGCTGATTCGCCCTATTTCTACATCGGGCTGGTGAGCATGATCATTGGCGTTCAACTCTTCCTGGCCGGCTTCCTCGGCGAACTGATTTCCCGCAGCAGCGCCGACCGCAACAACTACAGCATCACCGAAGAAACTCCCTGATGATGCGCGGCAGGCACATCGTGATTGTAGGCCCTGCCCATCCCCTGCGCGGCGGACTGAGCACGTTCAATGAACGCTTCGCCCGCGAGCTGGGCCGCGAAAACAAGGTGACGCTCTGCACCTTTCGCCTGCAATACCCGAATTTCCTGTTCCCCGGCCAAAGTCAGTACAGCGACGATCCCAAACCGGACGACCTGAACATAGACATCGCCCTGAACAGCGTGAATCCGTTCAACTGGATTCGTCAGGGACTGCGCTACCGGAAACTGAAACCGGATCTGATCATCTTCCGCTACTGGATGCCTTTTTTTGGGCCCTGCTTTGGCACTTTTGCGCGCATCGTGCAGAGCAACGGACATACCAAAGTGGTGGCCATCACCGACAATATCCACCCGCATGAGCGGCGCTTTTTCGACAAGCCCTTCACATCTTGGTTCCTGGGTTGTCTGGACGGCGCGGTGACGATGAGCCGGGCGGTGCTTCAGGACTTGCACGACCTGAAGTTCAGCAAACTCGCCCTGTACAATCCGCATCCCCTGTACGACAACTTCGGAACAGCGCCGGAACGCACGGAAGCCTGCCAGTCGCTGGGCCTGGACCCGGATTACCGATACATCCTGTTCTTCGGCTTCATCCGCGCCTACAAAGGGCTGGACTTGCTGCTGGAAGCCTTCGCACGCGCTTCTTTCCAAAACAAAAAAGTAAAACTGCTGGTAGCCGGCGAATTCTACGAAGACGCCCAGCCCTACCTGGACATCATCCGTAAACATGGCATGGAAGAGCGGGTGGTATTGCATACGCACTTCATCCCGAATCAGCAGGTGGCGGCCTATTTCGCAGCCTGTGACCTGGTGGCCCAAACCTATAAAAACGCCACGCAGAGCGGCGTTACTCAGATTGCCTACCATTTCGAGAAGCCTATGCTGGTAACGGATGTGGGTGGTTTGGCGGAACTGGTTCCTGATGGCAAAGTGGGCTATGTATGCCCTGTTGAAGAAACGGCCATTCGCAGCGCGCTGGAAGATTTTTTTCTGAAGAAAGAACCTGAGTCTTTCCAGGCGGGATTGCGCGAGCAGAAACAGCTGTTCAGCTGGGCCCGTTTGCACGAGAACATCCAGGAAGTGAGCGGCATTCGCTAATTTGCCCGCATGGCTTTCCACCGTCGCCTCTTTGGGGTTATGCTGTTCCTTTTGCCGGCGCTGCACGCGCAGGATCCTTCTTATCCTCAGGTGATGCGTCATCTGTATGGAACCTATGTGATGGAAGAAACAACCATGCCCAAGGCAGTACACCGCCGTGATGGCTGGCATTTGGTCTTGCAGGATTTCACCCATGATGGACAACTTTACACGGTAGCGGAACATACTTTATGGAGGCTAGGAGACCAAAACTGGCGCAGACTTCCCATCGCCAGGCGCAGCCGTCCGGTTTTCGATGCTGACTCGCTGAAACAGCTTGGCATGCGTCTGGATGAAGCCTACCGTTACGAACGCTGTCGCTATTATGGCTATCCGCAGTGGTCCTGGGACATCATCCGCGATTACGGAAATGAGCTGTTGCTTACACCTGCACTGCTGGAAAGCCTGAGCCGCGCGTATTCAGATTACGCCATGGGCTTCATCATGCCCACACAATGGGGAAATGCGGCAAATGCAACCTGGCCGGGCAGACAGGGCTGGAGCGGAAAGGCCAGCACTTTACAGGCTGATTCATTTGAATTCTATGCCAAGTTGGGTTTGAAAGCCCTGCAAAAACTGGTGGAGGTCGATCCGAATTACGAAGTGTTGGTGGGCAATGCCCGGCAGAAGCTGGCCAATGAATACGTGTTCATGGCGCAAACCCTGATTCAGGCCGGTTTTCCCGAACGCGGACTGCATTGGATTCAGCTGGCGAAGTACGATCCATCCATGTTGGATCTGGCCCGAAACATGCTCGCTGGCCTGCCTTCCAATGCTATTCTGATCAGCGGTGGCGACAACGACACTTATCCTTTGTGGTTCCTGCAAATTGTAGCCGGTGTTCGCCGGGACGTGGCCGTTATCAACCTTTCGCTGCTGGCCGTGAAAGAATATCGCGATTTAATCAGCGTGGGCCTTGGCCTGCCGGGCAGGGTGCAACTGAAAGCCCATCAGCGCTATCGGGACCGCGAAGATCCGGGATACATCATGATTACAGCCAGAGGCAAGGCCGACGCACGCCTGCTTCCGGAAACCTATTATACCGGAAACAAGGAAATTGAAGCCGATGCTTTTGTGTTGGACTCCGGCATGAATCGCGGCCGGTTTGGCCTTCGGGGAAGTTATATCTTCAGCGGACAGGTACATTTGATTGACCTGATGCTTTCCAACCAAAGACCGGTGCTGTTTACCGGCTTTTGCGGAAGTGAGCTGAGCCAGGAATGGCAATTTATACGCTCATCGGGTCAACATTTCATGCCTTCCTTGTATCCGGAAGGCCCAGCGGATAGTGCAAGCGTAGCCCGCTGGATTGCAGAAGAAATGATCTGCCTGCGTGCCGACAGTCTGGCGGACCCGATGCGCACGGGCACCAATAAAACTTATCTGGGACTCTTTGCCGCGCGCACAGCCCTGGCCCTCGACTGGTGCCAAAACCATAAGGAAGAAGCACTTAAAGCACGGATACTCGAAAAAATTAACTGCGTATTCCTGCCGCATCAGCTTCAGACAGAATTTGAATTTGGCAGCCTCCTTGGCGCCTTGTATCGAAGTGGCGAAGTGGAACTAGGCAACAGGATGTTTGCAGGCCTGATGAATCTGCTGCTGCAGCGTGATGCGTTCAACCGTAAGCTGCAGGAATCAGGAACCGTTCCTTCCGATGATGCGCTGGGCCGCTATCAATCCATGCTTCCATTTGTGGAATACCTGGAATATGAATTCAGTCAGTTAAATCCTGACATTGGCAGAGGTGTTAAAAGGGCTGAACGTCTGGCAGAAGTGAAACAGGCGCTCAGCACACCCTAAAAGCGCTTAGATGATCCGTCGCCGCCTGAACCAGATGAACACCAGCGCGGCAATGAGCAACATGAGCCCCCAGGCCAGGTAATATCCGGAGGTCCATTCCAGTTCCGGCATGTTGCGAAAGTTCATGCCGTAGATGCCCGCGACAAAAGTTAAAGGCAGAAAAAAGGCCGAGAAGATGGTGAGCAGCTTCATCACATCATTGCTTTTCTGGGCATTCACGGAATGATACGTATGCAACAGGTTATGCGCATTTTCCAAAACCTCATCATAACTCAGCACCAGCGCTACCAGACGGTCTTTAATATCCTGAAGGGCTGTTCGATTTACCGGACTCACTTCCAGGTGCGTCAGCGTTTGCTGAAACAGTTGAATGAGCTTCTTGGTGATGCGGGTCTGGGTTTTGAGGTAGTACAGGTCTTCCAGTGAAATACGGGAGTGGTCTTTCAGGAAGATGGTTTGCTCAAAGGCTTCAATTTGTCTGTCTAGCGCATCCAGCGGTGCCTGATAGGTTTCAGCCATCTGGCCGATCAGGAAAAGCAGCAGCGCTTCGCTATCGGCCGGATCCTTTGGAACCTCCTGTAAAAACTGGAACGGACTGCGGTGGATGGTGATTAATTGCTCCTGATTATAGAAGAAGGCAATTTTGTTGGACAGGTCGCTCACGGTGGTGGCGCCCTCCTCAATATTCGAAGTGAAGGCCCTGAGAATCAGGAAGTTATACTCCGGCTGACGTTCAAACTTGGGTAGATGCCCATGCTGCAGACTGTCCTGTATCTGAAAGAAATCAAGTCGGTATTGGGCCGCCAGCGCTTCCAGCTCTTTTTGGTCGGGCTGTTCTACATTGGTCCATCGGAAGTTTCGAAATGAAAAAAGTTGCTGCATTTCTATGCCTTTTTAATTGAAATATAATCCCTGCCCCCAAGAAACACGCACCGTAACCACATGCGCCCCTAATACAGTTTTATCGAACTTCACATTCACGTGAACAGCTGAATGAGTTCAGATGCACACTTAAACCGAAGCTACTTACAACTTGCCAAAGATGCTTTTCAGGCGCAGTTCAATAACCCCGAACAATGCTTCACGGAAAATACGTGTGCTCATTTTGGATGTTCCTTCGGTGCGGTCGGTGAAGATGATGGGAATTTCCTTCAGCACGGCTTTTTTCTTCCAGGCACGGAACTTCATCTCAATCTGAAAGGCATATCCTTTGAATTTCACGCGATCCAGACCGATGTCGGCGAGCAGCTTGCTGCGGTAGCACACGAAGCCGGCGGTAGCATCGCCCACAGGCATGCCGGTGATGATGCGCACATACGTCGATGCGTAATAACTCATCAGCACCCGTCCCATCGGCCAGTTCACCACATTCACCAAACCGCCCACATAACGGGAGCCAATCACGAGGTCTGCTCCGGGATTTTTTCGGGCTTCGCTGATCAGACGCGGCAAATCGTCGGGATTATGAGAGAAATCGCAATCCATCTCGCAGATGTATGCATAGCTGCGTTCCAGAGCCCACTTAAAACCTGCGATGTAGGCAGTTCCAAGCCCTTGCTTTCCCGGACGGTTGAGGATGTGCAACCTGCCTGAAAACTCAGCCTGCAGGCCCGCGGCAATGGCAGCAGTTCCATCCGGAGAATTGTCGTCAACCACCAAAAGGTGCATTTCCGGCTGAAGAGACATCACCTTTCGGATCATCCTTTCGATGTTCTCTTTCTCGTTGTAGGTGGGTATGATGACGATGCTGTCGGACAAAATATGCTTGTGATTTCAGGGCGAAAATACTTGTTTCACGACATTATATCCTTGCATGAATCGGGCTGTTTTTTTAGACCGCGACGGAGTGTTGAACCACGACCCCGGAGATTACACCTGCAGCCTCGACGAATTTGAGGTTTTGCCTGAAGTGATTTCCAACCTGAAACTTTTGAACGCCGCAGGCTGGAAGCTGATTGTCATTACCAACCAGGGAGGCATTGCCAAAGGCCGCTACAACGCGCAGGAGGTACAGGCCATGCACGACTACCTGCAAGGGCTGTGCATCCTCGAAGGTTTCCGGATCAACGATTTTTATTTTTGTCCGCATCACCCCGACTTCAGCGCCTGCCTGTGTCGCAAACCCGGCAGTCTGATGATTGAAAAAGCCCTGGCAAAACACCAACTGAACGCAGCACGTTCGGTCATGATTGGCGACAAGGAGCGCGACATTACCGCCGCTGCCGGCGCAGGAGTGCGTGGCAAACTCATTTCCACCAATGCTTCCTGGAAGCATCTGGCTGCGGAATTAGCCCAGGAAACTTTCTAAGGAGTTACCTGCTGGAAATCACAAGTGAAAAACTATATTTGCCACCCCGTTAAACGACGGGAAAAGGTCGGATGGCCGAGAGGCTAGGCACAGGTCTGCAAAACCTTCTACACCGGTTCGAATCCGGTTCCGACCTCAAACCAACAAGAAAAATCCCACGCCAAAGCGTGGGATTTTTTTATGCAGAAAATTCATCTGCTTGCAAGGTGAATTTTCTGCATAAAAAAAGCAGCAGACACGAAGTGGATGCGGGCTTTTTCTTTATTGACTTGAGCAGCCCCAAAATGACGGATCAGCGAAGCTCATCCGCTCTCCATCAGCCGCCTGCGAGGTGATTTTTACACAACAAAAAAGCAGCAGACACGAAGTGGATGCGGGCTTTTTCTTTATTGACTTGAGCAGCCCCAAAATGACGGATCAGCGA
>JBDKIU010000197.1:0-5258 GCA_039796915.1 Bacteroidota bacterium | reverse complement strand
CTGAGCCTTTCTTCTTCACTAACAGCTACCGGGGAATACATAAAGGCTTTCAGGTAATTACTCCAACCTTTTGAGGCATATTTCGGTTGGGGAACGAACTCTGCAGCGCCGCCATCCAGATCGCCACTGGCGGGAATACGGTAATCACCCCAGTTGCATATTTTGTCTGTATTGTCCTTGTAAGACGTCCAGCGGCCTTCAAACTGATTATTATTCCAGCCATCGGCGCCATCCCATAAGTCGTTCAGGCGTATGCGGTTGGCAGAATCAAAATAGATGCCCGTGCTGAATCTTCCGGTGAACACGCCGGCGGTCGGGCTGGAACGGTCTTCGAAAAACAAATAATGCCCGATGATATAGCCTTCCTGGTAAGGGATGTATTCATCTCTGGGCAGCAGGCTTATGGAGTCAATCCAAAGCGTTCCGCGGAAGCGGTCGGTAAATGTTTTCACACGCGTTTTTCCGCTCACCACATAATAGTTTTTGAAGGGTTCATGAATCACGCTGTCGAAATGGATGTAAAACCGCTGGAAATCAGCACCAATGAACCCGAGTGGCTGGTTCAGTCCGCAGGTATCACAAGATTCGTGTTTCCACAGAAAAGACAAATCTTCAGGTTTCCGGTGCTGCGCAAATGCCTTTACAAAAGGAAGAAACAGAAATGCCAAAATGTAAAACCTGCGGCTCATGATACGAAAGTAGCCACGTGCGGCACAAAAAAAGGCATCCATTGCTGAATGCCTTTTCCTTTGTTTGGTTTAGGTGATTATTATTCTCCGGCGCCAAGGAGCTTTTTGCTCACTTTATATTTCTTGTGGATGCGACCAACTTTTGTTTTGGAACGCTTGATGCCGTTCAGGTCTGCACCGTTGATCTGGAAGGTGTTTCCATCGTCTGTTTTAGCGTAGAGTTTCGCGTCTTTAATGTTCAGCTTATCGTACACAATTTCCCAGCGGTTTCCAACTTTAATGCCCGGAATGATCATGGTTGGGCAATCGCTGGCCACATACAATTCTGAGATATTTACACCGGAAGGCTTGAACTTGGCGCGGTATTTTCCGGTTTGTGCGTTACACAGTGCAATGTTGCCGGGACAACGTACCGGAAATTCAAAGCGGGCAGAAGTTTTGTCTTTGGAGAAGCCGGGGCGGTCGTTTTTATTTTGTTCCCAGTAGCCTTTCCCTTTGTCTTCCCACACAGACATTTTGCCTTTTTTGTAGCACTCAATGTCCACGTCGAAGATGACGGTCATGGGGCGTTTCTTCAGACAAGTATCGCCGCACATGCTGATGTTGAAGATGCCGGCATAAGTCATGTTCTGGCCTTTGGCATTCTTCAGCGGATAATCAGAATTCATAATGTCTGAAGCGCCTTGTGTAGCCTTCACTTTAATGCAAGTAGCAGATTCTTTGCAGAGGCTGCGGTAGGCGCAGATGTTCATGCGCACCTTGATGCCGCCGCCGAGGGAAACGGTAGTATCGTAGTTGCAGGTATCCTTCACTACGGGTTTTGGTGCAGGAGGAGCAACTTTCTTCTCTTTATACACGATGGTGATTTCCACGCGGCGGTTCTTTTGACGTTTCTCTTCGTCTTCGTTGATTTCGCGAGGCTTGCTTTCCCCGAAATAGCTTTTTTCCAACACCAGTGAATCCATTCCTTTGCCACGCAGGTATTCATAAACACCATCTACGCGTTTCTGGGAAAGTACCAGGTTGTAGTCGTCGCTGCCCAGACTGTCTGTATGGCCTGTGAGGACAACTTTATAATCCTTTTTTGCAGTCAGGTCAGAAATCAGTTTATCCAATTTTTCTGATTCAGCCTTTTTGATGGCCCACTTGTTCAGGTCAAAATATACCTGTACTGCGGGCATGATTTCTTTGGGTTTTGGCTGGCGGGTGGTTTGACCGTTCAGATTACCTGCGCAGAACGCGCCTGTAATTGCCAGCATCAGAGCTATCCGGTTCTTCATGGTTAAAGATGGGTGCGAAAATAAGGGTGTAAGGTTTATTACTGTTTAAGAATTGTCAAGATTTGTGTGCTCAGTAGCTTGCAGCCACGGCATCAAGCAGCGTGGGCCAGTCCTGGAAGTCGCCGCGGCCTGCGCCCAAACGAACGATGATGAGCTTTTTCGCGCGGTTCACGTAAATGTATTGTCCCAGGTGGCCGCGCGCCATGAAGCTGCCATCGGGACGCAGCCACCACTGTCGGTGGTAATGGGCGGCCGTTCCGGGTTCGTTGGAAACCTGTGTGGAGGCCATCACCCAATCTTTGGGTATCAGCTGACTGCCGTTCCAGCGTCCGCTGTCCAGATACAATCTGCCAAACTTGGCATAATCACGGGCGCGTGCATTGATGCAGCAAAACGCCTTTTCCATCCCGGTTTTGGTGTCATCAACACTCCAGCTGGCATCGAATTCCATCTGCAAGGGCGACCAGATCTTCTCCTGAAGGTACGCGGTGATTGATTTTCCTTTCAGGGCGCGCTCCAGAATAAGGCCCAGCACCTGAGTGTTGCCGCTGATGTATTCGTATTCTGTGCCCGGTTGGCGCTTCAGCTTCAACTTCATGGTCTGTTCGCGCAGGTTGAACCCGTAATAAAATGAGGCTGCCTCGCTGAGCGGGGAGTAGTAGCTTTCTTTAAAATCCACACCGCTGCTCATGTCCAGCACGTGTTCAATGGTCACCTGATCCCAGCCGTTGGCCTTCATCTCCGGGATATAGTCAGTCACTTTGTCGGAAGTGCTGCGGATCAGCCCATCGGCAATCGCGCATCCAAACAGCGCCGAAACAAAAGATTTCGCCATGGAGAATGTCGGCACAATGCTGCTGTCGGCATAACCTTTAAAGTAACGTTCAAACAGCAGGCTGTCGTTGCGTATGATCAGGAAAGCGCGGCTGTCGTTTGCTTCGAGGATGGAAATCAGGTTTTGTTTTTTGCCTTCCCAAACTACCTCATGCAATAACTCGTTTCCTTTGGTGAAGCGGAAAGGTTTTGCAGAAGCTTTCAATGGTTTGGAAGGGAATTTTTCATGATCGCCGATGTCGGAGAAATTCCAAACGACAAATCTTCCGGTGAGGCAACTTTCAAAGGTGAATGCAAAGACGACGGCACCCGTAAGCAGCGCAATCAGAAGGAATTTTTTGAGCATACGCAAGGTTACAGTCTTTCTTTGATTTCTCCAAGATGCTGATGCTCAGCATGTTCAGCGATGCTGTTCCCAGTGGATCATGCCTCCATTTCTTGCTGATAACTTGTTTATCTTGCCCTTTGATGCACAAGGGTTTTAAAGTTCTGCTGCTGATGCTCCTGTTGGGCTTTGTCGTGGTTTTGCCTTATTGCCGGAAAGCACCGGGTACTTTTCATGAACTGAAAGCCGAACAGTTCGATTTTGATGAAGTGAAAGGGGAAATCAAAGCGGTGCTCGAAGGCAATTCCTTCATTTTGTACAGCGATACCCTGCTGCACTTTTATGCCAGGCGCGATTTTGAACCTGTTTGGCTGAATCATTTTTCCGAACCCGGTTTCAAACAGAAAATAGCCGCGCTCTACGATACGCTGTTCACTGAAGGTTTGCTTCCGGAATGGTACCACCGCGATACCATCTTCGACATCATCGATCTGGGCCGCACCGGAACCGGCGAACAACTGTACCGGCGTCTGGCCTTCGTGGAAGTATTGCTGAGCAGCACGCTCGTGGAAATGCAGCACGACAAACTGCTGGGCCGTGTAAAGCCTTGCGCCGAATATGATAAATGCGACTTGGTGCGTAAAGATACCCTGAAGGTGGACTTTCTGAAGGTGTTGCATCCGGAACTTTTCCTGAAAGAATTCACCGCGCAGCGCATCACCGACAGCAACTACGTTCGTTTGAAGCAATACCTCAGCAACTGGCTGCCCGGATATCGTACAGATACGGTGGGCGGTGATATTCCTATTCCAACCCGCAAGCTGAAACTGAAAGATACCGGACAGGAAGTGCGACAACTCACCGCGCGTCTGCTGGCGCTGGATTTACTGCCCGACAGCCTGGTGCGCCTTGCGGGAAACCGTTATTCAAAAGAGGCGTTTAAGGCGGTTCAGGTGTTTCAGGATCGCTCCGGACTGGTTCCGGACGGCGTGGTGGGCGGCGATACCTGGAAGTTGTTGTACGCCGGCGCGAAGTACAAATACCGACAAATAGCGGTAAATATGGAACGCCTGCGCTGGTCGGTATTGCCCGATACTGCGCCTTATGTGCGGGTGAACATCCCTGAATTCCGTGCCTGGCTGTATTATGGCGACAGCGTGGGCAGCATGAAGGTATGCGACGGCAAACCGCGTCCAGCGGATTACGAAGCCAAGCTGGCGCGTTATGCCAAAACCGGGAAGTTTCTGGATAAACCTTTAGATCCGCAGACGCCGATGATTGAATCTGCCATCACCACGATTGTGCTGAATCCTACCTGGAGTGTGCCGGCAAATATTGTGAGCCGGGAAATGCTGTCGAGCATCCGCAAGGATCCCGGTTATCTGCCGCGACATGGTTATCGGGTGTACAGCGGCACCACCGAGCTAAATCCTTACCGCATCAACTGGTACAAGGTGCAGCCGGGTAAAATTCCGTACCGCATCGTGCAGGATCCCGGCGACGACAACAGTCTGGGGCTGATCAAATTCCTGTTTCCCAACAAATACAGCGTGTACATGCACGACACGCCGCAGAAATCAAAATTCAACCAGAACAACCGTGCGGTAAGTCATGGCTGCGTGCGCCTGGAAGATCCGATGCGCTTTGCCGCCTTTCTGCTGCAGTTTCAGAAGAAGCCCGCCTACGACGACCTCCGCATCTGGATGGGCTACGCGCCGCTTGATTCCCTGCGCCGTGTGCAATGGGATTCTACCAGCAACAAAGCGCAATACCGGAAAAAGGAAACCTATAATATTTACCTGCAAAAACGCGTACCGGTTTTTATGGTGTATCAAACCGCCGGCGTGGACGCACAGGGCAATTTCAAAACCAGTTTCGACATCTATGGCCTGGATGAAAAACTCTGGAAGCTGATGGACCAGAAGCAACTCACCCACAGGAATTTACCGCCGGTGTGAGGGGGGCACAGGAAAAAGGTTCGATTCCTGTCGGGACCACCACTTCCGTACGATAAGCCCCCTCAAATGGGGCTTTTTTCATTTATACGGAGCGGAAACGGACGTTTCTCTCTAACTCCAAAACCTTTGTCCTGACTGCATTTAGATGGTTTTCAAAAAGCCATTATTTGCC
>JBDKIU010000196.1:0-4138 GCA_039796915.1 Bacteroidota bacterium | reverse complement strand
CAGCACTGAAAATGATTTTAATGGACGCGCCGGAAATGGCGTTTTCCGTGATGATGTTTCCATTCTGCGCTTTTCCATGGTGTTGGGCGCCGGTGTAGAATACCGCATCAGTGGATCTACCATGCTCAATGTGGGTTTGCGTTTCGATAACGGACTCAACGATGTGCTCAGGGATGCAGCTGCGGTAGGCCGGGGGAATTTTCTTGCACTGAACGTGGGTGTTTTCTTCTGATTTCAGGGCGTACATGAAGATTTGTCTGGCCCAGCTGAATTACCAGATTGGTGATTTCGAGGGCAACCGTGTTAAAATCATACAAGCTATTGAACAGGCGAAGTCTCATGGGGCGGCGCTGATTGTATTTAGTGAACTGGCCGTTTGTGGCTATCCTCCGGAAGATTTTCTGGATTATGAATGGTTTGTTGATGCCTGTTTTGACAGTATTCACAAAATCGCCGCGGCCTGTCAGGGTATTACCTGTGTAGTAGGTTCGGTAGATCGGAATTCGGGCATGGGAAGGTCGTTGCATAATGCGGCCTTTGTGCTGCGCGATGGCGCAATCGTGTCGGTGCACCACAAAAGCCTGTTGCCCACTTATGATGTGTTTCATGAAGCGCGATACTTTGAGCCTGCTGCTTCACTGCATCTGGATCAAGTTGAAGGAATACAAACCGGAGTGCTCATTTGTGAAGACCTTTGGGATCATCATAATGACTTTTCGTATGCACGGGTTCCGCTTGAAGAGCTGAAAGCCATGGATGTGGCGTTGCTCATCAATCCCGCCGCTTCTCCTTTTCAATTGGGAAAAGAAGTGAAGCGCAGGGAAGTGTTACAGGATAATGCCCGTAGATTTCACTTGCCTGTGGTGTACGTAAATCAGGTAGGCGCCCATGCTGACCTCATCTTCGATGGAAACAGCATGGTGGTGGATGCGGAAGGGAAGGTCATTCTGGAATTGCCGCGCTTTGAAGAACACCTCGCTTACGTGGAACTGGCGGAAGACGGGCTGCGCCCGGAAGGTTCTTCGCCTGCAGGAGCAGCTGAACCCATGGCGCTGTTGCACGATGCCATCGTTTTTGGAATCAGAGAATATTGCGCTAAAAACGGATTCCGTAAGGTGGTGCTTGGCGCTTCGGGAGGTATTGACAGTGCCGTTGTTCAGGCTCTGGCCTGCAAGGCTTTGGGGCCTGACAATGTTCAGGCGCTGTTGATGCCGTCACCTTTTTCCAGTGAAGGTTCGGTAACCGATGCACAACGGCTGTCCGAAAACCTGGGAAATCCCTATCTGATATTACCGATAAACCAGGTGTTCGAAAGCACTTTGGAATCCATGCAGCCTGCGTTTGGTGCTTTGCCACAGGATGTAACGGAAGAGAACATGCAAGCCCGAATTCGCGGACAGTTTCTGATGGCCTTCAGCAACAAACACGCGCATTTGCTGCTGAATACTTCCAACAAGAGTGAAATGGCTGTGGGCTACAGCACTTTGTACGGCGATTTATGCGGCGGGCTGAGTCCCATTGGAGATGTGTACAAAACCCGTGTGTACGCACTTGCAAACTACATCAACCGCCAAGGGGAAATCATTCCCGAAGCGATATTAACCAAGGAACCCAGTGCAGAATTAAGGCCCAATCAGAAAGATCAGGATTCATTGCCTCCCTACGAAGAGCTCGATGCGTTGCTTTTTCAGTATATCGAAGCGCGTAAAGGCAAGGCGCAGCTGGTGCAGGCCGGTTTTAATGCTGCATTGGTGCAGCGGGTGGTTCAGATGGTGCACAGAAATGAATACAAGCGCTATCAGGCTCCGCCCATTTTACGTGTGAGCGGCAAGGCCTTTGGCAGCGGACGCAGGATGCCACTGGTTGCAAAACATGGCTGAGCGCATCCCGTTTCCCCGGCAGTTCTGGCTCATGAGCCTGGGCTCACTGATGTTCTTCTGCAGTTTCAACCTGCCGGTTCCGGAGTTTAACAAACACCTTTCCGATTTGGGAAGGCCCGACCTGAAAGGATTGGTTATTCCTGTTTTTTCCTTGATGGCATTGATTTCCAGACCTTTCAGTGGCGTGCTTACAGACAGTATCGGACGTAAACCGGTGATGATGATTGGCGCAATTGCCACGCTCATCTGCGGTTTGATGTATCCCTGGGTACATTTGGTATCCATGTTCTTCGGTTTGCGTTTGATGCATGGCATGAGCACGGGCTTCACGCCCACAGGCAGCACGGCGTTTATTGCCGATACAGTGCATCCTTCCAGACGAGCCGAGGCCATGGGCATCCACGGGCTGTTGAGTAATGTGGGAACCGCCATTGGTTTTTCTTTGGGTCCTGTGGCCGCAGCTTATCTGTCGCGCGAATGGATGTATATCGTTTCTGCAGCAGCCGCCGGCATTGCCTTGTATCTGTTTTCGCGTATGCCCGAAACACTGTGGCGAAGACAGCGCTTTCAGCTTCGTTTGCTGCGGATTGAATGGCGGGAAATTCTGGATGCAGACGTGTGGGTTCCTTCTGTAATCATGATGCTGGTTTGCGCTTCTTTGGGCGTAATCCTTACCGTTATTCCCGACTATACGGAAGCCCTCGGTTTCAGCAATAAAGGCGTGTACATGAGTGTGTACATCATTGCTTCACTATTGGTACGGTTGATTTCCGGGCGGCTCGCCGACCGATTTGGCAGAATGTTGTCGATTTTCATCGGAACCGCATTTCTAACCCTCAGTTTATTGATTTTAGCCCTGAACCTCGGGAAAGAAGGCTTTATCATCTCTGCCGTTCTTTTTGGTTTTGGTCAGGGATTTAATGCGCCGGCACTCTTTGCCTGGACCACTGATTTAAGCAGGCCTGAAAAAAAGGGCAGGTCTCTGGCCACGTTGTACATCGCCCTGGAATTGGGTATTACCATCGGAGGTTTGGCCGGTGGATTTTACTACAACAACAACGGAGCGAAGCTTCCCAGTTTGTTTGCGGGTGCGGCTTTGTGCACGTTTACCGCATTTCTGTTCCTGATTCAGATGCGCAGGAAGTACGGTAAAGCCTGAACGGGTCTGGTTACTTTTCGAACTTATAGTTTTTCAGGAGCCAGTAAATGTCACGTTTCCAGCGGCTGTAGGGATTGTAGGAGCCATACATGTAATCGATGATTTCAAATTCATCTTTAGGCTCACGACCTTTTGATTCGCGAAAACCTGTCAGCACTTGCTCGAGGTAGTGGTTGAAATCAACCATGCAATCATACCAGGAAGCGAAAATGGCGTAATTGGTTTTTGTTTTGCCGATGGCTGTAGTGGTTCGTCCTTTGCCGGGCATTCGCATCCCCGTAAGGTTGTTGAACTCTTTGGCGAGGTAGCTGTTTTTCCCATCTGCACCGCTTTCCTGAAGTTTGATCACGGTAAATACTTTTGCCCAGGGGCCAATGACAAATTTGGCAACCTGATGCAAAGAACGGGCAGGTGGTATCTCCTTGAGCGATAAGCGCAGATTCACCGAATCAATGAACAGTGAATCTCCAACGGTTCGAATGATACTGTCTGAACCGGTGTGCTTCGCTACACCTTGTTGTTTTGGCCTTAACATGGCAAAACCGGCAAGGGTGAAGGAGATGAAAACAAGACTTATCCAGACTTTTTTCATCGCAACCAGTTTAACAACAACCATGCCAAATGGTTTTTTTCAAGAAGCAGGAATGCCGGAACTGAGGGCGCTTGTCGCTCAGGATTCCCGTGCAGTAAAGGTTTTCTGGTTTTATGTATAAATTATTTCTGCACATCGTACTTCATCAAACAGATGATTCGTTTAATTAGCAAAACCAACCACCATGTTAAACCGCCGCTTTAAAAATCGCGCGCTGACTCGCTGTGCGCTTGTAATGGCTTTAAGCATTACCGCAGCTCCCGCAATCAGGGCACAATCGTTTCACGGGCTGAATATCAGCAATTTTCAGGGCGTTCATGGCATGTACATCAATCCTTCTTCCATTGCCGATTCAAGGTATCGGATGCACACGAACATCAGTGCTGTTGGCACTTCTTTTTCCAATGATTACCTGAGTTTGGAGTTTCCCTTTACGCTCATGCAGTTGATCAGGGGAAAGGTTCCTGCATCGGCGAAAAATCCGTCAGGGCAAATTCAATGGAGTGA
>JBDKIU010000195.1:0-6412 GCA_039796915.1 Bacteroidota bacterium | reverse complement strand
CGTTTCATTTTCCTTCTGTTTCCCTATTTTCGCGCCTCGATTTGGTCCCGTAGCTCAGTTGGATAGAGCAACAGCCTTCTAAGCTGTGGGTCGTTGGTTCGAGTCCAACCGGGATCGCTGGTTTTGTAATCCTTCCTACTCATCCACCGCGAGGCTGCGCTGCGCGGTTGCCTGCCTCCGGCAAGCAAACCGGGATCGCTGGTTTTTTAATTCTTCCTGTTCATCCACCGCGAGGCTGCGCTGCGCGGTTGCCCGCCTCCGGCAAGCAAAGCGGGATCGCCAGTTTTTTTTTCGCTGCAGGTGTGAGACTTGCAGCGTTTTTTTTGCCTCATTTGCTCAGTTTCGCCAACTTCATAACCATTCGTTGTTGATAGCATCGGCTGCCGCACGCCATTCGTTTTTGTCCTTCTGACACAAGCATAAATTTCCTCGCACCAAACCAAATACACCTGATTGCGGTTTGTTGGCTGTGATTCAATATTTCTTTCTGCGGACAAACCGCGCTTTTCTGCTTCTCCTTGCGCTGTCAGGCAGCATGACCACTTTTGCCCAGAGTCCGGTTTCCGGAGGCATTTACCAAAACACCACCTGGACACTTTCAGGAAGTCCTTACCTGGTAACCGGTTCCATTGTGGTATTTCCGGGAAAAACGCTCACTATTGAGCCAGGTGTTATGGTGAAAGTAACAGCGGATTCCTCGTTCAATACGGGCAACTACCGCTACCTGGAAGTGCGTGGCAAACTGATTGCACTTGGAACCGCTGCCAAGCCCATCATCTTTACCAGCACCGATACCAAGCCGGGCTTTTACAACTGGGACGGCATCCGCATTAAGGGCAGTCAGGGTGGCACAGTAGAAATGAATTACTTCGAACTGCACCAGTCATTCAACGGCTTATACAACGATGTAAGCGAACCTGGCACCCAATATGCCTTCAACAAGTGCCTGTTCCATTCAAACAATTACGCTATACAACTCAATGCAGATATGATCTACGACTCCTGCACCTTCTCGGGGAATGGTGTTGGACAGGCTGCTCAGTACAACTATGGCTCCATCACCGCCAGGAATTGCCTGTTCGATAAGAACTTTTGTTCCTTTACCTGGTCGAAAAACATGAGTCTGAAAAACTGTGTATTCCGGAGCAATGAAAATAATATTGTCAGCACCCCCGGAACAGTGCAGGAATGTGAATTCTACAACAACAAAATTGCTTTTGCCGAATGTTCTGACCTTGAGATCAACGAATGCAATTTTTCTGAAAATGCTGTAGGTGTTGAAGCGGTCTCAAATTGCCGCATTTACAACAGCTTCTTCGATAAAAACGGAGTTGCCATCAGACTGGGAGACAAAGGCCGGATGTTGTACAATGAAATCAACGAAAACAACATTGGTGTACAGGTTTTGGCTTACGATCCTAAAACCACGGTGATAGACAGCAATCAGATTTGCGACAATGTCATCCACAACCTGGAAAACCTCACAGACAAGAATTTTCAGGTGTATAAAAACTGTTTCTGTTCCCAAGATTCTGCCACGGTAGAAGCTGGAATTTATGATGGATACGACGACATTACCAGAGGCCTCGTGAACTACGCCGTGTACGACCAATCCTGTAAAACAGTTTCCTTTTTCGTGTCAAAAGTTCCTCTGGAAAACAATACTGCAGTAAACGGGGTGCGTATGGATTTAAGCTGTTATTATACATCCGGTACATTGGTTACCAGGCTGCGCGCACCTGAAACCATGCACATCCTGGATGTGAGTGGCAGATGTGTTGGCCGTGTGGAAGCAAATGCCGGAATCACCAGTATTCCGTTATTCCTCAACTCCGGCGTTTACATCCTGCAGCGTGCCAGCGGACAAACGCTTCGCTTTGTTGCAGAATAAGTACCCGGCATTTGCTCAGACATTCTTTGCTGTTTTGAGCCTCTGCTTGTGTATTACGCTGACTGTTTTCTTCTATCTGGCTCGGAAGTTCCCTACCGCTTGATTCAAAACTGCCAAGGTGTAAACCGTTCATGGGCACCTGTTACTGCCTGATCGTATTTTTTTGACACGAAATCACCTAAATTGCTGGCGTTCAATCACTTAGAACAAACCTTCACATGCTTCTCTGGCTCAACTTCCCCCACTATGACTACAGCCTTACTGACCTTGGGAGTATTGCTGCTCCCGCACTGTTACGACTGGTTTTTCCCGCTGAAACTGGAAGATCCGGCAACTTCACTTCGCGCAGGACAAACATTCTTCAATGAACCTGAAGGTGTAACGTTGAAAATCCTGGATACAGACGCCGGGAAGGTGCATTGCGAATTTTGTTTTGCCCCCGGGGCGGGAGGTTCAGCGCCACATTTGCATGAATATTTAGACCATTCGGGAATAGTCGCCAAAGGCACCCTGGTCGTTTGGGCCGACAAACAATTGCTTCGTATTCCGGCAGGAGCGCGACTGGAATTGCCAAGAAATACAACCCATTTAATCTGCAATAAAGGAACTGGAGAAGTAGTGTTGCGCTGCGTAGGCGATGCAGATGCCTGGCCTGCAAAACATATTTATGCGCTGGCGCTTAGATATCGTTACCAACGCAGAAGTATGTTGAATATTCGCTATCATGCCCTGACCTGCATGCTGGTGGAATACCTGGATGTCGTTCCGTCGGGCTGGTCGCCGTCCATGATCAAACAAATACGCACCTTCGCAAAACCCTACGCCAGATTGATGGTTGGTCATCCCCGGCTGTAATTTCAAAATACCGCTGCGCTGCTTCACACTTGCTTAACAAACTGAAAACTTAAGATTCATCCACAGGAAATGCCAGCCCTGTAGCTTGCCGCCCTGTGAAACAGCAGTCCATTGTACGCGACATCAGCTGGCTGGCATTCAATGCACGCGTACTTCAGGAAGCCCGCGATGAGGAAGTGCATCTGTACGAACGCCTCAGATTTCTGGGTATTTTCTCCAACAACCTCGATGAATTTTACAGGGTGCGTGTGGCCAGTTTGTTCAAAATGCTGCGCACCGACCTTGGACAGAAAATACACCTTGAAAACAACCCGCGCAAAATCCTGAACAGCATCCACGAACTGGTGCTCGAACAGCAGCATACCTTCGACAAAACTTTTGCAGCTATTATCAGGCAGCTGGAACTCAGTCACCGCGTTTATCTGCGCACGGAAAAACAGCTCACAGCTGCGCAGAAACACTTTGTGCAGGAATTCTTTGAGCAGGAAGTGCGCACGCAAATTGTCCCACTCATGATTGAAAGCATGCCTCAGGCGCCCATGCTGCGCGACCGAAGCATTTACCTGGCATGCATCCTTGGGAACAGCAACAACCCGATGTTGCAGCGGTATGCACTGATTGAAGTTCCGGAAGGCGTTCTACCCAGATTCGTAATCATGCCTTCAGAGGCAGGACGGAAGGATATCATTTTGTTGGAAGACATCATTCGTTTCAACCTGAAAAACCTCTTCGCACCCTTTGGGTTCAACCGGTTCAGCAGCCATATTGTGAAACTGACCCGCGATGCTGAACTGGAAACCGACCACGACATCCAGTCGAACGTTATTGCTATGCTGGAAAAAAGCCTGAAGCAGCGCAGTAAAGGCAAAGCCACCCGTTTTGTGTATGACCGGACCATAGACCCAACCTTGTTGGAATATCTATCCAAACGACTGAATCTGTCCAAAAAGGATTCACTGATTCCCGGAGGTCGCATCCACAACTTCAAGGATTTCATGAATTTCCCGAAGTCTGTTTTCGATGATCTGGCGCCGCGTCCCCGCCCCTTTGTGCATCCCTTATTGCTGCAGCCCTGCAGAATTATGGAAGTGATGGAGCGAGGCGACATCATGTTGCACTTCCCTTACCATTCCTTTGATTCGGTGATTGACTTGCTGCGGGAAGCCGCCATTGATCCCTTCGTACAAAGCATTCATCTGACCGCCTACCGCCTGGCCAAGGATTCCAAGATTATCAATGCACTGGTCAATGCCGTGCGCAATGGAAAGCAGGTAACTGTTGTGATTGAATTGCGGGCACGTTTTGATGAAGAAGCCAATCTGCACTGGAAATCTGTGTTGGAAGAAGCTGGTGTGAAGGTTTGCCTGGGCATCCCTGACATGAAAGTGCATGCCAAAATATGTGTCATCAAAAAACGAGAATTCAGCAAAACCCGCTTGTATGGCTTCATCGCCACGGGAAACCTGAATGAGCAAACCGCTCAGGTTTATGCCGACCATCTGCTGCTCACCACAAACAAGGTTTTGCTTTCAGACATGATGAAGGTATTCGGTGAGCTGGAAAAGCAGGAACCCAAGGCAGCGTCCATTCGAAATATGCGCAGTCTGATTACCGCACCCAATGGCATGCGAGAGTTTTTTGTACAACAAATGATCCGCGAAACCAAAGCCGCGAAAAAGCAAAAGCAAGCGCAGATCATTCTGAAGCTAAACAGCCTTGTTGATCCGCAACTGAAAGAACGACTGTATGAAGCGGCCCGGGCGGGTGTTGACATCCGCATGGTTATTCGTGGCATTTGCACCATCCGCCCTGAACAAAAGGGATTCAAAAAGAACATCCGTGCCATCAGCATTATCGACCAATACCTGGAACATGCCCGGGTGATGATATTCCGAAACGGTGGCGATACGCAAGTATTCATTTCATCGGCCGACTGGATGATTCGAAATCTGGACCATCGAATTGAAGCTGCCTGCCGTATTGAAAGTCCGGAAATTCAACAGGAACTGATGGATATTATGGAGATCCAATTGCGGGAAAATGTAAAGGCAAGGATCTTGGACAATGATCAACAAAATGCGTATGTTGCCGCGCCATCGGAAAGCCAGGCGCACCGTGCTCAGGTGGAAATTTACCATTATCTGAAATCAAAGAAATACAAACATTGATTCTTGCCGCCATTGATATTGGATCGAATGCCGCCCGACTGTTGGTGGTGGAAGCCAAACCTTACCATGCAGAAGGCATTGATTTCACCAAGCTGAACCTGCTGCGCATTCCATTGCAACTAGGGATTGATGTATTTGATCATGGAACCATTGGACCTCAGCGCAGCCTGAAATTGCTGCAAACCATGAAAGCCTTCAAAAGCATCATGGAATTGTACGAGGTTCAACAATACCGCGCCTGTGCCACTTCGGCCATGCGTGATGCCCGAAACACCGCTGAACTGATTGCAGAAATTAAACAGGAAACCGGCATCGGCATTGAGGTTATCAGCGGCATGGAAGAAGCTTCCATTGTGTATGAAACAAATATAGCTGAAACCATCAGCCAGGACAACGGCGCATTTTTATACGTCGATGTAGGCGGAGGCAGCACGGAAGTTTCTCTGTTTAACGGACAACGCGCCCTGTCTAAAGAATCTTTCAACATTGGAACCATCCGTCTGATGCAGGGGAAAGTCCTGGATCGTGACTGGGATGCTTTGAAGAAATTCCTGAAGCAGGCAGCCAGGGAGTTTCCCAAAATTAAATTCATAGGCAGCGGAGGCAACATCAACAAAGTTTATTCCTTGTCGAAAAGCAAAGATGATAAACCTTTGAAATACCAAACACTGAAAAAACTGATGGAAGCGCTGGAGCAGTGTTCTGTATCGGAGCGCATGCATCGCTACAAATTGCGTGAGGACCGCGCCCAAGTTATTGTTCCTGCCCTGACCATTTACACCCAGATGATGCGCTGGAGCGGAACCGAAGAAGTTTTTGTACCGCGTATCGGACTGGTTGATGGCATTGTACGCATGCTTTACAAACAAAGCTTCCCAAAACCTGAACAAGGGTAAGAATGAAAAAAGCCCCAGCAATGCTGAGGCTTTTAGGTCGGGGAGACAGGATTCGAACCTGCGACCCTCTGCTCCCAAAGCAGATGCGCTACCGGCCTGCGCTACTCCCCGAATCGGGCTGCAAAGGTATGCATAGTTCTCAGCTATCCTAACATTCAACGAAAAATACCTGAACTCGTTCATAACTTCTTTACCCAAAATCGCAAGGAAGCAAAGACTTTTGCAGTAAAGTGGAAACAGAACGCAAAACCCGAAAACGCCGTCCCTCCGGCATTCCCTCTGTAGTCAGCATCGGGCTGGTATTGTTTTCCCTGGGATTGCTCGGCTTATCTGTCATTTTTGCGCGCGAGGCTTCCCGAAGCCTCAAAGAAGAATTTCTCATCGAAGTGTTCTTTAAAGACAGCACGGATGCGCTGGAGGCGGAGGTTTTTTCCGCAGAATTAAGCAAGAAACCCTGGGCGAAAAGTGCGCTTTTTGTGCATCAGAATATCGCCGCACAAAAAATGACCGAGGAATATGGTGAAGACTTTCTTCAGTACTACGGAGTCAACTTCTTTCCACACAAAACAGAACTGCACCTAAAAGCAGCTTACGCAGCTCCG
>JBDKIU010000194.1:0-4125 GCA_039796915.1 Bacteroidota bacterium | reverse complement strand
TTTCAGGATGGTTATTTTCAACCGCTGGGGCGAGAAACTCTATGAAACAAAAGACATTGAAAAAGGCTGGGACGGAAAAGCCAATGGCGTTGACTGTCAACAGGATGTTTATGCTTACCTGGTTGAACTGACCAGCTTTGAAGGTAAGGTGTACAAGTTCCCCGGAACCGTAACCTTACTCCGCTAATCATCAAGAATACATACCAATCTGAAGGGGGGCAAAAGCCCCCCTTCATGTTATATTTGTGTGCCATGAAGCGCATCGCGTACCTTTCCCTGCTGCTGCTTTGCGTTGCATTCCTGCAGCACAATGTGTACGCATCGCATGTGGTTGGCGGTGAAATCACTTACCGGAAGCAGTTCGGAAATACGTATCAATTTCAATTGGTCGTGTACAGAAATTGCGCAGAGTGTGCTTTCAATACAGAAAACTGCCCTGATATTCCGGATCTTGACATTTTAGGCGCACCGGGAACTTTGCAGGCCGGTCAGAAACTGGGAAGTATCGACCTGGCCAGAAGCAGCATACGCGACATTACTCCGGTATGCCGCACGGTGGCTTCCGCATGTACTGCCACTCCCGGAATCAATGCCGGAGTTGAGGCCTGGATTTATTCCGGAACTTTTGATTTTACGGCCTTAATGTCCGTGCAATGCAAGCTGCATATTGCCGTGCGCATTGATGCACGCACAGATGCCTGGGGCACCGCTGAATACTTTTACAATTACGCTGCATTGGATTTATGTAACAATCTATCCAATAACAGTCCCCAATTAACGGCACCCGCGTTTTATCTGTTGGCTGAGCATGAGCCTTTCAGGTATAATCTGCAGGCCACAGACGAAGATGGCGATTCCTTGTCTTATCATCTTGTGGCTGCGCAAAAAGGCTATGAACGCAATGTTTTGTATCCTTCCGGATTGAAGCCTACACAACCCATGGAAGTGTTCTGCGCCGGCATTACGCCATGTCCGGTGAATCCAAATGCAGATCCGCCCACAGGGATGTTCCTGGATTCTCTGGATGGAGATTTGGTCTTTACGCCCTTGACAAGTGGTTCAAGAGGTTTTTTAGTGCTGGAAGTCAGGGAATGGAGAAAGATCAGCGGGGTGATGACGCTCATCGGAACGGTTCGACGAGATCTTCAATATCTGGTGCTGTCGGTGACGAATGCCGCACCATCCTTGAAAATAGTAGGCGCCGATGAATGGCATTGTGCCGGAGATGAATCCTGTGTTGAAATATACGGAAGTGACCCGGCTTTTCTGGGTGTACAGGATTCCATGCTCTTGCAGGCCGATGCTGATTTTAAAGGTTTTCTGTTCAAACAGAATACTTCGAAACGCGGAACCGCAGATGCATCTTTCTGCTGGACGCCAAGTTCAGCTCAGGTGCGCAGCACACCCTATCGAATCACATTTTCTGTACGTGATCAGGCTTGTCCGCTGAATTTGCGGGCTTACTCAAGCATTCGCATTAAAGTGGCGGAAAAGGTTAAAGCCGGAATGGTTTTAACACTGGATACCTGCGGTTATCTGAATGCGGCGGCAACTGTTTCCAGTTTCCATGCAGATCACGTTTATCAATGGTATTTGTTGAACAGCAAGGATGAATTGCTTGGGCAGGAAACTGGTATTCGGCCCAGGTTTAAACGTCCTGCAGGTGGCCGCTACAAACTGCGGCTGGAATTGAAAAATGCTGTTACATCCTGCATGAGTATTGCCGAAGACAGCATTGTGCTGCCATCATTTACCCGGCCGGAAACAAGCATCCAAGCTCCTGTGCAAAGCTGTCCGGGAGCGTCTGGAACAGCCGTGCTCCAAGTGTCGGGTGGCAGCAAACCTTTTAGGTATTTATGGGATGGAGTTTCCGGAGATTCCCTGCACAACTTCATCATGCCTTCCGACCCCTCGAAGTCGTACCAGAAAGAAGTTCAGCTTATAGATCAAATGGGATGTGCCGTGCGTAAACGCTTGTGGGTGCAGCCCTTTCCATACGAGCCTATTGGTTTTCGCGATACCGCCATCTGCAGCAGCGCGCCTGAATTAGCGTTGCGTGCATTGTGTACTTCTTCAGCATCGCTGAATGTGCAGCTGCTTCAGGGAACTTCAACATTGGCCGGTCTATGGCCGAACCTGAGGTTGCGGCATCAGGGAAATGTTGGCGTGAATGAACTCCTGGCCTACTATGCAGATGCATTCGGCTGCATGCGTCGCGATACAGCGCAGATTACCGTAACGCAGCTGCCTGTGCACGGCATCAGTCCATTGCCTGATATATGTGAAGGACAATCAGTGCTTGATTTACGGTTGGAAAGTGGCTTGCGACTTCTGGGTGGAACCTGGTTTGCCAACGGTCGTCAGCTTTCCGGCGATACCTTAAACACCGCGCAGTTGCTCCCGGGAAGCATTGACCTTACGTACCGTTGGCAGGCGGGAGGTTGTTTTATTGAACACCAACAGCAATTTCAGGTGAAGCCCAAGCCTTCATTGACCTTGGATGCGCAATTGCCAACGGCGCTTTGTGCAGATCGGGCCAAGACCCTGGAACTGAAAGCATTTCCTCAGGGCGGTTATTGGTATGGCAGTGCTGTTCAGGGAAACCTGTTGCATGTTCCTGCAATGGCCACTACCTTGTTGGCCGTTTATCATTTTGAAGACCCTCTGAGTCATTGTGCGGATACGCTTCATTACCCACTTGCCACGGTTTTACCTCCTAAATTCACCCGCCTGGAAGGGTATGAAACATCCATTTGTGCGGGGGAGTTCCTGGACATCAGCGTGCAGTCCAATCACGGCAATCGATTCAGCTTCTTCAGCAATCAGGAAGATGCGCTTTCGCATACCGCTGGCACGCATACGCGCTTTAGTCCACTGCCCTCGGGCGGAATAGTTGCTTTGCGTATCACGGCAGAATCAGAAAATGTTTGTCCGAATGCAGATACCATACTTCCCGTTAGGGTGAAGCCTATGCCGGTGCTCCATGCGCAAGTTTTGGCAATGCGCGGCTGTGCGCCATTTGAAACAGACATCAGGCTGGATGCCCCGGATCAGGTATTTCCGGATCTGTACCGCTGGATCACTGCCGCTGAAATTCAACCTTTGGGCGCCCATCAATACAGGATTCGATTTGCCGAGTCCGGCGTCTATCCGCTGTCAATCTATCTGGAACGTGAAGGATGTGCCCAAACCTTGCTGTTGGCAGATTCCATTCGTGTACATGCAACGCCCAGGGCTGACTTTGACGTATTGCCCGGAACCGTGGTTGACTGGGAATATCCAACCGTGACGCTGCAGGCGAATGTTGCATGTCCGGATTCGCTGAAATATTTCTGGACCATCCAGGGTATGGGGCAATGGACGCAACGCGGCGAGCGGCCGGTGGTGAACTTTCCTGCTCCTGGGAATTATGACATTCTGTTGCGCGCGGTTTCTGAATATGGTTGCGTGGGTGAAGCCAGAAGGGAAGTGCGCGTAAATCCGCCTTTACATTATTTCGTGCCCAATGCCTTCACTCCGGATGGGCGAATGCCTGAAGAAAACAATACCTTCAAAGTGAGCATTGCAGAAGAAGTAGCGGATTTTCAACTGAGTGTTTACGACCGTTGGGGCCAGAAGGTGTTCCAAAGTGACTTGCCTGAAACGGGTTGGGACGGAAGGAACCCTGATGGCACGGCGCTTCCGGTAGGCGCATACGCGTGGTCGCTGAAGTTTAGAACGGCTTCAGGACGGGCGGTAGCTTCGAATGGGCTGGTGATTTTATTGCGCTAAACGCGAAGTCAGGATTGACCCCGGAGCCTGCGGTCGTTGACGCGTAACAACAGCCAGATACTTACCACAAAGATGGACATCAGGATGAGCACACTGTTGCGCATGTCGTGGGTGATGTGGTCAACTATGCCGTAAATCAGTGTTCCCAGCGTAATTCCAGTTTTTTCAGCAAATTCATACAAGCTGAAGTAAGATGCCGTGTCTTGCGTTTCGGGGATGAATTTTGCATAGGTGGCGCGTGAAGTGCTTTGGATGCCGCCCATCACCAAGCCTACAAAGGAGCCCAGAATGAAGAAGGGAACTTCTTCTCCAACCGGTAAATAGTAAGCCGCCAGACAAATGAGCACCCAGATG
>JBDKIU010000193.1:0-9472 GCA_039796915.1 Bacteroidota bacterium | reverse complement strand
ACAACCCGGCTCAGCAGCCAGAGGGCGAGCACAAATCCTGCTACCACCAGGAATGTGAGCGGCCTGTGTGGAATCCAGCGTTTGATGAACGAGGAGTAGCGCTGGGTCAGCGCATCGTATTTGCGGTTGAAGGCGGCAAAGAAGCGGTTGAGCCATTTGCCGTTCTGACCGTGCCCCGGGCGCAACAGCATCATACACAGCACGGGTGTGAGCGTCAGCGCATTGATTCCGGAAATGATGATGGCCGTGGCCATCGTCACGGAGAACTGTCGGTAGAAAACACCCACGGGGCCGCTCAGAAACGAAACAGGAATGAACACGGCAGACATCACCAGTGTGATGGCCACAATGGCGGCGCCCATTTCTTTCATCGCCGCGAAGGTGGCCGCCTGCGGACTGAGCTTCTTCTTTTCCATATTGGCATGCACCGCTTCCACCACCACAATGGCATTATCCACCACGATGCCGATGGCCAGCACCATTGCAAACAGTGTGAGCGTGTTGATGGAAAAGCCGAAGGCCTGAATGAATGCAAACGTGCCGATGAGTGAAACAGGCACAGCCAGCACGGGAATGAGCGTTGAACGCCAGTCCTGCAGAAACAGAAACACCACCAGGGCAACCAGCAGAAAGGCTTCCAGCAGGGTTTTCAGCACTTCTTTGATGGACGCATCGAGGAAGCGAGAAACGTCATAGCTCAGCGTATAATCCATGCCTGCGGGGAAGGAACTGCGTTTGAGTTCTTCCATTTTCGCCTTGATTTTTTCAATCACCTCGCGAGCATTGGAGCCTGGCCGCTGTTTCAGGATGATGGCTGCGGAAGGCTTGCCGTTTTCTTTGGAAAGCACGTCGTAATCGAGCGAGCCAAATTCGATGTCGGCCACATCGCGAAGCCTTACCAGGCTGCCATCGTCAGCGGTTTTCACCACCAGGTTTTCGTACTGGGTCTTTTCCGTGAACTTCCCGGCATACTTAATCACATACTGAAGCGCCTGCGCCTGTTTTCCGGAGCTTTCGCCCACTTTTCCGGGAGCGGCTTCCACGTTCTGGCTGCGCAGCGCGCTGATTACTTCGCCGCTGGAGATGTTGTACACGTCGAGCATCGAAGGCTTCAGCCAAACCCGCATGGCGTATTCCCGCTGGCCCATGATGTCGGCAAACCCCACACCGTCAATGCGTTTCAGCTCTGCCAGCACATTGATGTCGGCATAGTTGTAAATGAACTTCTCGTCCAGACTGGTGTCGGAGCTTACGAGGTTCAGGTACAGCAGCATGCTGTTTACTTCTTTTTCTGTGGAAACGCCGGCTTTGATGACTTCTTCGGGCAATTCATCCAAAACAGTAGTTACCCGATTCTGCACGTTCACGGCGGCCTGGTCGGGATCGGTTCCCACCTTGAAATACACCTGAATGATGCTGGTTCCGTCGTTGGAAGAAACGGAGTTCATGTATGCCATGCCCGGCACGCCATTGATGGCGCGTTCGAGTGGCGTTACCACAGCTTTGGCACAAACTTCTGCATTGGCGCCGGTGTATCGCGTGGTTACACTTACGGCCGGCGGGGCAATTTCAGGGTATTGCGTCACCGGAAGCTGCAGCAGGGAAATGAGTCCCAGCAGCACAAAAAACACCGAAATCACCAGCGACAATATCGGCCGGTTCAGGAAACTCGTCCACATGATCAGTGTTTATTGACAGCGTTGGAGCCGGAAGTTGCAACCGGAATCATGCGGATGCGGTCGCCGTTTTTGAGTGCCTGCGTTCCTTCAGCCACAATGGTTTCTCCCGGAAGCAGCCCACCGGAAACGGCGTACCAATGCGGCAGTCTGCGGGCAATCACGATGTTGCGGGCCGTGACCACGCCTTCTTTGTTTACCGTGTACACATAGGTTTTATCCTGGATGTCGAAGGTGGCTTTCTGCGGAACCAGCATCACGCTGTCCAGGGTTTGTTCCATGCGCACCTTGCCGCTGGCGCCGTGGCGCAGCAGGCGATCGGCATTTCCGAAGCGCGCCCGGACGGCGATGTTTCCCGAGTTGCGGTCAATGGCACCTTCTACCGTTTCAATGCGTCCGCGGCTGCGATGCACTTGTCCGTCGGAAAGCACCAGTTCCACGCTGGTTTCGGTCAGGCTTGTGCTTCCCAGCAGGCGCTGGTACTGAAGAAAATCTTTCTCCGACCAATCGAAATAGGCGAACACCTCGCTGTTGTCTGACAGGGAAGTAAGCAGTGTTCCATTGTCGATCAGGCTTCCCTTTTTGAGTGGAATGCGGTTGATGATGCCGGTGAAGGGCGCGCGGATGTTGGTATTGTCGAAGCGTATTTCTGCCTGATTGTATTGAGCACGTGCTTCTGCGGAACGCGCTTTTTGCAGCGCCACTTTGTTTGCTGCCAGGCTGACTTCTGTTTTGGAAACCACCTGCTTTTCCGCCAGCAACACCACATTTTGGTATTCCAGCTCGGCGGAGCGCAGTTCAGCGAGGGCAATGTCGAGCTGGGCTTTGGCCTTTTGCAGTTCTTCGCGGTATTCGCCGGGTTCGAGTTTGAAGAGCATCTGTCCGGATTGCACGCGTGCACCTTCATCTACCAGAATATCCTTCAGGTAACCGCTTACTTTGGCGCGGATTTCCACCTGTTGCACGGCGTGGATTTCTGCCGGATAATCGATGTGGAAATGGGTGTCACGCAGTTGCACCTGCATGGTGGGGAAGGCTGCCGGACTTTGGCTGGCGGATGCGGGTTTTCCGCAGGATGCGCCGAGGATGATGACTGAAACTGCTGCCAGCGCTGGGAGCAGCATGGTTGTTTTTTGCATGTTGTTTGGATCCAGGCATTGCGTGGTGTGTACGGGTAAAAAAGATGAAACAAGACCGAACGCCTGCAAGAGTCCGCTTCATCGAAATCCCTCATGGGGATCAGTGTGTATGAAAAACTTGGAAAATCAGCAGGCGTCGCGGGGCGGCGGTGGCTCAAGCGGCAGGCTGTGCAGGTTGATGCGGGTGATGCCTTCTATGGGCGCGGCGGTGAAAAACGCATCCAATACAGTGCATGAGGCCAGGGCCAGCAGTAAGCTTTCATCCCCGTCTTCCGGCGTATCAAGCAGATCGGCGCCGGCGGGAATTTCAGTTTGAATCGGGCTACCTGAAAGCAGGATATGCCCGGCGAAGGGCCGTCCCAGATCCATTCCCGAAAGGATACACAACAGAAACAAGGCCGCACAGCGCTTCCAGATGTTTACCGGAAAACGTAAGCTGCGCAAATCCTTGAGGGCTGACATGGTTGTGGGTGGCAAAAATATGGAGTCCTGAGGGGGCGTTTAATCTGTTGGCGCGTGCATTTCGCCGATGTTTTGATGTACTTCATCCGAAGCCATCCACCGACACAGCAAGGATAACCGCCGTTGCTGTGGGATTGTTTGTCGCGGAAAAGCAAGCGGAGTTCAAACAGGAATTATTTCCAGTGCCGTTGTTGCTTCCGCAGGACAAGGAAAGGCCACATTTCGGGCAGATGCAACAGTTGTTGCAGCATAGCAAACCCAGGCAGTGGTCAGAAACGTGTACAAACGAATACAATCATTTACACACGTTGGCTCATGTAATATCCCTGCGTAATTGCGGAAATGGGAGCGAAGCGCTGGCCGGTTTTGCGCGACATGGCGCGCCTGTTTTACCCGGAATTGTGTTCCGGTTGCGGCGAGGTTTTGCTGGAGGCAGAAAAGTATTTATGCATGGCCTGTACAGGCAGACTGCCTCGCATTGACTTCGGCACGAACGGTGCAGCGGCGGCGGCGCGTATTTTTCATGGGCGTGTAAAATTCCAGGCGGTGTACAGTTACCTCTATTTTCACAAGAGCGGGTTGACACAAAACTTATTGCATCATATTAAATACCGAGAAGCTGCAATGTTGGCGCAGCTTCTGGGGCGGCAGTTCGGACATGCACTCAGGGGCTCGGCACTGCCTGATGTATTGGTTCCGGTACCTTTACATGCAGCGCGTTTGCGGCAACGGGGTTACAACCAGGCGGAGTTGATTGCGCGTGGGATGGGTTCGGTTTTAGGGCTTCCGGTAGTTACGGATCTGTTGTGGCGAAAGGTTGCGGCACAAAGCCAAACGAAAGCCTCGCGGGTACTGCGTTGGGGAAACGTTTCTGAAGGCTTTGCCTGTCGCAGCGGAATCCTGCCGTGCAACCTGCACATAGGCCTTGTGGACGATGTGCTTACCACCGGTGCCACGCTGGAAGCATGCGTGCTGGCCCTGAGCCGGGAAGGGTACGCGCAGTTCAGCGGATACACGCTGGCGCTCGCGGAATATTAAAACGGATGTCGGGTTTTATATTTAATTATCTTCGCGGTGAAATCCCATCAACCAACATGAACAGAAGATTACTCTTCCCGATGTTGCTGGTTCTAAGTTCTTTAGGACTGGCAGCACAAAAACCTATTGCCGGGCAATTTACCGGCATTTTGGTTCCACAGTACAGCACGGCAGGTGGCAGCGGAAGCATCCGGCTTCCGGTTGTGTTCAAAGCCACCATCAACAACCTGTTGCCCAACACGCAGTATAAATACATGGTGCGGGCGATGAAGATTGCCGACACTGGTCTGATTACCGCTGCCGGCGCCGGAACAGGTATTTGGCTGGACAGCTCCGGACAGTGGAGGTCTAACTCCAACACCTCGCTGACAACTGCCGGACAGCACGATACCTTCACCACCGATTTCGGCGGCACGTTTACCGGCTGGTTCGGTTTTGGACAAAGCGGCAACGCCATTTTCAACGCCGGTGCCAACGTGTATCCATTGATCCACATGCAGGCCATCAGCCCGGGTTCTGTGATTGAAAAGCATTACCTCACCGACAGCATCCGTTGTATTTCCTTCGGAACAGGTTCTGCCAATGGAACTGCGATTTGGGGCAAAAGCCTCGCAGCGGCAAAATCTATGGTAGCACTGTTCGACAATATTCAGGGAACAGGCCGTCCGGTTTCCATGACTTATGTAGAAGGCGCGGGCATCACTCCGGCTTCCCTGGCCACGTTTTACACCACAGAAGTGTTGGGTAAAGGCGGCAACTGGGGAACTACCATTCCCAATAACCTGAGCAATGGTATCCAGCGTATAGCCAACTACAGTTTAAAAACCGGCCAGGAATTGTATGCAAGCCTTGACTCAAACGGTATTTGGGGCTGGGGCGGCACGACAAAATCGACCGTAAGCACCAGCGGGGGTTCAACTACGCCCGTGGCCCTCACCGAAGAAGAATGTGCTTTGGTTCAACCTGATTTCCAGTTCTGGCTTCGTTCATCTTCTGTAGGAGAAGCCGATGGCAAAGCACTTCTGGTGGTTCGCAGGCGTTATGCGAATGACTTCGCTTCTTCTGTGACCATGGGTTATGTGAGCGGAACCGCCGACTCCGGAACAACCAAAGATTTGGTTCTGCGTTCGCGCACCATCACCTTTAATCCGGGTTATACCGCTTTCGACAGTAGCTATGCTACCATCAACGACGACAACCTTGTTGAAGGAACAGAAATTGCCACCATCAGCCTAAGCAATCCTCAGCGCGGTAGTATTGGCCTGGAGCGTACCCATTCGCTCAACATCATCGACAACGATGCCGCCAACGTAAGTTTCGGCAGTTCATTGGTAAACATCAAGGAAAGCGCCGGTAAAGTTTCCATCAAAGTAAAGATGGACAAGGCCCTGAACACGCCGGCCAGCGTGCGTATTCTGGTGAAGTCACGTGGCGACAGCACCCTGATTCCCGACGAATTCCGTTTGGGTAAAACCAATACCGATACCACCATCAACCTTGGAAACAGCGCCGGTCCCGACAGTCTGGTGTTCTTTGCCCGAGTGATTGACGAAACTGTTGTAGATCCCAATGACACCGTAGTTTTGGTATTGCGCATCAGCGGATCTTCATTGGCATTGGCAAAAGATAGTGTGATGACCATCATCATGCGCGACAACGACCGTCCGCCGGTGGTTTCTTTCAACCAAACCACCATGAACCTGAGCGAAAAGGCAGGTTCTGCGAAAATCCGCATCAACGTGAACAACCAGAACGATGTGCAGAGCGACTTCATCCTGCGTTTTGCGCCTGCGCTGAGTACCACTACTGAAGGAAGTGATTTCACCTTCAACCCCTATTCCAAGATTTATTCAGTTGGTGCATCTGACCCAGACAGTCTGATTGTTTCCATTCCATTGATTGATGATGAACTGTATGAAGGAACCGAGAAGCTGGTGTTCACCCTTTCTCCGCTCACCAACAGTCAGATCGGCAAACCAGATACCTTGCGCATCAGCCTGAGCAGCGATGATTTGCCGGTGTATAAGATCCGTAACATCACCACCGAGAAAACTGCCGGCGTTGCCGATTCACTGAACAAGCGTTGCCGTATTTACGGTGTTGTTCATGGCGTAAACACCCGCGTAACCGGTTTGCAGTTCACCGTGATTGATACCACCGGAGGCATTCAGGTGTTCAGTCCTTCAGGAACTTTTGGATACACTGTGAAAGAAGGCGATTCCATCATGGTTCAGGGTTCTGTAGGACAATTCCAGGGCACCACCCAATTGCAGTTCCTGGATACCATCCGCAGGCTGAGCACAACCGGCAGGGTTCGCACGCCGCGTATTGTCAGCACGCTGGACGAAAGCATTGAATCACAAGTGGTTCGTGTGGACCGTGTTCGTTTGGTGAACGTGGCTGATTGGCCTGCCGTTCCATTGTCTGCCAATGGTTTCAAACAACTTCAGGTAACCAATGGTGTGAAAACCTATACCATTTCCATTGATGCTGAAACCACCGTTGACGGAACTCCGGCGCCGGCAGGTTACTTCAACATTGCGGGTATTGGCGGACAGTTTGACAACAAAACACCTTTTGACTCGGCGTATGTGATTGTGCCCCGCTACATCGGCGACGTGACCAATCTGACCGTGCCCGTAATCAGCTTCAGCACCACAAGCGGAACTTCCAACGAACAGGATGACTCCAGCGTGATGGTGACCATCAACGTAGCCAACGCCAACGCGCAGGTGAACTTCCGACTGTCCATCAAGGGCGGAACCGCTACATCTAACGCGGACTACAACTTCGCTGCAAAAGACATTGCTTTGCCAGCCGGAACCACTTCTTACAAGTTCAAGGTGGATTTGTTCGACGACAACCTGAGTGAAGGTGATGAAACCCTGTTGCTGAGCATCCGCAACAACAACTGGGGCACAGAAATCGGAACCGATTCCGTGTACACGCTTACGCTGAAAGACAACGAAACCAACAGCGTACAAGATCTGTATGCGGGCAACCTCACCGTATATCCCAACCCTGTGCGCGGCAATGCTGTTCACTTCGAATTGCGTGAGCCTGCCATGCGCATTGAACTTTGTGATGCACGCGGTGCTGTTTTGGTTGTTGGCGATGCTGCTTCTAAAACTGGAACATTGAATACTGAAGGCCTGAGCAGTGGCTTGTACCTGGTACGCGCCATCTGCGCTGATGGTCGCTGGTATGCAGCCCGACTGACGGTTCAGTAATCAACGCATAGTGTCATGAAAAAGACCATCGGGCATTTGCCTGATGGTCTTTTTTTATTCCTGTCGGGAAAGAATGAAAAAAGGCGGTCCAATGGGCCGCCTTTTTATGTTTCAGCAGTAAAGGAATCAGGCGAGGTCGAACCGATCGAGGTTCATCACCTTGTTCCAGGCAGCCACGAAGTCGTGCACGAACTTCACTTTTCCATCGTTGCAGCCATACACTTCAGCAATGGCACGCAGTTCTGAGTTGGAACCGAAGATCAGATCCACGCGGGTAGCGGTCCATTTCACAGCACCTGTTTTGCGGTCACGTCCTTCGAACTCCTGCTGTGCGTCGGAAGTCGCGCTCCAGGTAGTGTTCAGGTCGAGCAGGTTTACGAAGTAATCGTTGCTGAGTACGCCGGGATGCTGGGTAAACACGCCATGTTTGCTGCCGTTGTAGTTTGCACCGAGTGCACGGAGGCCGCCAAACAGCACTGTCATTTCGGGAGCGGTCAGGCTGAGCAGTTGTGCTTTGTCGATGAGCAGTTCTTCAGCGGCTGTTTTCAAGCCCGGGCGCAGGTAGTTGCGGAATCCGTCGGCTTTAGGTTCGAGTACGGCGATGGAATCCACATCGGTATGTTCCTGGGAGGCGTCGCCGCGGCCAGGAGTGAAAGGCACCTGAACCGAATAACCTGCGTCATGTGCAGCTTTTTCCACAGCGGCGCAACCTGCCAGCACGATCATATCGGCTACAGAAATCTGCTTGCCGCTGTTTTGTGCTGCGTTGAACGCTGTACGGATGTGTTCCAGTTTGTCAAGCACTTTAGCCAGTTGTACAGGGTTGTTGGCTTCCCAGTTTTTCATGGGGTTCAGGCGAATGCGCGCACCATTGGCACCTCCACGCTTGTCGGAACCACGGAAGGTAGCAGCGGAAGCCCAAGCGGTGCTAACCAGTTCAGACACGCTGAGACCTGAGGCGAGGATTTGCTTTTTCAGGCTGTCCACATCGGCAGCATCTACCAGAGGATGGTTTACTGCGGGGATGGGATCTTGCCAGATCAACACTTCCGCAGGAACTTCCGGTCCGAGGTAACGGGCGCGTGGACCCATATCGCGGTGTGTCAGTTTGAACCAGGCACGGGCAAAAGCGTCGGCAAAAGCTTCTGGGTTTTCGTAGAAGTGGCGTGAAATTTTCTCATACGCCGGATCCATGCGCAGGGCAAGGTCGGTGGTGAGCATCATGGGCGCATGTTTCACAGCGGGGTCATGCGCATCAGGAACAGTTCCAGCTCCGGCGCCAGCTTTGGGTTTCCACTGTTTTGCACCTGCGGGGCTGTGGGTCAGTTCCCACTCATATCCGAACAGGTTTTCGAAGTAGTTGTTGCTCCATTTGGTTGGGGTTGTGGTCCATGCACCTTCGAGTCCGCTGGTGATGGTGTTCACGCCATTGCCAGAGCCCATGGTGTTTTTCCAGCCCATGCTCATTTCTTCGATGGATGCGGCTGCAGGTTCTCTGCCCACATATTTGGAAGGGTCACCGGCTCCGTGGGTTTTACCGAAGGTGTGACCACCGGCAATCAGGGCAACAGTTTCTTCATCGTTCATGGCCATGCGACCAAAGGTTTCGCGGATGTCGCGGGCGGCAGCAATAGGATCGGGGTTGCCGTTAGGGCCTTCCGGATTCACGTAAATCAGACCCATCTGAACGGCGGCGAGTGGGTTTTCCAGCTCGCGGTCGCCTTCGTAACGCTGGTCGGCGAGCCATTCCTTTTCAGAACCCCAATAAACGTCTTCTTCCGGTTCCCAAACATCTTCACGACCACCGGCAAAGCCAAAGGTTTTGAAGCCCATAGATTCCAGTGCGCAGTTGCCGGCCAGAATCATGAGGTCAGCCCAGGAAAGTTTGTTGCCGTATTTCTGTTTCACCGGCCACAAGAGCAGGCGT
>JBDKIU010000192.1:0-4823 GCA_039796915.1 Bacteroidota bacterium | reverse complement strand
CATCGATGTGGATGTGATTGACGGCGACATCAAGAGTATTCCCATTGGCCGCGATACGACGGTTTGCGGGAATGTTAATCTGCTGCTCGATGCGGGTAATCCTGGGGCTACGTATATCTGGAATCCGGGCGGCAAGGGAAACCGCACGCGGCTGATTACCAGTCCGGGCAGGATTGGCGTGAGTGTGGTGACGTATGCCGGCCAGTTTCAGTGCGATAGCCAGTACCGGGAAATCTTCATCAGACAATCTGTCCCTCCGGCTGTGGATTTGGGTGCAGATCGTTTTGTATGCAACAGCAATCCCATTACGCTGGACGCGGGTCCGGATGGCAGTACCTATGCATGGTCGCCCGGCGGTGAAACTTCCCGAACCATTCAGGTGGCTTCCAGTGGTATCTACAGTGTTACGGTCACCAATGCCGACGGCTGTAAAACATTTGACCAAGTGGAGGTGAAAGACAGTTGTCCGATGTATGTATGGATGCCGGATGTGTTCACGCCCAATACCGACAACCTGAATGATGTTTTTCTGTGGAAAGGAAACATGAAGTTCCGTTCCTATGAGTTCGCGATTTACAATCGCTGGGGGATGAAGCTGTTTGAAACGAAGGATCCCACGGTTGGCTGGGATGGGAATGTTTCCGGAAAGCGTGCACAGGACGGGGTATATGTGTACCGGATGTCGGGTGTGGATACCAATGGTAAACGACATTCCTGGAAGGGAACGTTTACTTTGTTGTATTGACGCTTGTATCCCACGGTTTAAACCGTGGGATTGGTCAGCGACGTATCAAATGGATTTTAAGTATGCCGCATATTCTTCCTCGAAGGAGTGATTGCGGTGCTGTGATTTCTGGTTTTTAATGTACTTAAATACATCTTCCACGTTCGTGTCTGATACGGAGAAAGCGGCATAGCCGGGTTGCCAGGCGAACTTTTCCGGAATGATGTCGTGTTGGTTGATGAAATGAGCGCTGCTCCCTTTGATTTGTTTGATGATTTCTGCGATTGTTTTTTGGGCATGCAGCAGAAACAGACAATGGACGTGGTCTGGCATCCCATTGATGATGCGCACGGGGCAGCCAATGGCACCAAATTCTGATGCTATAAATTGATGGATCTGGAATTCAGTGTTTTCATGAATTAAAGGCGCCCTGTCTTTAGTTGCCCAAACGGCGTGCACCCAAATGTTTACAAAAGAATGAGACATAAAAGAACATATTAAAAATTGAATTACCTCCGACGGTTTAAACCGTCGGAGGTAATGTATCAGGCATCAGGCGTAAAGCGGGAAACCAGCCATCAGCGTATGCACCTTTTTCTGCACGCCGGCCAGGATGGTTTCATTGCTGTGGTGGGTCAGGGCTTCGTCGATCAACGCCGCAATCTGTCCCATCTCCGATTCCTTCAGGCCGCGACTGGTCACCGCAGGTGTTCCCAAGCGGATACCGGAAGTCACAAATGGCGAACGCGTTTCAAAGGGTACAGTGTTTTTATTGATGGTGATACCACACTTCACCAGCGTATTCTCGGCGAGCTTTCCGGTCAGGTCGTCACCTTTAGGCCGAAGGTCAATCAGCATCAGGTGGTTGTCGGTGCCACCGCTGATTACTTTATATCCGTGATCAACCATGGCCCGAGCCAACGCCTGCGCATTCGCCATCACCTGTTTGCCGTAGCTGCGGAAATCATCACTCAGTGCCTCACCAAAAGCAACGGCTTTGGCGGCAATCACATGTTCCAGCGGGCCGCCCTGTGTGCCGGGGAAAACCGCAGCATCCAGAATGGCACTCATCATCTTCGGTTCACCTTTAGGAGTCAGTTCTCCCCAGGTATTGGCGAAATCCTGACCCATCATGATGATACCACCACGTGGCCCGCGAAGGGTTTTATGCGTTGTACTGGTAACGATGTGGCAATGTGGCATCGGATTATTCAGCAAGCCTTTGGCAATCAGGCCGGCAGGATGCGCGATATCGGCAAGCAACAGCGCACCAACCTCATCGGCGATGGCGCGCAGACGGGCAAAATCCCAGTCGCGGCTGTAGCTGCTGGCGCCGCAGATCAGCAAACGGGGTTTCCACTCGCGGGCTTTTTCCGCAACCTTATCATAATCAATCAGTCCGGAATCAGGTTCCACACCGTAAAAAGCAGGCTGATACAATTTCCCGGAGAAGTTTACCGGCGAGCCGTGCGTCAGGTGACCACCATGGCTCAGGTCGAAACCGAGGATACGGTCTCCGGGTTTCAGAACGCCCAGCATCACGGCGGCATTCGCCTGAGCGCCGCTGTGGGGTTGAACATTCGCCCAGGCCGCGCCAAACAGTTCCTTCAAACGGTCGATGGCCAGCTGTTCCACCTGATCCACCACTTCGCAACCACCATAATAACGCTTGGAAGGCAAACCTTCTGCGTATTTGTTGGTGAGCACACTGCCCATGGCCTCCATGACCTGGCGGCTGACAAAGTTCTCGGAGGCAATCAGTTCGATGCCTTCCTGCTGACGGTGTAATTCCTGTTCAATCAGGCTGAAGAGTAGCGTATCGCGCTGCATGCCGCAAAGTAAACAACATGCCGTCAAACGTCAAACCTGTGAAGGGGTCTATTTATCTGGACACTGCGCGGGGCAGGCAACAAGGGCAGCAAGGGCATGGAACTAATTTTGTAAGTGGTTGTTACACCTTTTGAAACTTTGATCATGCACAACATGAACCATTCGTTAAACCGAAAAGCAGCAATCTTTTTGCTGTTGCCACTGCTGGCCATGAGCGCCACATCCTGTGTTTCCAAGAAGAAGTTCCAGGCACAACTGACCAGGTACGAATACCTGAGCGATTCCTGCGACAAAATTCGTTTCCTGCTCGATCAGTGCCTGAGCGAAAAGTCGGGCCAGGTTGGCAAAATTCATGAGCTTCAGATGGAAGTTGAAGCACTGAAGAAAAACACCACCAGTCTGGTGAGTCAGCTTACAGACCTGTCCATCATCACCAAAACCCAGGCTGAAAGCATCAGCCGTTCACTGGAGAACATCAATTCCAAAGAATCGTACATCCGCAACATGCAGAACGCCATGGCGCGAAAGGACTCTTTGAATCTGGCGCTGGTGGTGGCCCTGAAAGGCGCGCTGAAGGATGTGAACGATAAAGACATTGACATCCGGATTGAAGGCAGCGCAGTATTCATCGCCATTTCCGATAAACTCCTGTTTCCAAGCGCCAGCATCGAACCGGCCGTTGAATCCAGGAAGGTGCTCAGCAAAGTGGCTACCGTGCTCAACAGCCGTCCAGACATACAGTTCATGATTGAAGGCCATACCGACAACAAGCCGGTGCTTGGCGGTACCATCCGCGACAACTGGGATTTGAGTGTGCTGCGGGCAACGGCCATCGCGCGTGTATTGCAGAACGACTACAAAGTAGATCCCAGGCGCATCACCGCAGCCGGACGCAGCGAATACCTTCCGGCGGCATCCAACGATACCGATCAGGGACGTGCGGAAAACCGCAGAACACGCATTGTCATCTTACCCCAACTCGATCAGTTTATGAAACTGGTAGAAGATGGAACCCGCTGATTTTAAAGGATTACACATACGAAAAGAGCCGCCCTTGGGCGGCTCTTTTACTGAGACGTTTATGGTTTTTTCACCTCCGGATCGTAATCATAGTTGATTTGTCCGGCCATGCGCAGGTATAAAACCCGGCTGTATCTGAAGAAGATGGGCAGCAGCATGGCCAATGAGCCCAGAATTACGATAAACCAGGTGTCGGGATTTTGAATGTCCAGCACACTGGTGAGCAACAGAAACTCGCTGACCAGCGTACCAACGGTAAAAGCATAACTCACGTACATAGCCCCGTAATAGAAGCCGGTTTCGCGTTCAAACTTCAAACCGCAAACTTCGCAATTGGGGTGCATCTCCAGCAACGATCCGAGCTTCCAGATGGGATGGCGAAACATCCTTCCCCGGCGGCACCGCGGACAACGTTCACCTACAAAAGCGCGGAGCCAGGATGGTTTTTTGGAATCTTGGGCACACATGATGTTCGGTTCAGGAAAGTACCTTTTTAACCGCTTCTTTCAAGGTGTTTACCGGCACGGCACCGCTGTGTTTCCAGGCAATATTGCCCGATTTGAACAACATCAGCGTGGGAACAGCCTGTACCTTAAACCTTGCCGCCGCCTCAGGATTCCGGTCCACATCCACTTTAATCACCCGAACCTGAGTGCCCATTTCCTTTTGGAACTGCACGAGCATGGGAGCCATGGCTTTGCATGGGCCGCACCATTCGGCATAGAAATCAACCAAAACCGGTGTGTCACCTTTTATGATCTGTTGAAAGCTTTCTTTCGCTGCCATATTGTGGTTCAAAGGTCGTGATGTTGTGGAAAGTTCATTGTGATGCAGGTCACCTGCTGCCGCTTATTTCAGGCGATTGCGCAGGGAAGACCAGCCTCCGCCGTTATATACTTCCACGCCGTTTTTTCGCAGCGTTCCGGTAGCCATGCCGCTGCGTGTTCCGCTCTGACAACAAGTGATGACGGGTTTCTTCCAGCCCTGAATCTTTTTCATGTTGGCGGAAAGTTTATCCAATGGAATGTTCACCGCGCCTTTGATGTGGCCTGAGTTAAATTCTGCTGCAGTGCGCACGTCCAGAATGACGGCACCCTGTTCGTGTAATGCTTTCAGATTGGCGGAAGGCCCAAGGCCCAAGAGATTTTTGATGAATGTAAACATGTGTTTTTTAGGTAAATAAAACCGCCCGGGTACCGGAGTACCCGGACAGCTTTGGTTCATTGTTTAGAGTAAAGTGCTGGGGCAA
>JBDKIU010000191.1:0-19242 GCA_039796915.1 Bacteroidota bacterium | reverse complement strand
GCTGGAAGGGCTGAACCACCTCCACGCGCATGTCATTGATGTTTCCAGTGCGCTGGCTGTGCAACATGCTGTAATGCAGTGTGATGTAGCCGTGAGCATGCTGCCGCCCGCCTTGCACATGAAGGTGGCAAGTTTCTGCATCGAACATGAAAAACATCTGGCTACGGCTTCTTATGTTTCTCCTGAGATGCGCGCCCTGCATCACCAGGCCGTTGGCAAAGGATTAATTTTCATCAATGAGCTTGGCCTTGACCCGGGCATTGACCACATGAGCGCCATGCAGATCATTCGCAAGCTGAAAGCATCCGGAGCGGAACTGACCGGTTTCGAAAGCCATTGTGGCGGCTTGATTCGGGAAGAAGATGTTCAGGGCAACCCCTGGAAGTACAAATTCACCTGGAACCCCATGAACGTGGTCACTGCCGGAAAATCGGGCATGGCAACATACAGACATGAAGGCGCCCTGAAATGCATTCCCTACAACAGTTTGTTCCGCCGCACGGACACATTCATCATTCCCGGCCATGGCAGCTTTGAAGCGTATGCCAACCGCGACAGCCTGAGTTACGAACAGGCTTATGGCATTAAGGATATTCCCACGCTCTACCGCGGAACCTTCCGCAGACCCGGATACTGCAGCGCGTGGAACGTGTTGGTGCAACTTGGCATGACCGATACAGAAACACCCATTCATCATGCAGGCCTGAGCGGGAAACAGTTCCTTTCAATTTTCCTGCCGGATACATCCAAAAGCCTGCAGCTTTGTGTGCAGGAACTTACCGGCGCTTCAGCTGCGGACATCCACGCACTGGAATGGCTGGGCCTGTTCGACGATGCACCACTGCCACTGCACGAGGGCAGTCCTGCTGAAATCCTGCTGGAGCTGCTGAAAACCAAATGGAATTTGGCGCCCCATGACCAGGATCAGGTGGTGATGCTGCACCGCTTTTCGTTCCGTAAAAACGATACCAACCACGAGCTGAACAGCTGGCTGGTGGTCAGCGGACAGAATCAGCGGAAAACAGCCATGGCAAAAACGGTAGGCTTACCACTGGCTATGGGTGTACGCTTGATCTGTGAAGGAAAGATCTCGGAAAAAGGTGTTTTGATTCCTGTAAGCCCTCAATGGTATGAACCCATCCTGCAGGAATTGGAATCCTGGGACATCCGTTTCCACGAAACAGATGCAGCGCTGACCGCGTAAAGCAATCAGTCGATGGTAGCGATTACCTTCAGCTCAATGGCGATGGGCGTAGGTAAGCAATTGATTTCCAAAGTGGTTCTGCACGGCGGATGTTCTGCAAAATATTCCGCCCAAAGACGATTGTAGGTTGGAAAGTCGTCTTTCATATTGGTCAGAAATACGGTTACATCCACAATATTTTTCCAGCTGCTTCCCGATTCTTCCAAGATGTTGCGCACATTGCGAAATACGCTGTGGCACTGCGCTTCAATATCATAAGAAGCGATATTACCCTGCGCGTCCAGCTCTACTCCGGGAATCTTCTTGGTTCCGCGTTCGCGGGGCCCAACGCCTGACAGGAACAACAACTGGCCTACGCGGCGCGCATGCGGATACAAACCCACAGGCTCAGGTGCACGTTGTGAGTACACTTCGTTTGATGCTTCTTCACTCATAATTCGTTAGATGCTTAAGGTCTTTTAGGCGGAACTGCCGTGGCTGTGGGCTTGGAAGGTGTCGTTCCCGGTTTGGCAGGCGCCGCACCAGGTTTGGCGGGCATTCCGGGACGTGGCGCCGGGGTTTCCCTGATAAGCGGAGTGCTGTACATGAGCACGCCATAATCTGAAACCTGCACATACGAGGCCAGCAACAGGCGGGTGAGATTTGGTGAAAATGCCACACCGCGCACATTGGAAGACATGCCTTTAATGGTCGCCAGCGATTTCGCCGTTGCCATATCCCAAACAATCGCTTCTCCGTCGTTGCATCCGGTAAGCAGGTAACGACTGTCGGAACTGATGGAAAACCCGGTCACCTTCCAGTTGTGGCCAGTGCATTTCCGCAGGGGTTTGGCATTGGCAATATCCCAGATGATGGCTGTTTTATCGTTGCTGCAGGTCACAAGGAATTTCCGGTCTGGCGTAAGTTCAATCTGGTTCACGGCATCGCTGTGACCACTGAGTTTGCGCAACACTTTTCCCGTAGGATCCACCTGGAGGATTTCTGCACCATTGGTGGCTACATAAAAACTCTTCCTGTCGGGCGACTGCACAAATCCATTTACAGGCGTACCGATTTTGAGCACCTTAGGTTTTACAATCCGTGCGATATCCAGAATCTGAATGGTTCCGTCATTGCTGCAGGTAAGTACGTTCTTGCCCGCCTGATCAAAAAACACACGGTTCACTGCGTCCGTATGTTGGGATAACGTGGTGATGAGCCTGCCGTTGCTGAGGTCCCAAACCTTCACGCTGAAATCTTTGCTTGCCGATGCCAGCATTTTCCCATCGCGACTGAATGCTACGCAGCTGATTCCGGAATAATGTCCTTCCAGAGAAAACAGCTTCTGCCCAAAATTGGGCGTATCTGCCCGATACACATTGATGCGGTTGTCCCAGCCGCCGCTGGCAAACATCTTTCCGTCGAAGCTGTAAGCCACGCATTCAAGGTCTGCACCATGACCCGAGAATTTCATATAGAAACGGTAAGAAGAATCTTGTGCTTGCAGCATGCCACCGCAAAGGCAGAGTGCAGAAACGAGAAAGGTCAGGCAGGATTTTCGCATAGGTTGAAGCACCGTACTTATTATACGGACTTAGTTTGGCTCAATGCAAAATTCGCCCAAGTAATCCGTTACACCAAAATGTTTTTTACAATAAGAAAGCGGAGTTCAATCCTTGTACCAGAGCCACTTCATGAGTTCTTTCCAGCTCACTTTCTTGCCATACATCAACAGACCGGTACGGTAAATTTTGCCCGAAACCCAAACCATCAGTAAGAATGTAAGCACCAGTGAACCCATCGACAAGGCCAATTGCCACCAGGGAACGTCAAAAGCGGAACGCACCACCATCACAACGGGCGATGTGAAAGGAATGATGGATGTCCATACGGCCAATCCATCGTTGGGATCCTGAAATGCCACTTTGCTGGCAATCACAAACGCAAAAACCAGTGGTACCGTGATGGGAAACATGAATTGCTGGGTATCGGTTTCCTGGTCTGCTGCTGCGCCAATCGCCGCCAAAAAACTGGCATAAAGCAAATAACCTCCCAGGAAATAGAACAGGAATAAAGCGCCCATCTTCAGGAAAGGAAGCGCAAAAAACGCCTGCAACAACCCGGGCATGCCTGTGGCCGGAGTCGGCGCCGCCGCGTTCATAGGAATTCCTGAAAAACTGCTCAGCAGCGCCATCAGGCTGCCACTCAGCACGATCCAGATGATGAATTGGGTTAAGGCTACCAGCGCAATACCGAAGATCTTGCCCAACATCAGGTGAAATGGTTTCACCGAGGACACCAGGATTTCAACAATTCGGTTTGATTTTTCTTCCTGTACAGAGCGCATCACCATCACACCGTACATAAAAATGAAAATGTAGATGATGGCGGCCATCAGGAAACCCATGGCCCCGCGCACCTCGGCCACAGAATTCACCATGGAACCATCTTTTCCCAACTCCAGGGTTTGTATGCGGATGGGTGTTTTCAGGCTATCCAGGAAACCTTGTCTAATCCCGGAGGCGCTCAAACGATCGGCGAAAAGCATAGAATCGAGGCTGCGTTCAAGCATACGCTTCTGAGCCGGACCCGGCAGCTCCATGGCCACAAATTCCACACTGTCCAGCACATTCAGGTCGCGGTCTTTGATGTTTAGGTATCCCGCATAACGTTCTGCCAGAAGTTCTTTTTTAATGCTATCGTCAGAGGCCGTAGTGGCAAAAAATCGGAATCCTTCTGCCTGTTTCAGGCGCGGGGCGAATGCGCCGGAAGCGTCGCGCAGCAGCACATCGGAAGCGGAGTCTGAAGCAGAATCTCGCGAGGCCACATACCCAATCATGCCATAAAACAGGGCCACCAGAATGGGTCCAAGAATGGTCATGATGATGAAGCTTTTCTTCTTCACCCGCGACAGATATTCTCTTGAAAGGATAATCAAGACTGCGTTCATGCCATACCTCCCTTCACATGCATCACAAAAATTTCGTGAACGGAAGGCACCCATTCCCGGAACATCAGCATCTGGTTTCGGCCAATCACATCCTGCACCAGAACATTGGGCGCTATGTCTTCGGGAAGCTGAACCCTGCAATAGAATGAACCATGAATATCCACACTCTGGCTGCCTGCCAAAGCCCCGGGCAACATGCATGAATAAGGCTGTGCCGTAAGGATTTCATATGCTCTGGTTTTATAGGATTTGCGGATGTCGCTGATGCTTCCGTTCAACAGCACTTTCGATTGATGAATGAGGCAAATATGGCTGCACATTTCTTCCACGCTTTCCATCCGGTGGGAAGAGAACAACACAGTGACGCCTTGCTTCTGCAATTGCAGGATTTCATGTTTGATCAGATCTGCATTCACCGGATCAAATCCACTGAAGGGTTCATCCAGAATCAACAAATCGGGTTCATGAATCACGGTGATGATGAACTGTACCTTTTGTGCCATGCCTTTGCTCAGTTCTTCCACTTTCTTACCGGCCCAGGCCAGCAGATCCAGGCGTTGAAGCCAAGCTTTTGCTCTTTGTTTGGCCTCGTTGGTGGGCACACTTTTCAGGCGGGCAAAAAACAACAACTGATCCCAAACGGTCATCTTTTTGTACAAACCGCGCTCTTCGGGCATGTAACCCATACGGTAGGCATCCTGAACGGTAGAGCTGCGTCCTTCAAAACGCAATTCACCGGAATCCGGGGCGGTAATGTGGTTGATGATGCGGAGCATGGTTGTTTTTCCGGCACCATTGGGGCCTAAAAGTCCGTAAACAGAACCGGGAGGAATGGCAAGACTTACGTGATCAAGGGCGCACTTGGACTGGTATTGCTTGGAAACACCATCCAGTTCAAGGATGTAGTTCATGGCACGAAGATGTTTACTTGATTTGGTAATTATGCCAATTTTCGACAGAATTGCCAGGAATGCTTGCGGTCAGAACGCAGCGTAAACCTTCGGAGTGTGCAGGTTAACCTTTGCGTGAAGCCGGATCTACGTAACCTGTTTCCACGGCCCACAAAATCAATTCTGCCACATTGCGGCAATCCGTTTTAATCAACAGATTCTTCCGATGCGACTCTACCGTGTTGATGCTGATGAACAGCCGTTCACTGATTTCCTTGGTATTGTACCCGAGGGCGAGTGCCTGAAGCACCTGCGTTTCCCTGGGCGTCAGCAGCACCTGCTCTTCGGGACTGGAAAGCAACATTGCTGCGGCCTTGGGCGACAGATAACGCTTGCCTGAAGCCACCGTATCAATTGCCTCAAAAATATCATCCGCTTTAGAGTCTTTGAGCACATAACCATGAACGCCCATTTGCATGGCCGGCCGGATGTATTGGGCATTCAGGTGCATGGTGAGGAACATAAAGGGCAACTTGGGAAATTGCTCCAGAATATTCCTTGCCAGCGTCAGGCCATCCATTCCCGGCATACTGATGTCGGCGATCACCACATCCGGTTTCTGGAAACGCAGGGAATCCAGCAGTTCATATCCATCGGTAAACATGCGCAGCACCTGATACCCAGGCCTGCTTTCCAAAATCTGTCGGAGACCTTCATTCATCAACCGATGATCATCCACTAAAAACAAGTGCAGGGAGGGTTTCATTTGCAGGTTCAAAAGTATAAGTAAACCCTTTTTATGTAGTTAGATTGAATTCCATTTAATTCCCTTCATCCTTCCCGGCTTCAGCCTCATAGGCCGGTGCTTCAGCCTGGAAATACATCCCACGACCCGGTGCTGTTTCTATCAGATATGTGCCGTTGATTTTTTTCAATCGCGCTTCAATACTTGTATAACCCATTCCTCTTTTCCAGGATTGGTCTTCCATGTTAAACCCGCAACCATCATCTTCATAAGTCAGAATTACATCTCCACTTCTGCCTATTAATTGAATATCAATTTGACCGGCACCTGAATGTTTGATCGAATTGCTGATCAGCTCACCTACAATTCTGTACATGTTCACCTGTAAATCAAGCCCTAAATCGGTAGGCACGAACTGACTGTGGAAACGGACTTCGATTTTATTTGCTGCGGAAACTGCGTCTGCCAGTTGATGCAGTGCTGTAACAATGCCGAAATTAAAGACACTGCTGCCGTATAAATCATGGCTGATACGACGGACTTCCGTAGCCGCCTCATCCAACATGCCAGAGATTTTTGTAAAACGTTCCTGATTTTCAGACTTCAACTTGGTAAGATCGTCCTGGAGGGAAGAGAAATTGAGCTTGGCCAGGGAAAGTATATACCCCAATCGGTCATGTAATTCACGCGCAATGCGGCTTCGCTCCTCATCCTTCCCTTCCAATGCCGCGTTTACGGTAATCAGCTCCTGTTCCTGCAGCACATTTTTGATATGCCGTTCCTTTAACTCCATTTCCCTGAGGCTCAGGCGTTTCCGGTTTCTGAAGTACTGGTACATCAAAAAGATCAATACCAACAATGCCAGCACTGCCAGCAGCAGGCCGCGATTGCGGATTTTGAACAGTTGATTTTCCAACACCAATCGACCGTTCTGAGCTTCCTTTGCGGCCAGTTGATAGCCGGCTTCAAGCTCTTCGAGCGACTTTCGATTTAAATCTTCATAATAGGACTCACTATGAAGCATATAATCTTCAAAGTCCGGGATAAGGTTGGTTGAACCTGCTTTTGCCAGTTTGAGTATGAATTGAGATTCCTCCAGATACAGCCTGTTATCGGGTTTGTGTTGAAGATTTTGATAGAGAGAATCCGCCTCCGCAATAAGTCGCGCACATTCGGAGATTTCTCCTTTCCTGGCATGGGTATGCGACAGGTTTGTCAAGATCTTGAATACTGCCTGTTCAGCTCCCAATTGACGGTGTAATTCCAAAGCACTCTTTTGATAGTAATAGGAACTGTCCATCTTGCCAAGGGTGTAGTATGTAAACCCTACACTCATCTGCGCTTCGGCAATCAGTTCTTGGTTTCCAAAGGCACGGGCTTGCTGCTCATAGTCAAGAAAAACCTGAAGCGCTGCCCGTGGTCCCTGATTATTCAGCGCGATAACCCCTCTTTGCTGCAATCTTCTGATGTATTGGAAGGTATCACCTACTTGCTTAAAACACCAATACGCCGAATCGCAATGAGCTGCGGCGCGATCCCAAACGCCTCGATTTCTGAACAATTCCACCAAATTGGCATAAGAATAACCCATTCCCTGAGTATCTTGAATGCGGCGTCTGATTTCCAGAGCCTTGCGGTGGATAACATAAGCCGAATCATATTTATTTTGATTATTCAGCAAGTAACCTTTGCGGTTTAAGGCGTTGGCCTCGCCACTTGGGTAATGGATGTGCGCTGCCAAATGGTACGCGCTGTCGGCCAGCTTGTAGGCCAGATCCGGGTGTTCATCAATTTCAGCTTTTGACAGGACCAGGAGCGAATCAACCATGCGTATGGATTGCTCATTCAGCTGTTCATCAAGCGTTGCCTTGTTCTGGCAGGCAAAAAGGATGAAATACGACGACAGAAGCAGTGAAATGTATCGCAACTACAGCAAAGATTACTTGAACGATTAATTTATTCAGTACGTTCAGGAACAACCTGCACCATTATACGGCTTATTTCTTACGCCACCGCCGTGACAGGAAGCCGGCTGGGTGCCGCTGGTATAGGTAAACACAATTTCAAGCTCTTCGTTGTAATACGGTCCGGAATTCCCCTGGGTGGCCGCACAAGCTGCGGTTTTGCAATTCTGAAGATACGGCAGGTCCGCTACGAAATCGCTTCCGCCACCAGATGCTGCATCAAGCAATACGGTGATGGAACTGACCAGCCCATTCGCATAATAGCTGCGTGGCGATACCTCTGTTATTGTATAGGTATCTAAGGCATAAACGGTGAGTACAAATTTGAAGTTTCCGGAAGTTCCTGACACATTAAGGGATACGCAGTTGTCGTTCATGGTTTATGGTATATTGACTGTTAGATATGGCAAAGACTAATGCAGCAGGCCTTATCCGAAGCGTATGCTCCGGACAAGACCAAAACTGCTTACTAACATAAATCAACATAAAACAGGCGTGTGCAATAAATCAACAAAGTCTTTTTTAAGCATATAGAGAGGGTTTTTGAAGGTTTTTCTTAAGGGTACGTTGTGCAGTGATTACGCCGTTTTGCCTGGACAACAAGAGGCAACCGCTGGCCAGCGCCAATTGTTTGTATGGCTCTGAATCCGGTAAAAAGAGGGTATAGTCTGATGATGCATTGCTGATGTGCGCATCAAGCGATTGCAGCAATCTTAAAAAAGTTCCGCCGCCTCTGTAAGGTTCGGCAACCAGCACAGAGGCCGCGCGATGTTCCGGCTTGCCAATACACATGCCGGCAAGGTTCTCCCCTGACCAGGCGAAATGCAGCACTTCGTTCAGGGTTGGAATACATTCTAACCAACTGTACTGTCCTTTTTGCACCAAAGGATAAACTTGTTCCAGATAAAAAGAAACAGCCAGCGGCAGTTGGGCTTGCAGCACAGGCATCACATGAATTCCTGTCCAGAATTCACAATTGTTTTTTTCTGATGAATGTTGCTCCATGTTTGTTGTGCCTGCTTCGGAAACAATCGCTCCTGAACAGCACTACAAACATTTCTCCTGAAACACCAACCGCGCCTCACGGTTTTCAGGGATTTTTTGCTAAATCTGAAACTTCATGAAACTAATAGTAGCGAAATCCACGACCTACACTTGTGTATGTCAACAACCCAGCGCCAGTTTCAGGTGCATCAGGTGGTGCGTAGAGTGCCAGCCGTACATGGCGATGAGCTGCGCCAGTGTAATTCTTTTGCCGAGTTGCGGATGATGCATGCCCCGTTGCAGGAGTTCGGGCTTTTTCAGCACATGCAGCAACAGCAGAGACCATCGCTGATGCAGGCCAAGTAACAGCATAAAGGAGGCTTCATGACTGTATCCATAATCTTCGCCGGCCGCCCAGAGTTCTTCTTCCCAGGGTTTGATGACGGGTTCGTCTTCGGTAAGCAACAACTTGGTGCGCACCCAGGCATTCAGGTGGCTGTCTGCCAGGTGATGAATCACCTGAAGCGCCGTCCAGCCGCCCGGCCGGTATGATTGCTGCAGGGCCTCTGGCGTCACACCTTTCAAGATCCGTGACAAGGTTTCGGGAAGGGATTGGATCTGCAAAACTGCTTCCAGTAATTCTTCCAGCTGCCAATCGGTTTTTTCCCAGGAAAATTTCCCGATCGGATACCTCAGATGCTCATCGTTCATGCTGCAAAAATGCAGGGAAGTAGGGCATTTCCCTCCAACATCAACACGATTTGTGCATTTGTAAACTACCGTGCGGGCTTTTTTTCAGCCCGCCTACCTTTGGAGTGAACTAAAAACCCACACCGATGAAAAAGAACATGGGAAACACCGACAAGCTGTTGCGCATTTTGGGCGCCATTGGCTGCTTCGCAATCGCATATTTTGCCAAACCAGCCGCGCCCTACGACCTTGTATTAAGAATTGCCGGATTGGCCCTGGCCGCCACTTCCTTATTCAGTTTTTGCCCATTGTACACCTTGTTGGGCATCAATACCTGCGGAATAAAAAACAGCAAGAAATCCTGAAATCAGGAAACGGGTTTGAACGCTTCAAAGGCATTGCTGCAGGCTTTACAGTAGTGCATACTTCTGCACAGCGTTGGGCCGAACGGCGTTTGCATCGTGGTATTGCGGCTGCCGCATAATGGACATGGCGTATCGCTGAGTACATCCAGTTCAATATAGCCGTCGTGTTTTGGTGGCGGAGCCAGTCCGTGTTTCAGCAGCGCCTGTAAACCGGCTTCACTGATCATATTGCTGTTCCAGGCTACCTCGAATGTGGTAACCACACGAACATCTTCATAGCCGGCAACATGCAACGCATCGGCCACGAGTCCTTCCATGATTTTCAGGGCAGGACAACCGGAAAACGTGGGTGTGAGGTTTACCTGAACCGTGCCTGCTTCGTCCACCTGCACAGAGGTGACGATGCCCAGGTCAACGATGGACAGCGGCGGAATTTCGGGATCTTTTACAGCGTATAAAGCCTTCCAGATTTCCGGATGCAGCGCTGTGCTCTCGCGTGTGCTTACCATTCTGCAGCCGGATCTATGCGGAACACTTCCGTCATTTCATCGAGCAGGGGTTGCAGGTAAGCGGTATGCTTCCCGTAGCGGCCACCTGCGGCAAGCGCATCATTGGCTTCCGCGGGAATGGACAGATGCGCGGCATGTAAAACAGGCTTGATGGCTTCAAGCCACAGGTTGCGCAGGTGTAATTCTCCTTCAAAAATGCCCGCTTCTTTCAGCGCATCTTCATATGGACCTGCTTCAAAAATGCCCAAAGCCAGCGGGAATGCCTGGTTCAGAGCTTCCTGCATCCGTCCGTGGCTTTCTTCATTGCCAACACCCAACAGCTTCACCCAGGAATCTGCGTGCATCACGTGGTATTTGACTTCTCCCCTGAACTTTCGGGCCACCTGGGCCAGCGGTTCGAAGGAACTTTGACTGAGCAGTTCGAACCTCAATTGTTCGGCCCTGTCAAACAGGAAGTGACGCATCAGCGAGAAATCATATTCACCAATGGGAATTTCTACCAGATGGCAGCAGTGGAACTGTTCAGCATTGCGCATAAAGGCAACCGTATCCGGCTCACCTTCACCCAGTTCGTGCAGGATCTGGTAAAGCGCATGCGCCTGACCGATTTTATCCTGAGCCATACTGCTGAAGGCAATGTCTTCTTCCAGCACTGGACCCAGTCCGGTCCATTCGCTGTTACGGTGACCCAGAATCAATTGATCATCGGCCATTTTATAGAGCAGTTCCTTCACTGCCAGCACATGTACTTCGGTGTATTCCATTACGCGTTTTGTTTTTGTTTGAATGCCTGAATACGATCCATCACCTTATAACTTTCCGGATCCCTGTGTTTTTTTTCAGGTGTGGTTTCAAAGATGTCTGCGTCATCGTAATCGGTAACGAACACATCGCTGGTTTTTACCACCCACAGGTTTACACACTGGCCCCGGCGGCTGTATTGTTCCTTGGCAAACATCATGGCCAGTTCGTGATTGGGCGCATGCACGATGCCCACATGCTGATGCTGTGTGCCTCTTTTTTTCTGGTGAAATACTTCATAGGTTTCAAACTGATCCAGCGATTCCAATGGCTGGAATTCTTTTTCCTGGTCAATTTGCGACCTGTTCACACGGGGGTCTAGTGATTTTATAATCATGGCTGTACCAAAATTCGTTGCTGATATATTGTTCCATTCATCCGGCACTGCAGCAGGTAAGCACCCGCCGGCAATCCTTCCACACTGATCTCGGAAACAGCGTTATTGCCTTGCCCATGAATGCTGCCACTGCGGAATTCTCGTCCGGACATATCCAAAATCCGGAAATGCCATGGGCCTTCAGCGGCCTCCTGAGGTTCCAGGTAAATTTTATCTCTTGCCGGATTGGGATAAACCCTCCATGCAGTGGTTGCGGCGAGCTGTTTGTTTGAAGTCGCCCAGCTGCTGAGGTACACATCATCTACCAAAAACCAGTTTCCGGGTTTTGCAGACAAACCGTCGGGATTGAGCAACGAAAGCAGCACGGTTGCACTGTCAGGAGTACCTGAGAACAGCGGATCGTAATTGATGTCGGCACTGAATTCCGTCCATGAACTCTTATTTACTGCACTGCGCCAGACACCATTTCCCACCAAATTTCCCTGATAGAACATATTGATTTCTGCCTGAGCGGTATCGCCCAGTGTATTCAACTGATAGAATCCGCGGAAGCTCGCAAATCTGGACTGTACCGGGAAAGAAGGCCGTTCCGGATCTGCTTCCAGCGCATCCAGCGAATGACTGCTCAGGATGAACGCACCAAGGGTTTCTGCCCCACTCAATCCATTGGCGGTTCCTGTTTGCAAGCGCAAAGCATAGGAGCCGCTTCTGGCCTTGGTTTCGCGAAGCACGTTCTGCACTACATATCGGGCAGCGCCAAACAGACGGTCGCTGCTCAGGTAGCGGTCGGGCTGCAACAGCACCAGAGAATCCCAGTCGTTGAATCCTGCATTTGGCGGTGGCGGCATGGAAAGACCTGTGGCTTTGGTAAAGAAAATGCTGTCCACATCCAGAAAGCCGGACTGTTGTGCGTATGCATCCAGAGCCACGGAACTGAGGATGATGATGCCGGAATCAGCGGCGAGACCGCCACCGGGCATCAGCACGCTTAAACGTTTCCAGGCACCGGCGGTGGTTCCTCCGATGCGTATGGTTTGAACACCCACGGGATTTCCGAGGCGGGTAAACACCACCAAAAGCTGGGCGGTATCTCCGGAAGCCAGATTGGCGCGATATAAAACACCAACGCTGTCGGGCACCGACGCATACGCAAACCCGGGCAATGGAAAACCAAAAATACCGCCGGCACCTAAATCGGCGAGCGCCGCAAATGAAGGAACATCTCCTGCGTTGTGTGTGAGGCGCAAAGCTGCGCCATACTGACCCTGAACCCGTTCAACGCCCCCGTTTTCCGTCCAGACGGAAGGATTCAGGGAACGATATTCAGACCAGGACTCAAAACCTGCATTCGGTACCTGAGCGTGCAGTGCAGCCAGGGAAAGCCAGGACGCACAAAGGGAGAAAAAGTATTTGTTCATAGCGGGTATTGGGGTAGTAATTGGTGGTTGAACCTTAACCGAAATCAGGCCAGAGGTGCAACGTACTGGGCGTTTTTGCTGAGGATGGCTTTACGCACCCAGCGGTGACGCTCTTCAGCGGTACGACGCACGGCCAGACGCTCTGCATTGCAGGGACCGTTGCCGTTGATCACACGCTTAAACTCTTCCCAATCGGGCTCGGTATATTCCCATTTTCCGGTAGTTTCATTTTTGCGCAGATTTGGGTCGGGCAATTCCAGGCCAAGGTCCCAGATTTTAGGCACGTACATGTTGAGGAATTGCTGCCTCATATCGTCGTTGCTTGCCATCTTCACCTTCCAGCGCATCAGGATTTCGCCATGTACCGAAGCTTTATCGGGCGGGCCGAAGAAATGCATGATGGGCGGCCACCAGCGTGTAAGCGCCGCTTGCACCATTTCGCGTTGCTTCTTGGTTCCGGTGGCAAGGAATACCACATTATCATGGCCATATTTCAGGTGGAATGATTCTTCTGCACAAATGCGGTCGAGCGCGCGGCAATAAGGACCGTAACTGCCTTTAGCATTGGTAATCTGGTTAACGATGGCACCTGCGTCAATCAACCATGCAATCACTGCGCTGTCTGCCCAGGTTTCTGCCGGATAATTAAACACATTGGAATATTTGGATTTTCCGGAGATGAGGTCATTGATCATGTCTTCCCTGCTTTTACCGAGCGTTTCCGCTGCGGCATACAACAGTTGCGCATGGCCAACTTCGTCCTGAACCTTTGCCATCAGCGCCAATTTGCGGCGGAAACCCGGAGCGCGGGTAATCCAGGTTCCTTCCGGAAGCGCACCGATAATTTCGGAATGCGCATGCTGTTCAATCATACGAATCAGCTGCTTCCGATATTCTCTGGGCATCCAGTCGTTGGGTTCAATTTTGTCGCCCTGTGCAATACGGGCTTCGAATTCAGCCAGCTTTACCGGATCTTCACCTTCCAGAATACTCAGCTTTTGGCTCGGGTCTATGTATGCGTTTCCGTACATGGTTTGGATATTTTTCGTTTAAGTAGTTTCTTTTCTTAATCCGTTCAGGATAAAACGGGTGAGGCGATCGGCAATGTGTTCAGGCTGCATTTCGCCCTCCGGCTTGTACCATGAAACCACCCAGTTGAGGGAGGATAAAATGGTGAGCACGGCAAATTTGCGATCCACATCCGAAAAAACGCCCTCGTCTTCCCCGCTCTTCAGGATGGCTCTAAATGATTGTTCGTAGTTGTCGCGCAGTTTCTTGAACTCTTGCTGCGCCGACTCGCTCAGATGACGCCATTCATGCAGAAATACATGGCTGGCATCGAGGTTGGCTGTCAGCTGGCGAATATGCGCCCGAACAGCCATACCCAAACGCTCTTCCGCATTGAAATAAATGTCATTGATTTCCTGAATGGCGGTATTGAAGGCATGAGCCATTCCGAAGCACAGTTCCCGAAGGATTTCTTCTTTGGAAGAAACATGATGGTACAAACTCGCGGCTTCCATATTCATAGCCGCAGCGATGTGGCGCATGGATGTTCCGGCATAACCGTTTTCCTTCATCAGTTTTGCCGCCGCCAGAAAAATACCGCCCTTCTTTCCGTTTGCTTCCAATGCCTCTAACTAACGTTTGTTAGTGCAATATTAGGAAAAATAATCAAAGCATCAAGTTTTGGGAATTCCGATTAAAAAAACGGCGGGCAGCTTCCCAATGTGAGGCGCCTGTTTTGCCCAGGCCGCAGCTGTCCGCACGCCACAAAAAGGCTGAGCGCTGTCGAGCCCGGCCATCACCGCCAGCGAGGTTCCCGGCCTGAGGTGCTGCAACAAGGCCTGAAACATGCGCTCTGTGCGGTAGGGCGTTTCAATAAACAGTTGCGTGGCTCCGCGCAGTGCAGCCTGTTCCAATTCCTGGATTTTGTGACCGAGCGCTTTGCCATCAACCGGAAGGTATCCATGAAATGCAAATTGCTGTCCGTTAAATCCCGAAGCGGCCAGCGCCATGATGATGGAAGACGGACCGCTGAGCACCCGAACAATCCAGCCCAGCTGATGTGCCCAGCTTACCACTTCTGCCCCCGGGTCGGCGATTCCGGGCATGCCGGCTTCGCTCATCAGCGACCAGACTGCACCTGCAGCAGCCTGCTTCATGGCTTGTTTCCAGTCGGCTCTGGTTTCATGATGCGACTCTTTGGCCAATTCAAACCATTGCCTTTCGTTGAAGTTGTAACCCTGCACCACCGAACTGATCATACGTCGCGCGGTTCTGGCGTCTTCAACCACCCAAACCTGGGTACGCTGGAGCACGTTGATGTGCTGGTTTGTGGCAAAAGTGGACATGTCACTTCCGGCAATTCCGGCAGGCATCAGCCACAGTTCAGGAGCAGGGGAAAATGTATCCATCAAATGTTAATTTTGCAGGGTATGGGTCGTTGGGTACTGGTATTTTTTTGCTTCTTCTTCACCCTGATTCCCTCAAGGGCTCAAAAATATGGCAACGAATGGTATGATGCCTCTAAAGCACACGTGCGCATTGGAATTGCAGAAAATGGCCTGTACCGCATAGACTTCTTTGTACTGGATTATGTATTCCGACAGGCAGGTGTTTCCATTCGTTTGCTTGAGGCATCGAAATTGCAGTTGTGGTCACGCGGAGCGCAGGTTCCGATGACCGTTTCTGATCAGGGCGATAACCGCATTGGCCCAGGAGATTTTCTGGAGTTTTTTGCGCTGAAAGCCGACGGCAGTCTGGACAGTGAACTGTATGTTCAGCCGGGCATGCAACCGCACCAGAAAGGAACACTCATCAGCGACACTGCATATTACTACTTCACCTGGTCCGAAACCGGACCCTGGCTGCGTTATACGCCTTACCGCAACTATAAATGGAATTCTGTTTCTGCAGCATCCTGGCACCTGCGTGATGAATGGAAAACCGAACAACAGTTGTACCACCGGGGCAAACCTGCACGTGTGGCCGATCGCGACTTTTACCCCTCTGAATATAATGATGCCGAAGGCTGGGGCAGCAATCCTGTTGGATATGGCATTTCCGGTTCGATGCCCGAATTCATTTCCGGATTCAACACGGCTGCGTATGAACCTAACGGACCGCGACCGGAACTGAGCTACTACATCGCAGGAATCACGAATTATTACAACCTGCCCGACCACAGGCTTCGGGTTACGGCGGGCAACGGAACAACAGAACGACAACTGAAGGATACCGTTACCTATGGCTTCGCACCAATCAGGCAAAAGGTAACACTACAGCCTTCCGACATGGGATCAGTGGTGACGCAGTTGCGGCTGAAACCCATTGCCATGCCCAATATTCCCTACGCCCGTTATCAGGTTTTTTACACCCAGCTGAGGTTCCCTAAAAAGCATGAACTGGACGGTGTTTCGGCATACACTTTTCAAACCGACAGCAGTGCTGTTCCAAGAATGTATCAATGGTCGGGATACAGCAACGGTGCCCGAACTCGGCCCATGTTGTTCAATCCGACAACCGGCCTGCGCATTGGTGGCGAGTTTCTGGGCGGCGGAAATTTCAGACTCATCATGCCTGCCAACAGCCACGGCTCCGACTGGCATCTTTGGGACAGCCTGAATTTCCGGTGGGTGAGCATCCATCCGGATTCGATGTATCATCCGGTTTTGGCCGAGCTTACTGACTTTTCCTCGCATATCGACCAGTCGGAATACATCATCATCAGCCATCCGAGCCTAATCGGCACTGAACTGAACGACTACCTGAACTATCGTCAGGGACGATATGCCGCCAGAATTGTAAGTACGGAGCAGTTGTACAACGCCTTCAGTTACGGGCAGGCACATCCTGTGGCCATCAGACGCTATGCCGCCTACCTGCTGGAGCGATCCAAAGTAAATCCGCCCAAGTTCATTTTTTTGGTTGGCCGTGGTTACGAAACCATTTACCTGAAGAACAGCAAGCAATACCAAAGGTTGAACCTGGTTCCCAGCATTGGCGTTCCCGCGTCTGACCATTTATACACCTCCGGTCTTAGTGGAAGCAGGTTTGAACCCGCCATTCCGATCGGACGACTTCCGGCGGAGCAAAAAAGTGAAATCAGAACCTATCTGAACAAAGTCATTGCTTTTGAATCGAGCGGTTATGCAAGCTGGCAAAAAGAAATCCTGCACATGGGCGGCGGCTCCTCCAACGTACAGGCACAAGACATCAGAGGCATGCTCGAAGCCCTGGAACCTTATCCTGAACAAGGCATCCTCGGCGGGAAGGTAACTGGATATTACAAGGCATCTACCGGCGCGCAAACCGTTGGCGTGAAACAATCTATCATCAGCGCACTGAACTCCGGACTGAACCTTATCACCTTTCTGGGACACGGAAGCACGCAGGTGACCGACATCGACATGGGCGATACCGCCGACTACAGCAACCAGGGCAAATATCCCATTTGCTATTTCAACGGTTGCCAGATTGGAAATCCCTGCGTACCGTACGGAAATCGCTGGGTGTTCAGTGAACGGATGGTTAAAGCAGGAAGAAGAGGCGCTATTGCCTTCATCGCGCAGACTTCCATCAGTGAGCTGTTCAGCGTAAACCGGCAGATGGGCGATTTCTACCGCGCCATGTTTGACCAGGCTTACGGCAAAACCATTGGGGAAATCATCCAGACCTGCATCCGAAACTATCAGGATCCGTTCAGCTTTCTGAACCGCATCCATTGTCAGCAGCTGTTTCTGATCGGCGATCCTGCCATCAAGGCACATGCTCCGGAAGTGCCCGACTACAGTGTGAACGAACGCAGCATCTTCCTGGATCCGCCGGGCACTTATGCGCTGAGTGACTCCTTCCGCGTGGCCATCATTGTGACCAATAACGGAAGGAAAGGCAACGATTCCATCAACATCAGCCTGCGGCGCATCTACCCTGACGGCATAACGCGCAACGATTACCAGACGCGCATTGCCCCGTTCGGATACATGGATACGGCGTACATCACCATCCGAAGCAAAGACATCAGCACCAAGGGCAGCAATGTTTTTGAGGCAGAAGTGAACCCGGACCGCACGGTCACTGAGTTCACCTATACCAACAACCGCACCTCCAGCCTGAGGTATATTCCCGGAAACGGCGTGAACCTTTTGTACCCAAGACGTTTCGCCATTGTGGGCAGCGACACGGTAAACCTGGTTTTTCAGCCGGCAGACCTGACCGTTGCCAATGATCAGTTTTTTGCGGAACTGGACACCTCGCCGCGGTTCAATTCTCCCTGGGTGAAACGCAGCGGTGCCTTTAACAGCGAGCCACTGGTGCAGTGGAAAGTGCAGCTGGATCCAAAAGCCGATTCCGTGGTGTATTACTGGCGTGCGCGCATCAATGCCGGATCGGCAGAAGGCGGCCGCTGGAGCACACATTCATTCACGTACATCAAAAACCACAGCAATGGATGGATGCAGCAATCCGGTTTCCAGTTTTCCAATGTGGTATCAGGAAATGCCTTCCAGAACCTGCGTGTGGACACCCTTGCACGACAGCTGCGCTTTGGCCCATTGATGAAGAAGCTTTATGTAGATGCGGAATATGCCAACAGAAGCAATAAAGGTGTTAAGGAAGGCGGCTTTGGCGGTCAGGATAGGAATGCAGGCAATTGTGTGAATGGATTTGTGTGCATGGTCTTCGACCCGAACAAAAACGAACTCGTGCCATTGGACACGGCCAAAATAAAACCCATGTGCTCCGGAGGGATGCGCTGGAAACTGTTTGGATATCCGGCCAATGAACAGATTTATTACTCCTTTCGACCCAATGTTTCTGCGGAGCGTGATGCATTTGTTTCTTTTGTGGACTTGGTACCGGACAGTTTTTACGTGGCCTTGTTTACTTCCAGCTTCAGCAGTGCCGACCAGTGGACGCCACAGGTTTTGCAGGCGCTGAACAAGCTGGGTTGTTCGGTGATGGACGATCCGGCCAACCGCACTTCCACATCCATTTATGTAGCCGTCGGCAAAAAAGGCTGGAGTCCGGGGAAGGCTTTTGAAGATGTAGCCATTTTCAACGGCGTTCCGGGTTCCGGTTATGCTTCCATAGAAGCTGAACTGTATGGAACCGCCAGCAACGGCGCCATGAATTCAGAATATATCGGTCCGGCCGGCTCCTGGGGAAGTCTACACTTATGGCGCAAAGGCCGGAGCAATCCCTCAGAAACGGCCACCATCAGCGTGCTGGGCCGCGCCAAAGATGGCAGCGAGCAAGTACTCATTCCTTCAGTGCCGGGCAACTTCAGCGACCTGAGCAGCATCGACGCCAGACAATATCCTTACCTGCGGCTGAAGGCTGCGTTCAGCGACCCTGCCGATTTCAGCAGCATGCAATTGCCCAACTGGCGCGTTTTATTCAGCGA
>JBDKIU010000190.1:0-9345 GCA_039796915.1 Bacteroidota bacterium | reverse complement strand
CTTGCGTTTATGCTGGATGTGATCGAAATTTTTCCAGTTCTGAATGGCTTTCTGGTTGGTTTCAATCATACCCGTAGTTTCAACTTCATAAACACCAAAATCCAGCAGCGACTGCTGCAGTTCAAGGATGAGCATGGCGGTCAGGCCACCACCCTGATATTGCGGCTCCACGGCGGTGAGGAACAAATCGGCTTCTTTAGGCTTTTTCAACGCCTGACTGATGTGGTACCAGCCCAGCGGCCACAAACTACCATTGGCCTTTTGCATGGCCCTGGACAATGAAGGCACGCCAATGATGAATCCGGCGAGCTTTTCTTCCTTATCAAATACCAACTTGATGAAATTTGGATTCAACAGCGATATGTATTTCCTGATGTAAAAATCCATCAGTTCTTCACCGAAAGGAACCACACTGAACAGTTCCTCAAATGCGCGGTTGAGTACTCCAAACATTTCCCGGCCGTAAGGAAGCACGTCTGAAATTTTGGTGAATGTCTGCACCCTGAATCCGTACCTGGCCTTGGTCAGCTCGTTGATTTTCTTCACCTTTTCGGTGATTTCTTTCGGCACAAAAAGGCGAAACTCCAGCCAGTCTATTTCCTTCTCAAAGCCAAGTGCTTCAAGGTGTTGCTGATAATAAGGAAGGTGGTACACAGAAGCAATGGAAGGCAAATGATCAAACCCATCCACCAGCATTCCCTGGCTGTCCAGATTGCTGAATCCCAGCGGACCGTGCACGCCCTGCATGCCGCGGGCTTTGGCCCAGTTTATCGCTGTTTCGATCAATGCGGATGAAACGTCCCGGTCGTCAATAAACTCCATGCGGGTAAAACGACACAGCTGTTCACCGGTTTTTTGGTTGTGCAAATGGTTGATGATGGCGCCAATTCTACCCGCCGGCCTGCCGTGTTTCAACGCAATCCAGAACTGGGCATCTGAATGTTCCCAGGCCGGATTTTTCTTTGGGTTCAACATATCGGCTTCTGCCTTTTTGAGGGGCGGAACCCAAAAACGATTGCTGCGGTACAAACTGAACGGAAATTCAACGAATTTCCGAACATCGGCAGCAGTAGAAACGGGCACAATTTGGATGCTCATGATCCGGAGTCCTGAAAATTAGGGCGCGAAGGTACAAACCTTTGCAGCGCCTGACAACGTATGCGCGCCTCTGCAACCGACTTTACATGCTGATGCACGGCACGTATGCACATGAAAAAAGCCGCCCAGTTTCAGACGGCTTTTTTAAGGCATGTCATTTCAGTATTACTGCACTGTAATGTGGCGCGGTACCGCCTGCTCCTTAAACGGAATCTGGATGCGCAACATGCCGTGCTCCATATGTGCATTGATGGCTGCTCCGTTCAGGTGTTCTGCAAGCTGAAAACTGCGGCTGAAATTTCCAAAGCTGATTTCACCTGAAATTTTGGACTGCTCGGTGTCGGCCACCGGCTTCTTGCGGTTTCCGCTCACGCGCAGCACCTGTCCGTCCAGCTGTACCTGAACTTCCTCCCTGCTCAGTCCGGGCAGAGAAATCAGCAGGGTGACGCCTTGTGCTTCACTGATGACTGAAGCCGCCGGCCTGAAATCTGAAGCTGTTTGTGCGGTTCCCTCAGGAAGCAGGTTCATGTTGAAAAAAGGATGAAATACATCCATCATGGCGGGAATTGATTTCTTGATGATCATGTTCTTCTTGTTTGTTGCCCCATGAAATCAAGTTCAGTTCCATGCACCAAATCGCGCCATTGTGACACCTTTTAGATAAAATACATGCTTATTTGCGCCACAATGTCGCTTTTAAGTGTTTAATCCTGAAGTTTTTCGTTGTTGCGGTGACGGTTTTGGTCGCGCAGGGTTTTCTTTTCAAAATTGCGTTTCAGGGCCTCCTGAAGATTCACGCCTGTTTGATTGGCCAGGCAACACAGCACCCAAAGCACATCGGCCATTTCATCGGCCAGGTCAGCCTTTTCACCTTCTTTAAAACTTTGCTCGCCGTAAGTACGGGCCATAATCCTGGCCAGTTCGCCTACTTCTTCCATCAAAATGGCGGTATTGGTCAGTTCATTAAAATAACGGACACCATGGGTTTTAATCCATGCATCAACCTGTTGCTGCGCTTCCTGTAAGGTCATCAAACAAAGGTAGGTATGAACCAAATAGCGCACATGGCTGGCAGGCGTTGAAAACAATCTACAATGCAGGCTTTCTGAAGAATTAAATTTGTTGTTTTTGCAACATGAAAGAACCTTTATCCTATTTAAGTACGTTAAATCAGGCACAACTTCAGGCTGTGGAAGCCATTGAAGGCCCCGTGATGGTCATTGCAGGTCCCGGAACGGGAAAAACGCAAATCCTGGCCTCGCGCATTGCCAACATTCTGACCAAAACCGACGCCCGGCCTCAGGACATCCTTTGCCTTACCTACACCGACGCAGGCGCCATCGCCATGAAACGACGCCTGACTGAATTTATGGGTCAGGAAGCCTATCGGGTGAACATCCACACCTTTCACGCCTTCTGCAATCGTGTGATTATGGAAAATCCGGAAGTTTTTGGACGCAGCGCGCTGAAGGTGATGGACGACCTGGAACGCGAAGAGCTGATTATTGAAATGCTGCACGGACTTCCGCCGGAACATGTGCTGAAAACCTACAACGAAGATGCGGCACGCACCCGTCAGGACCTGAAAAGCCTGTTCAGCGTGATGCAAAAAGAAAACCTGAGCAGCAACGACATTCAAATTAAGGCAGCCAACTACCTGCAACAGCTGCCTTTTAACAAAGAATACACCTACAAAAAAAACGGAGAAATCAACGAGCGTCTGGCTGCACCGCTGCGGAAAGCACTTGCCAAACTTCAGGCCGGGGCTGTGCTGTTTGATACATACAACCGCATCAAAAATGAACGCGGCCTGTACGAATACGAAGACATGCAGCGCTGGGTGGTGCAGCATTTCTCCACAAACGAATCACTGCTGGCGCGTTACCAGGAACAGTTTCTTTATGTGCTGGTAGATGAATATCAGGATACCAGCGGTATTCAGAATCATGTGCTGCAACTGCTCACCGGACATTGGGACAGTCCCAACGTATTTGTGGTGGGCGACGACGATCAGAGCATTTACCGTTTTCAGGGAGCCAACGTAGAAAACGTGCTTGACTTTGCCCAACGGTATCAGGAACATTTAAAAACCGTGGTACTGGAGGAAAACTACCGAAGCAGCCAGTCGCTGCTGAACGCGGCTCAGGCGCTGATTGGGCTGAACAAGATGCGTCTGGTGAATCAGGTTCCGGGGCTGAGCAAAAACCTCATTGCCCGCGGCACACATGCGTCCATTCCCGATTTGCCCGTGCTGGTGCAGTTGCCCAACGAAATCCACGAAGCCATTTGGGTAGCCGATCAGATTAAAGCCCTGATTCAAAGCGGCGTGAAGCCTACGGAAATTGCCGTTTTATATCGAAAGCACGCACAATCAGAATCACTGCTGCGCGAGTTTCGCATCAGGAAACTGCCCTTCAACACCCGCAAACCCCTGAACATTCTTGAAGATCCGCTCATCGGGCAGCTGCTGGAATTCACCTGCTACCTAAAAGACGAACTGGAGCAGTCGCATTCCGGACAACACAGGCTGTTTCACATCCTGCATTATGGCTTGTATAACATCCAGCCCATCAGTGTTGCAACGCTGGCTTCCTTCATTTTCAAAAACTACAGAAACTGGCGCAGTGCATTTGCAGACATCTGTGCAGCGCCCGAAAAGGCGCCGTTCCTGAATGGAGAAGCACTTGCCGAACTGCGGCGCCTGCATGAAGACATTGAATACTGGCTGGGTCACGCGGCGGATTGGACTGTGCCGGTATTACTGGAAAAGATCATCGCCAAGGCCGGCTTCCTGCGCAAGGCGATGCAGAGTGAAGACCCGGCATTTCAGGTGGAAGTGCTGCACAGTTTTCACAACCTGGTGAAGGAAGAAAACGCCCTGGATCCGAACCTCAGCCTGAACAAATTGCTGGAACGTATTGCCAGACGTCAAACCCTGGGCATCACCGTTGATGTTGAGCAGCGCGCCGGCACCGGTGAAGGCGTGGTATTCAGCTCTGCACACAGCAGCAAAGGACTGGAATGGGAACACGTATTCATTGTTGGCGCCAACTACGAGGAATGGGAAAAAGCTGGGCCCATCAAGCTGCCTTTCCGTCTGGGTGAGGTGCTCGTGGATCTGGAAAACCTGAGCGATTCAGACGAAGAAGAAATGCGGCGCCTGTTCTATGTGGGCATCACCCGCGCAAAAAAGAGCCTGCATATTTCCTTCCGCAGTCAAACCCTGAAGGGTAAATCGCTTACACCTTCTTCCTTCATTCAGGTTCTTGCCGACAGCAAAACGGCAGTCCAGCAAAACGCGGTGATGCCGCCCGAACGGGTTTTGCACTCGGAGGCAGAAGCCCTGGGCCTGGCTGCGGTACAAACCATTCCCATGCCTCCGGAAACCTATTTGCAGGCGCTGGTGGAGAAATTCGAACTTTCACCAACGGCTTTGCAGAGCTATCTGGACTGTCCCATCAGGTTCTATTTCAACAACCTGATCCGTATTCCTCAGGCGAAAAGCGAATATGCCAGCTTCGGCTCTGCGGTACACGATACTTTAACCCATGTTTTTCGCATCCATAAAGAAAGCGGCAGTTTTCCTGAGGAGGCCCAATTGCTGGCACTGTTCCGCAAAAGCATGGCCAAATACCGCGACGGATTTACCGAAGCGGCCTTCCAGCGCCGTTTGCAACAGGGCATGGACATCCTTCCAAACTATTACCAGCAGCGGCTGCCGCATTTCACCGAACATGCCGAAGGCGTGCAGGAAATCCAGCTCAATGCCCGCATCAATGGCGTTCCCATCAAAGGAAAAATTGACAAGGTGGAACTAAATGGCAATGATGCAGTATTGGTGGATTACAAAACCGGCAAAGTGGAAAACGGCCTGAAAAAACTCCGTGAGCTGAGCGTAGATGAGAAAAGCGGTGCCTGGGACAAATGGGGCGATTACTGGCTGCAACTGGCCTTTTATCAGCTGCTGGCCGAAGCAGATCCCAACTGCAACTGGACCATTGCGGGGCTGGCCATCGACTTTGTAGAACAAAACGACAAAGGTGAAAGTCCGATTGAATATGTGCGCATCAGTCCTGCGGAACTGCAATTGGTGAAGGATAAAATTGTGGAAACGGATGCAGCCATCCGCGCCTTTAAATTTGACACCGGATGCGGCAAGAAAGACTGTGAATGGTGCCATTTTGCACGTTATTACCAATTAACACCACCCTCCGAACATCAACATCCCGCCGAAGAACTCAACGAAACAACATCTTGAAAAAATTCCTCCTGTTCATTTCCCTGCTTTGGGTGTTCAGCGCTGCAGAAGCGCAGCATGACAGAGCCTACACTCCGGTGCAACGCGCGTTGCTGAACGGCGATGACCGCATCCTGCTGAAAAGTGAGCAGGATGTACAATTTCTGCTGCGCAACTACCGCCGACTTTATGGAACCATTGCCATTCGGGTGAACGGCCGTCTTTCCCTGAACAGCCTGGCCAACGCTGTTTCACGCCTGGATGAATTGCTGGAACTGGACCTCCGCGACTGGGACGGCTCCCTGAATTCCGAAGTGATGGAACAACTCAGCCAGGTGGAAGAACTCAGCCTCTACATTTCAGACAAGAAAAATAAACTCACCGAACAGCTTCCTTCGCTGGGCAGATTTCGTTCTGTGCGCCTGCAGTTTGAATCGGCACCTGACTCGCTGGGATTTCTTTCCGCCCTTGAAGGCGTCTCTTCTGTGCAATTCATCGCACCTTTTTCTGCAAAAGAAGCCGGTACGCTCATCCGCAGCGCATTAACGCGTTTGGGGAGCCTGCGCAAACTGGGCATCAGCCTGAATCAGGTGGAAGATTTACCCGGTCCGGCTGCTTTGTACAGCAACCTGGAAGCCCTGAGCATCATCGACAACCTGTCGTGGATGTCGAACAACGGCTGGGAAGAACTGCGCACCGACCGTTTCTCGCTCACCTACCAGCCAAAAGCCGGAATGGTTCGTCGCCTCAATGTAAGTTACCTTTCTGACGATGTGGATTTGTATCCCGAAGACTGGGCCTATCTGAAGAAGCTGTTTCCTTCCATGACCCAGGGCGCGTTTACCTATCAGGCAGATACCGGGAAAAACAGAGGCGTACTGAGTCCGTTTACCAACCGGCCCAAACCGGCTTTTCAGCATGCAAAATCTTATGAAGCGTTGTTTCCCGAAATGGAACCGCGACGCAGTGTGTTTGAACTGGACCCCGGCAAGAATTATATCCTATACACCCGTTTGGGCAATGCCGTGATGGTTCCTGCAAACAGCCTGGAATTGCCGAATGGCAGCGAGGCCCGCGGCAATCTTCAGTTTTCCATCAGAGAGTTTCTGCGCCCGGATGAACAAACGGCCCATGGCGCGCCCACGCATTACGACAGCGCAAAGCAACGTTTGTTCCTGAAGCAGCGCTACCTGGTTGAACTGGCGGCCAATGCAGGCAATCAGCCACTGCGATTGAAGGAAGGAAATTTCATCCGCATTTATGCCGGCATCAATACCGACAGCAGCGACCGTTTCTATGCTTTTGACGACCAAAAGAACAAATGGGAACATTACTACGATTACGATTACCGCTTTGACGACAGTAAACTGCGCGCCATTGACTTCTACTCCTGGTTTCGCGACACATCAGTAGCGCGGCGCTTTGCCATGGATAAAAGCAGCATGGAATCACGCTTTTTGAGCGGAGATTATTTCTATTCACTGCCTCCTGAATACCATGAAGGATGGCTGCTGGGAAATCAGGGCTATTACAATAAGTTCACCGAAACCAAGCCCGCGCCTGAAACGCCTTTTGTCTATCTCAAAAGAGGAAAACCGCTGGTTTCCATTCAGAAGAGCTTTGTGGACCGCACCAAAGAACAAGGTGTCATTAAGTTCATCATTGCCGATAAAACCGGTGGCATGTTGTTTCCGGAACTCAAGGCATTTGCCTCTTATGTGTTCTGTTATACCGGCGCACTTACGTCCAAAGAGTTCAGCCAGCAGTTCATCTTCAGAAGAAAATTCTGCGACGTGCGTGTGGAACTGGACAATGGTTTGCCGGTGGTTGTGATGAAGGGAGACGAAGGTTATGTGCGTATTCCGGTGGACATGACGTACAGCGCCACGGGCAACAGCCAGCGCGCCCAGGCCGATTTCCAAAATGCCTACAGCCGTTACCGCCGCCTGCTTACGCAGCGCCTGGCAGCCTTTGACCGTGCGCAGGCCCTTGACTATGCAGCGCAAATCAGGAATCATGAAGCGAAGCGGTTGGCCATTGGCGGAAAAACGCGCGATACCGAACTGCGTTTGCGCAGCCTCGGACTGTTTTGCTGGGGCGCGCCTGAACTTCCGCAGGACAGTCTGCACCTGCTGGTGAAATTCACCGACGCCGGCGGCATGCCCGTGGATGCAAAAAACGCCTTCCTGCTGCTGAAGAATCCTTATGCGCGCTACACGTTTCAACGCGCCGAAACCTTCGAGCTGAACTATCGTCCTGATCGCTTTGTGATGATGGGCTGCCAGGATTTCAAAGGGAATGTATTCATCATCAACAATGAGAAAATCGGATTGCTGGAACTGAAAAGCAACAGCCTGGTGTATGTGCCTGCCACGGAAGTGGCCCGGCCGCTGCGTACCCGAAAAGAATACCTTCGCATCCTCGGCATCAACGAACGAAAATGACCATTACTCCTGCATTGGTGCTCAGCGCCATCGCCATTTACTGCGGCATGTTGCTGCTCATTGCCTGGTTTACCGGACGCAAGGCCGATGCCGATGCGTATTTCATTGGCAACAGGCAGAGCGCCTGGTATCTGGTTGCTTTTGGCATGCTCAGCGACAGCATGAGCGGTGTTACCTTCATCTCCGTTCCGGGCAATGTGTGGAACCAGGGTTTCGGGTATTTGCAAACCGTGGCAGGATATTTTGTGGGTTATCTGGTGATTGCATTCATCCTGCTTCCCTTGTATTACCGTCTGAACCTGACCAGTATCTATGGATATTTAGAACAGCGCTTTCACCAAAGTGCACAGCGCACCGGCGCCCTGTTTTTCCTGTTGTCAAGGCTCACCGGCAGCGCGGCCCGGCTGTTTGCCACGGCCATCGTGATTCAGTATTTCGTGTGTGATCCCTGGGGCTGGCCTTTCGGTGGAACGGTGATTACCATCATCGCGCTGATGCTGGTTTATACCATTCGCGGCGGCATCAAAACCCTGGTGTTTACCGATGCATTCCAGTCGCTGTTCCTGCTGGGCGGGCTGATTCTTGCCGTGGTGGCCATCCTGCGGGAAATGCCTGATGAAAACCTGTTCGGCCTGCTCGCAGCAAGTCCGCATACCCGCTTTTTCAACTGGGATTACCTCAGCCAGGATTACTTCTGGAAGCAATTCATCAGTGGTGCTTTTGTATGCATTGCCATGACCGGCCTTGACCAGAACATGATGCAAAAGAACCTAAGCTGCCGCAGCCTGCGCGATGCACAAAAAAACATGCTGTGGTTCAGCGCCGTGCTCATCCTGGTGAACCTGCTGTTTGTTTCCCTTGGGGCGCTGCTTTATTCCTATGCAGGAAGCCACAACATCCAACTGCCTACCGATGCGCTGGGGAATGTGATTACCGACAGGGTATTCCCCGGCCTTGCCCTGAATAAACTGGGGATGATTGCCGGTATGGCCTTCATCATCGGACTGGCGGCTGCTACTTTTTCCAGCGCCGACTCTGTGCTCACCAGTCTTACCACTTCCTGCTACCTGGATTTGCTGCACCTGGACCGCCGCGACGGGCTTTCCGACCAAAGCAAACAGCGGATACGCATGATGATTCATCTGGGTTTTGCCTTCCTGCTGTTTTGTACCATCCTGATGTTCAAGGCCTTCAACAACCAGGCCCTCATCAAAACGGTACTTAAACTGGCCGGTTACACCTATGGGCCGCTGTTGGCGCTGTTCATTGCCGGAAAATTCACCCGACTTCAGCCGCGTGCAGCGTGGTTGCCCGTGGTTTGCATCCTGAGTCCGGTGTGCACGTGGATCATCGACCGCAATGCCGCTTCCCTGCTTGACGGTTATCAGATGGGGAACGAAGTATTGCTGCTCAACGCGCTGATTACGTTGGGCGGGCTATGGCTGATTTCAGAAAAAAAGCTCAGGCATCAGGAAAGAAGTTCGTAATCGCCCACCTTCCTGATATCTACAGATATGCGACCGTCGGCAGCCGTAAAGAAGGCAGGCCTGAATCTGGCGTTCCATA
>JBDKIU010000189.1:0-9846 GCA_039796915.1 Bacteroidota bacterium | reverse complement strand
CCTTCAGGAAAGTCGGCATAATTGCCTTCGTTCACCGAGAAGATTTTACCGTTTTCCGGGATACGGATGTCGGGATGTGATAGGCAGAATTCCTGGATTCCATCATCGAGTGTGAATCCATTCACGCCCACACCGGTCGTATAAACCAACATGGTCGAACTTCCGTAGATGAAATATCCGGAGGCTACCTGGTGCTTGCCCATCTGCAAACAATCTTCCAGCACAGGCGCTTTGCTGCTGTCGTTGCGCCGGTAGATGGAAAAAATAGTACCTATGCTGGCATTCACATCAATATTGCTGCTGCCATCCAACGGATCAATCGTGATGATGTATTTCTGATCTGCAGCTTCAGGAATCCAGGTAACATCGTCGTCTTCTTCACTCACCACCGCACAAACTTCCCCGCAACGAGCCAGGGCATTGATAAACACTTCATTGGCAATCACATCGAGCTTCTTTTGCTCTTCGCCCTGGATGTTACTGGTGCCGTTATTTCCAAGGATGTCCACGAGTCCGGCCTTACGCACATCGCGATTTACAATCTTTGCGGCGAGCTCCAGCGCTCTGAAAATTTTACTCAAAGAACCTTTGGCATCTTTATACAATGCCTGTTGATCCACGATAAACTGCTCAAGTGTGGTGATACCGGAATGTTTCATTTGGGTTAGATGAAGGTTTATTTTGCGGCAGCAAAGGTACAAAACCCCTGAATTGATGAAGATATTCAAATTTGGCGGCGCATCCGTGCGTCATGCCGATGGCATTCGCAACCTCGCAGCCATGCTGCAACAGCATCAGAACGAATCCATACTTACCGTGGTGAGTGCTATGGGGAAAACGACCAACCAGTTAGAGGCGTTTACCGAAGCCGTTTTTCAACGCAATCCGGACGCCGCAGCCAACATTCTTGAACAGATCAAAAGCTATCACTTTGACATCATTGAGGCGCTGTTTCCAGATCCATTGCATGCGGTGTACAGCGATATTTCAAACTACTTCCTTGAACTGGAATGCCTCATGGAAACGGTCAGTGATGATCAGGACTATGACCATTTATACGACCAAATCGTAAGCTTCGGGGAACTGATATCAACGAAAATAGTCAGTCATTACTTGCAATTAAGCGGTTTCAGAAACCATTGGATTGATGCGCGAAACTTTATTGTTACTGATGCTACCTACCGAGAAGCCAAAGTACTCTGGGATGAAACCAGACACTTGATGCATTCACGTTTGAAACCATTGGCGCTCAAAAACCCCATCATTACTCAGGGATTCATTGCACGCGACATGACCAACCAAACAACCACACTCGGTCGCGAAGGCAGCGATTATTCTGCGGCCTTGTTCGCCTGGGGACTGGAAGCCAGCTCGGTTAGCATCTGGAAAGATGTAGCCGGTGTGATGAATGCTGACCCCAAGAAATTTCCATTTGCCCAGAAGCTAGACAGCATCAGTTATTCGGAAGCCATCGAACTCGCCTATTACGGCGCATCTGTCATGCATCCAAAAACGATTCAGCCGCTTCAAAGTGCAAAAATTCCATTGTTTGTAAAGTCATTCCTGAACCCCAGCGAAGCTGGAACTAAAATCAGCTACGAGGCGACCCCGTTGCAAGTACCTTGTTACATCCTGAAAGAATCACAATGCCTGATTCACGTGAAAAGCCCGGATTTCAACTTCATCGCGGAAGAACACCTGAGCAGCATTTTTTCACTCATGGCTGAACATCGGATACGTGCAAACATGATGCAGCAAACCGCCATCAGTTTTTCAGTTTGTACCGACGATGCCGGTCGCCGTTTTGAACAGTTCATTGCCGCTTTGCAGGAGAAAAAGTTTCAGGTTTCAGCACAAAAAGGCCTGCAGCTGCTCACCATTTATAATGCAAAAGATGGTGCAATGACTTCAAATATTCTGGAAGGAAAATCCATACTGTTGGAACAAATGATGGGCGGCACCTCACAATACGTGGTGCAGGAATCATAGATTCAAATAACATATCGCCTGGACCAGGACAAAAAAGCCCCGCACATGCGGGGCTTTTTTGATGATTTTTAAAACCATTCCCATAAAAAAAAGCCCCACTTGTGCGGGGCTTTTTTTTTGTCAGGCAAAAGCCTGGGAATTTTAGTGTTTCACTACAACCTTCTGGGTAGTGGTTTGACCGTTGTTGCTGAGGCGAACGAGGTAGATACCTTCGCTTACACCTGCCAGGTCAACAGTGCTGGTTCCGATTCCGGTAGCTGCATCACGAACTTCAGCAACTTTAACACCTGTAGCATTGTAAACTTCGATGCTTACTGGGTTAGCGTTGTTGAGTTTGTAGCTGATGTTCAGCTTGCCATTGGTTGGGTTCGGGAACACATTAACAGCTGCGTCGAGGTTGAATTCGTTCACGCTGGTAGCCAGGTTCCAGCTGTTCAGGGTGTTCTGGCAATTTGGTGGGTAACCTACGAACACAGGACGAGAAACTACAGCGCTGGTGTTTCCGCTAGGATCAGTCACACGGTAGTTGATGTAGTACACACCGGCTTCCCAGCTGTTCACGTTGTGGTTGATCATCACCACGAGTGGCATCAGGGTAGCTGGAGCATAGTAGTTGTCGGTGATCTGCAGACCTTCCATTACGTTGAAGCCGTAACCGATGCACACATTCACTACAGGAGCAATGATTTGTGGTGCTTTGGTGTCACGCACACGGATGTAGCGGGTGCGGGTTGCGCTGTTGCCGCTGGCATCGGTAGCAGTGAAGGTTTCGCTGTAAAGGCCGAGGGTGTAAGGATCCACTGTACCAGTTCTCACAACGCTCACCTGAGATGAACCGTAGAAGTTATCAGTTACAGTTACAGCCTTGCTGCTGTATGGTGAGTTTACTTCGAGGTAAACTGTGTCTTCAGTGTTCAGAACAATCACAGGAGCGATGAAGTCGTCAACTTTGTAGTTGATTACCGCACCGTTGTTGGTTGCTACGTTGCTTGAAGCATCTTCAGCAGTGTAGGTTACAGGGTAAGTTGCACGCTGTGTAGTGTTCACCGGACCATTGAAGCCAGGAGTTTTGGTAGTGTTGATGATGCCAGTGCATGGGTCTTCGGTGTACACACCGTCAACAAATACGCTGTTGATCTGAACGTTGATGGTAGTACCATTGGTGATGGCAGCACCGTTCAACATCATGGTAGGCTGCTTGGTGTCAACCACGTTCACGGTGCGGTCGATGCTGGCAGTGTTGCCCTGAGCGTCGCGAACAGTGTAGGTGATTACGTAGCTGCCCAATTTGTTGGTGTTTACGTTTCCAGATACTACGATGGCGCTGGTGAGGTCCTTGTCAACGATGTCAAATGCAGTTGCACCTGGATCGTTAAAGGTTCCGCACTGTTCAACACTCATTGGAGAAGTTCCGTTCAGGGTAAGAACCGGAGGAGTGCGGTCCTGAACTACGATTACCACACGACGCTTAGGAGCAGCTTTGTTACCTGATGCATCTTCTACGTTGTACACGTAGGTATAGATACCGGTGTTGCACTGATCGAAGTCGGTTGTAGTAACAATACGTGAAGTGATGTCGCCTTCAGTTGGGTCGATGGCTTTTGCACCTGCATCTACGTAAGTAGTAGTAGCGCAATTCTTCTCGATACGAACAGTGTCAGAACCGTTCAGGGTAATCACTGGAGGCAGTTTGTCGTTAGCCAGGATGATTCCGTAGTCTTCAAATTCACCTACGATGTTGGCACCGCAAGGAGTATTTGAGTAAGTGCTGTAAGAAACACCTACACGCATACGGGTTTTACCTTCAAAGCTGTTCTTCAGGAAAGGAACATTGAATTTAGCGCTTGCGCTTGCAGTGTTCGCAGAAGTTTCAGTCAATACTTCTTCACCTGCATCAGTGAAATCACCGTCGATGTTGAAGTCAATCCAAACCTTACGGTTCATGGGGTTCACGGTAGTGTTTCTGCTTACTTCTACGCTGTATTCAGCACCGAAGGTCAGGGTAGCTACATTGGTTTCAGCATAGTCAGAATACTGATCTACACCTGAAGAAGTAGCATTGTCAATCAACTTGGTAGTACCTTTTGAAAGGCTTACGTTGTTGATTCCCACGTCAGCGCTCACGAGGCTAACTACCGGAGTGCAGTAGTCAAGAACTACCACATACTTGTCTTTAACAACAGTGTTCTGAGTCACGGTTTGTGCAGTGCTGTTCCAGCCCTTCAAGGTGAAGGTATAAGGACCGCCGCTGTTCAATTTCAACTTCAGTACTTTGTTGCTGCTGGTAGCAATAGAACCTGCAGTTACAGTATAGGTAGTTGGGAAGATGTTCCAGTCGAACTGGTTGGCATTGTCGGCATCGATGGTGAGGGTGATTTCTTCACCAATTTTAGGACGACGGTTGCTGGCAACGAAGTCGAGCAGGGTCTTTTTGTTTGGAGTAATGATTTCGATAGAATCGCAATACTGGTCAACGCCGGCGCAAGAAGATGCACCCAGACATACCTGGTATTTGCCATCAGTGAAGAAGGTATGGCTTGCATTCTCAGAGAAATACTGAGTCAGGCTTCCTCCTTCATCAATATCCCACTGGTAGGCCATCAGACCATATTTACCGGTAGTAGTATTTTCGAAATCAACCTGGGTAGAATTGTATGCAGGCTCATATTTCACGCGCCAATCAGCAGTTGGGGCAATCTGTGCACCAAGTTTGCTGGTGAATGTTCCGATGAATCCGGAATCCTGACCGCTTGCGTTAGACTGGAAGGTGATATACATCGCACCAGACTTAGCAGTGAAGGTAGTGTTACGAGCACCTGCCTGGTTTGAAGAGTTGATACCGCTTCCTGGGTGCAGGGCTTTACCTGACTCGTCGGTTCCGTCGTAAATTTTGATGAAGTCGTTTACATCAGACAAACGAATCTGAGAAAACTTCAAGTTGATTTCAGTTGCATTACATGGCTGAATGAGCAGACGGTCGACGAAGTTACTGCGGTTGGTTCCATAGTTTCCGCCAGGACCTGCATGGTCATAGACACGGCCACTCGAAACCTGAGTGCTCAAAGGTCCATTACCCAAAGGATAATCGCTGGGAGGATTTACCTTGATGTGTGCTTTCTTCACGAATACTGGTGACCAGCCGTTGTCATTGTAGGCAGTCAGCGTAACAGTATAAGTACCGGGAAGGTCCATGAAGAAGATAGGATTCTTCTTTCCGTCAGGATCAGAAGGAGGATTTACACGACTGGTTTCGTCGTAGTAAATTTCTGGGAACTGGGTAGAGTCATAAACTTCCCAATGCCAGTCATAAGGACCATATTGGCTCAGGTCGAACAGCTGAACGAGTTCATACTGTTCTACTACGTTCTTGCTGGCGATGAAATCGGCCACAGGAACTACTGAAGGCGTTTTGATGGTAATGTTTTGGGTGATACTGTCGCGACCCAGACAGTTGGTCGAGCGAAGTTTCACAGAATAAGTGCCTGCTGTTGCAAACGACTTGTTCCAGTCTGTACCGGTGAAGTCATAACCTGAACCATTGTCAGAACCGTCCCATTCGTGACGAATGTAACCTTTCTGGTTCTTGTTGATGAACTTCAGACGGGTTTTAACCCAGGCAGTAGCAGGATCTGGCAGGAAGTAATCTGCAGACAATGAAGTAGGAAGACCGAGGTTGATTTCGTAATCTTCTACTTCACCGTAGTTCATGTTGCCGCAACCGTTACCTGCGCCCATGCTGTAGAAGTAAATCTCAGAACGCACACGCAGCCTTGATTTACCAGGGTTTACGTTGGCACAGGGGATGGTGAAATTCTTAGAGGTCAACGCTCCGGATGCAAACGTTCCCCAACCGTTGGAAACATATTCTGCGTTGGCAAAGTTTCCGTCGCGGTTCAGGTCAATCCATACGCCGATGTACGCTGCATAACCCCAGGAAGAATTCTGGGCGATGTTCGCGGTGTAAGTTCCACCTGCAGTCAGGTCAAATGGTTTGCCCATGTTCACCAGACGGTTGGTGTTGGAAGAACCCGTTGTCACATCTGCACAACCGTCATCAGGTTTATTGTAGATGACTTTGCCGTCCTGAACGAACTGCACCTGCCCGATGGGCGCGTAGTAGTAGTTGGGTGTTCCAACCCAGCACCCCCACTGGTTACCTGCCGCGCACCAGGTCTGCGCACTGGCGCTCGACCCGAATCCCAGCGCAGCAATCAGCGCCGGAATCCGCAGCAATTTGATGGTTTGAGTAATTAGTGATCTCATATGGTTATTGTGTGTTTTGTTTTCTTTCTAGGTCTTTTCGGACTGCTTCTACTCAACTATTTAGGTTACAAGTATATGAAGTTTTCCAAATAAATGACGCAAGGCGTCGAAAAGGTTGCATTGCTCGAAAAAAAAATCTTGCCGCTCAGGATTCTTTTTTTCTCTGCCCAGTCTATGCTTCCGAATTCATCCCGCCGTTCCGGGGCGCAGGTGAACCTTGGTCTCGTGCGCAAACACGGAGATTCATGACTGTTTGGTGACAGAAACAACCTGCAAACCTTTACTTAACCTTCAGCTTCATGCCTGGGCGCAACTGGAAGTCGGTCAGTTGATTCTTCAGACGCAATTCATCGAGGGTGATGCCAAATTTCCGGGCAATGGAAAAGGCCGTATCTCCGGGCTGAACGGTATAGTATTCCGCAGCCTGATCCTTTGGCGGCGTTGAGGCAGATACCCGAAGTTCCCTGCCACTTTGCAGCGGTTCCTGATTCAGGTTGTTCCAGCTTCTTAATGAATCAACACCAACCGAATACATCCTGGCGATGGAATACAGCGTTTCACCTGCCATCACTACATGCACGCCCTTTTTTTTGTCAGGCGCGGCACCGGGTTCAATCATCGTTTTCTGTGGCTTCAGGTCGCCACGCAGCACCAGCAATTGTCCGGCTTTCAGGGCCGCCTGAACCGATAAACCATTGACAGCGGCAAGTCGCGCCGGTTCCATGCCCCAGCGCTTGGCCAAGCCGTATAAAGTTTCTCCTGGTTTCACCGTGTACAAACCGCCGGCGGTGTCCGAATTAAGCTTCGGCGCAAACGCAGCACTTTCTTCGAACACCGGCTTTTGACCAGCGGTATTCGGATGTTTCTTCTGTAATTGAAGCACGGTACCGCCTGGAATCGTTTCCCCCGGCTCAAGGTTGTTCAGGTGGTACACCCTTTTCAGCTTAATGCCATATTTCTGGGAAATATCTCGCAGACTTTCACCCTGACGGTACACGTGTTCCGGAACCGATGCCGTTCTTTTCTTGGGTTTCAGATATACTACTTCGCCGGCACGCAACGAATCCCCGCGCTCCAGATCGTTGTAGCGGTAAATCTGCCAAACCCCAAGCTGATGCGTTTGTGCAATATCTTTTGGCGTAGCTCCGGGCTGCGCATAAACCGCCGGAATCCCGTGCTCCATCACTATACCCTGCTTCTGTGGCTGTTCGTAGGCATCACCCAGAATGACCATGGTGTCGTATTTCCCAAGGCGATAACGGGCAATGATGTTGTTGAGGATGACCGCGTATTGCGGATTGGTTGCATAACCTGCACTTTTTAAACCTCTGGCCCACGATTGATAATCCAGAATATCCAGGGTGAACAGCTGCTGATACCTTGGGCTGTTGGACAGGAATAAACTGTGGTCACGATACGATTCCATGGCATTGGTATAGGCACGGAAACATTCGTTGGCCGCATCATCGTCTTCAATGCAGCTGGCACCTTGCCATTCTTTGCGGCATTTGATGCCGAAATGATTGTTGCATTCCGCAGCAAGGCGGCTGTTCCCACAGGAAGATTCCAGCAGTCCCTGCCCCAGTGTAATGGATGCGGGAATTTTATACATCCGCATTTCCTGCATGGCAGCATACCGATACTCCTCTATATATTGTTCTGCAGTTTTCCGTTGGGCAGTTTGAGCAGACAATCGACCACAAGCCGCAGAAAGGGCCAGTGCCCAAATACACCAAATGACGCTTTGAGTCAAATACTTCTTCACAATGCACAAAAAAATAAAACAACTTTTTGCTTTCTCCGTTCAGATTTGCACATTCTGTGTTTTGAACGCAGGCCCTGAAACTCTTTTTTTGTACCTGGAACAATGCGACCATTCACCAAACTCTTGCTCTGCAGCTCCTTCCTTTTTTCTGGAATGGGTGTGCAGGGTCAAATAATCAAATCCCCTGATTTTACATATCGTTTGAGCAAAACGAATATACAGGCCGGGGAAACCGTTGAAATCATCATCAGCACATCCAACATCCCGGCAACCTGGCATTTGTTCAGCGAAGAAACCGATTGTCCGCCGGAAGAAGGACCGGTTGAAGCCAGCCTGGAATTCACGCCGCATGCTTCTTACCAGCTTGCCGGAAAACTAAGCAGCGTGGGCGATCACATGGTGCGCGACGACATCTTTGGATGCAGCACCGGTCAGTTTGAAGGCAAGGCCGAGTTTCGCCAGAAGATTAAAGTCTTGTCGGCCAACCCGGTCATCCGTTTCCGTTTCCTGGGGCAAATGTGTACCGATGCTACAGGGATGTGCGTTCCCGTAAAGTCGGCCATGCTGGATGTCAAAGGTTTAACCGTTAGCGGAAGCAGCGTTGAACCGGAATCGCCTGCCGTACCGCAAGCCATTCCAACACCAGACACCGCGGCTGCGCCGGTTCAGGAGCCAACTGTAGCAGTTGCGCCGGCACCGGTTTCCGGAACGTACAAAGCATCAGGACCCAACCAGGCTGGAACCTGCAAACCAAAAACATTTGCCGGCACCATTCCCATGCAGGAAGAAGGCTTGGGAACGCTGTTCATCCTTGCGTTTATCTCGGGCTTGCTCGGCTTGATAACTCCATGCGTTTTCCCTATGATTCCCATGACCGTAAGCTTCTTCATGAAAACCAAAAACAGAAGCGTTGCCATCCGGGAAGCCTTGGTTTTTGCTTTTTCCATCATTGCCATTTACACCATTCTGGGCACATTGGTGGCCTTCGCTTTTGGTGCAGAAGCCCGTAATTGGGTTAGTACACATTGGATTCCAAACCTGTTCTTCTTCATCATCTTCCTGGTGTTCGCAGCTTCATTTTTTGGGGCTTTTGAATTGGTTCTTCCTGCTTCACTGGTGAATAAAGTGGACAGGCAGGCGGATAAGGGCGGAATCTTAGGGCCGGTATTCATGGCGCTCACCATCGCATTGGTATCATTCAGCTGCACAGGTCCTATTGTCGGAACCGTGCTCGCGCAATCCATCACCGGAAACTTCCTTACACCCGTGGTTGGCATGTTCGGCTTCTCATTGGCCTTCGCCCTTCCCTTCGGATTGTTTGCCCTCTTCCCTTCCTGGCTGAGCAGTTTGCCCAAAGCCGGCGGATGGCTGAACAGCGTGAAAGTGGTTCTCGGTTTTCTGGAAGTGGCCTTTGCCCTCAAATTCCTGAGCATTGCAGATCAAACCTACCACTGGCGTCTGCTGGACAGGGAAGTATATCTGGCGCTCTGGATTGCCATTTTTACACTGATGGGACTTTACCTGTTGGGGAAAATCCGGTTTGCGCACGACAGCGAACCCGGGCCGCTGGGCATTGGTCGCCTGGGGCTGGTTATTGCCACGTTCAGCTTTGTGGTTTATCTGATTCCCGGCATGTGGGGCGCGCCGCTGAAGTTTCTTGCCGGCTACCTTCCGCCCATGCACACGCAGGATTTTGACATCAACAGAAGCATTCGCGAGGCAGCCGGCTTGTCGGGGAACGTTGTCGGGAAGCCCCGTTATTCAGACCAGCTGCACCTGCCACACGGACTGGTGGGCTACTTTGATTATGAAGAAGCACTTGCCGCTTC
>JBDKIU010000188.1:0-3272 GCA_039796915.1 Bacteroidota bacterium | reverse complement strand
TGTAATGAGGCCCATCTGCTCAGGAAATGCCTGGACAGCCTGCAATGGTGTGACGAAATTGTGGTGGTTGACCTGGCTTCCGATGACAAGCCAGAAACGGTTTTGCACGAACACGAACGCCTGGAACGCTACCACCGCGTAGCACGTATTGAAGACATTTTCCCGGTTTTTATTCCGAAGCTGAAACATCAGTGGGTGCTGCTGATTGATCCCGACGAAGTGCTGGATGCTGAACTGCAAAGGCAATTGATGGAGTTCATTCCGCTCGCGCCGGAAGATGCAGGCAGGATTAATACGCCCATCCGTTACTACTTTAAAAAACGCGCCCTGAAAGGCACCGTTTGGGGTGGAAAACGCATTGGGCGCCTGCTCATCAACCGTGAACGGGTGCTCATCGCCGATACCGTGCATACGGCCATCACCCTGAAAGAAGGATTCCGCACCCATAAAATCCGCCACGCCGGCAACAACGTGGATCATCATTACTGGATGAGCGGATGGAAGCAACTGATCGAAAAACACCGCCGCTACCTGGAAGGGGAAGGCGTGAATATGCACCGCGAAGGAAAACGATACAGCAGCCTGGCCAAATGGAAGTCGGGCCTGCGCGCATTCAAAGAATGCTTTATCGACTGTAAAGGGTTCCTGGATGGTTTTACCGGCCTTGCACTCAGCATCTTCTGGACCTGGTACCAGCTGGGGAAATGGGATTCCCTGAAGCGTTACCAGAAGCACCTGAACCAAACACAAAACACATGAGCAACGCAGCATTGCATCAACTGCCCGAAGGCCACAGCCAGTGGCCCAGAATTACGGTTGTTACGCCTTCGTACAATCAGGGCAGATTTATAGAAGAAACCATCCTGTCCATCATCGGACAGCAATATCCTAATCTGGAATACTTCATTGTTGACGGCGGCAGTACCGACGAAACCGTTTCGGTAATTAGGAAATACGAAGACCAGATTGACTGGTGGGTGAGTGAACGCGACAAAGGACAAACCGATGCCATCAACAAAGGATTCAAAAAGGCCACGGGCGACATCGTAAACTGGATCAACAGCGATGATATTTTGTATCCTGATGCCCTGTTCCACATCGCTCAAACCTATATGGCGCATCCGGATGCGGGGTTCGTTTACGGGAAAACCCAACGATTCAACGCCGAAGGTCCCATGGAAATGATGCAACACGACGTGCCGGATCTTCCGCTCATGTATTACTACCATTTTCCCTACGGACAACAGGGTTGTTTCTACAAAAAGAGCATCCTGGAACGGGTTGGATTTCTGAATGAAACGCTGCACTTCAGCATGGACTTCGACCTATTTGTGCGCCTGCACCTGCACGCCAAAACGGTGAAAACAGATTTCCTGGTCGGCGGATTTCGCGACCATGAAGCCAGCAAAACCAACAACCTCGAATCCACCATGATTCGGGAAAACATGGGCGTATTCCGCAAATTCCTCGAAGCGTATCAATATGAAAAAGGTGTGGAGCTGCTGAGCGCCTGTGGTGCGCCCACATTAAACCTGCACGGTTATGAACAGCCGCAGGTGCAATTTTCGGAAGCACAGCTCATCCACATGACCTGTCGCTTTTTGGTGCGCTACATTTATTTCAGCGACACGCATCAGCATTACCGCTACCTGCACCATGCGCTGAAATTCATTGAAGCCAACGACCCGGCTGAATACCAAAAGAAGCGCAAGTATTTTGACCGTCTGCGCCGCAAAGCAGCCTTCTTCCGTTTTTTTAAATCCTGACAACATGTGTGGCATCGCCGGAATATTTGACTTGCGCAAAAAGGTGCTGAAGGAAGACCTGATGGTGTTCACCGACAGCATGAAACACCGCGGCCCCGACGGCTCGGGTTATACGCTGCTGGCAAGCAACCATCTGGGCCTGGGGCATCGACGGCTCTCCATCCTCGACCTGAGCGAAGCCGGCAGCCAGCCCATGCATCTGCTGGAAGGCCGATATACCATCGTGTACAACGGAGAAGTGTTCAACTTCTTGGAGTTGCGCCGTGAACTGCAAAGCCTGGGTTACGCTTTTGTAAGCGATACCGATACCGAAGTTTTTGCCCTGGCTTACCACCATTGGGGTACAGATTGCTTCAACCGCTTCAACGGCATGTGGGCCGCGGCCATCTGGGACGACGTGCAGCAGGAACTGCTGCTGTGCCGGGATCGCTTCGGCATCAAACCTTTGTATTGCTACATCAGCGACGCATACCTTGCCTTTGCCAGCGAAACGAATGCCTTCCTGCACCTTAAAGGGCACCAGCGCAGCATCAACGATGCACTCTTCCTCATGAATCTGGCTGAACCGTATGCGCTGGAAGGCGCTTCGCTCACGCCGTTCAACGACATCATTGCGCTTCCTCCGGGCCATTTCATCCGCTTTGGATTTGGCGGCGGCGACGCACCCGAACCCTGGTTCCGCCCCGATGAATGGCTGAAAAACCATCGCGGCGACCTGCATACGCATGCGGAAACCTTCAAATCCTTGTTCATGGATGCCGTTTCCCTGCGCCTGCGCGCCGATGTGCCCATTGCCACCGCGCTGAGCGGCGGTCTGGACAGCAGCTCGGTGTTCTCTGCAGTGGTGCATTTATCCAATCTGGGCGCACTGGAACGAACCCCGTCTGATTTTCGCAGGGCGTTTATTGCGTCGTTTCCGGGAACAGAACTGGACGAGCTCGAGTACGCCAAACAGGTATTGCAACATACGGGCGCGGAAGGAACCGTTGTGACCATCGACCCACATTCCCTGGTCGCCAAAACAGAACAACTTACCCGTGCCTTTGATTGTATTTCTGCCAATCCGCTTACGGCCATCCATTCTGTATATGAAGGCATGGCGCAGGCCGGATTCAGGATCAGCCTGGACGGGCACGGCGTAGATGAAATGATGTTTGGTTACCGCGATATGGTTGCGGCAGCCCTGGAATGGCAAAAATGGAACGCCTCTGCTCAGGAAGCGCGCAGCACCTTTGGCGTATTGTCGGGTTTGTATGCTCCGGAACTCAGACAAGATCTGGAGGCTAAGTTCAACAAAGACCTCGTATGGGCCAGTGGCCGCAGAAATACCCTCAAATACCGCGTAGGAAAACTGCTCAAGAAACCCGTACACAGCCTGCAGCCTTTTTCCGGCCATTCCATGGTCAATCCACAGTTGAAATATCAATGGCCCATCAGCGAACAGCAGGGTTTTCCTTGGAAACCCATGCCCGAACAAATTGCCTGGCTGGAGTTCTTCAAAACCAC
>JBDKIU010000187.1:0-7298 GCA_039796915.1 Bacteroidota bacterium | reverse complement strand
CAAGCAATCCGCCTACCGCACCGCCATTGTAGTCAATACTTTCCCTGCCGGTCATGATCAGATCAAAACCTTTGTCTTTGGCCCAATGGGCAATTTCGGCAGCCACAAATTGCGCATCAGTCGGCTCTGCGTCGATGCGCACTGCTTCGCCTGCACCAATAGAGAGTGCCTTGCGTATGGAAGGTTCGCTGTCGGCAAGACCCACGTGGATCACAGTTACGCTGCCCTGAACCGGCTCGGCAATTTCCAGCGCCCTGGTGAGTGCGAGTTCGTCGTAAGGATTGATGATGTATTGGACGCCCTGCGTATTAAACCGGGTATCCCCATCCGTGAAGGTGATTTTCGTCGTGGTATCTGGAACCACGCTCATGCACACAAGTATCTTCATGGGACTGCAAAATTAGGCATTGTGCAATGGAAAAAGCATACCAGTGCACATTGTACCCATGAAAAACAAAAGCAAGTGCACAATGTTTCCAAATCCTCTGATCGACAGCAGTTTGGTGCCTTCATTTTTTGCGCGGCACCAGGCAACGAAAAAAGCATTGGCCACATCTCTAAGCGCGACTAATTTGCACGGTTTTTGAAACTCACAGACAACATGCGATTCCGCCACTTCTTACTCATCCTCTGCATCGGCACCAGCAACCTGTGGGCCCAAAATAAAGGACCCTTACTGCGATTCATTCAGGACGTTTACGATTTCGGACCCGTGAGTGAACGCAGCGGTGACCTGAAACACAGATTCAGTTTTGTAAATGACGGCAGCGGACCTTTGTGGCTGAACAGCGTGCAACCCAGTTGTGCGTGCACCACGCCGGAATGGTCGCACGACAGCATTTTCCCGGGTGATACCGGTTACGTGGAGGTTTCCTATTCTACGTATGCCCGGCCCGGCGATTTCAGTAAAACCATTGGCATTTATCCAAATACACCACAGGGCGTCATCATCATCACCATTAAAGGCGAAGTTTATTTACCCAACGACGACAGTGAAGAAGCCAACCAGCGCATGTATTTCGGTGATTTGCGCTTCGCGGAAGGTTATATCAGCGCGGATCCTATGTTTAACAATCAGGTGGACACCTTTACGGCAAGGCTGGTGAACAGTGGCGCGCAAACGGTGAGCATCCTGGAAGTGAGCAAATTACCGCATTACATCCGTCTGGAAAATGTTCCGGAAAGTGTAGAACCCGGAGAAACAGCCCTGATGAGGGTAATTGTGGACGGCAGTAAAATCGGGAAATGGGGATATGTCAGCGACCAGATTGTGCTTCTTTCGGATGATCCCATCATTGCACCCAAAGGCTTAAATGTGGTTGTGAATGTGAAAGAATACTTTCCGAAGATGAGCAAGGGTCAACTGAAAAAACAACCTTTGGTGGAAGTGGACCGTTATGAGCACAGCTTTGGATCGCATCAGGAAGGCGCCATTCTGCGCACCAGCTTCAGCATAGTGAATGCAGGAAAAACTCCGCTCCAGATTCGCGATGTGGTTACCGATTGTGCCTGCGTGGAAGTAGATTGGACAAGCAAAACACTGGCTCCTGGCGAGCGCGCCGAACTGAAAGTAAGTTTCGATACGGTGTTGCGGCAGGAAGTTCAGGTTCGACCGATAAAAATTGTCAGCAATGACCCACGTCGCCCGGAACTGATGATGTATTTGAAAGCCACCCTGATTCCCTGACAGTTATTTACTTTGCACGCACATGAACCTGCTTCGTACGTTTAGGGTATTCGGGCTCCTTGAAGGATCCTCTTTTCTTTTCCTGCTGCTCATTGCCATGCCGCTGAAATACTGGGCAGGAATGCCCGAATATGTGATGGTGGGCGGCTGGATCCACGGCATTCTGGTCATCATTTACAACATTCTGGCAACCATTGCCTGGCAGAAACATCAATGGCCCATCCTGATGTGGTTCCAGGCCGGCATTGCTTCGCTGGTTCCGCTCGGCACGTTTTGGTTCGACCGGAAGCTGCGCAACTGACAGAACAGCATCCGCAGGCTGATTTCCACGGCCTTCATGCTTAGGCATACAATTTGAAACGAGACGATTATGATACATCCTATGCTCAAGAAAACCCTGTTCAGCGTGGTGATTCCGGCCCTTTCCGGCATGGCAGGCGCCTGGATGTTCAGCAAGAACCATCAAGATGCAGGAAGCATTTTCAAGTTTGGCAACGCTGCCAACAGTAACTTTAGTCAGGTAAACCTGAAAGACATGCCCGCCGGATTTGTCAAGGCATCGAAAGTGAGCACTCCGGCAGTGGTATTCATCAAAACCGTCAGCACCGTGCAGTACAGAAGTTCCTTCTGGTTCTGGGACTTCGACCCCTTTGGCAGCCGCGGACAGGTTTCGTCTTCGGGCAGTGGCGTGATTGTGAGCGCCGACGGATACATCGTTACCAACCACCACGTGATTGCCAATGCCGAGCAGATTACCGTGGCCCTGAGCAACAATAAAAAGGAATACAAAGCTACGGTGGTTGGGAAAGATCCCAGCACAGACCTTGCTTTGCTGAAAATTGAAGCCAGTAACCTCCCGGCTATTACCCTGGGCAACAGTGAAACTCTGGAAATTGGCGATTGGGTACTTGCGGTGGGCAATCCATTCAACCTGAACAGCACCGTCACAGCCGGTATTGTCAGCGCCAAAGGCCGGAACATCAACATTGTGAACAATCAGTTTCCCATAGAAAGCTTTATCCAGACAGATGCGGCCATCAACCCCGGGAATTCCGGCGGTGCGCTGGTAAACCTGAACGGCGAGCTGGTGGGCATCAATACCGCCATTGCCAGCCAAACCGGATCTTATGCAGGTTATGGATTTGCCATTCCGGTGAATATGGTGGCCAAAATCATCAAAGACTTTGTAGAATTCGGCGAAGTACAACGCGGATTCCCTGGCTTAACCACGGAAGACGTGAGCAACGGCATCCTTCAGAAACTCGGACTGAACGAGGCCGAAGGCGCTTACGTGAGTGGCACGGTTGCCGACGGACCGGCCGACAAAGCCGGCATCAAAGCAGGTGACATCATCACCAAAATTGACGGACAGAAGGTGAGCAACAAAGCCTTCTATGAAGAACATCTGGCCTATTACAGACCGGGAGCAACCGTGAAATTCACCGTTTTACGCGAAGGCAAGCTTCAGGAATTCAGCCTGACCCTGATCAATGCCGACGGCAATACCAAGCTGCTGCGCAGAAATGTCATCAACTCCAAAGTGCTTGGCGCTGATTTCCAGCCCGCCAACCAGCAGGAAATGCAACGTTTCCGCATCACCTCTGGCATCAAAGTGAGCAATATTTCAGGCAACGGCAGCATGGCAAGTATGGGCATTCAGGAAGGAAGCATCATCACCAAACTCAATGGCCGCAGCTATGCCAAGGCAGAAGACTTGGTGGCTGACCTGGAACAAGCACGGGGAAGAATTACCATTGAAGGCATCAGTCCGGGTGGAAGTACCTTCAGTTATAGTTTATTTGGATATTGATATGCTTCCATTCACCATAGATAAATTACGCCATACCGAAACAGGAAACTTCTTTGTGATGGCCGGACCTTGCGCCATTGAAGGCGAAGCCATTGCTTTTGAAATTGCCGAACAACTGGTGAGCATCTGCGACCGCCTGCAACTGCCGCTTATTTTTAAAGGAAGCTACCGCAAAGCCAACCGCAGCCGTCTGGATTCCTTCACCGGGATTGGCGATGAACAGGCACTGAGCATCCTGAAAAAGATCGGCGAGCATTTCAACATCCCAACCGTTACGGACATCCACGAAAGTGGCGAAGCCGCCATGGCTGCCGCCTACGTGGATGTGCTTCAAATACCCGCCTTCCTTTTTCGGCAAACAGATTTACTCGTGGCTGCCGCGAAAACCGGCAAGGTGGTAAACATCAAAAAAGGACAATTTGCCTCTGCAGGCGCCATGAAACACGCCATGCAGAAATGCCTGGATTCAGGAAACAACCGGATTATGCTCACCGAACGCGGCAACATGTTCGGCTATGGGGATTTGGTGGTGGATTTCCGCAACATCCCACAAATGCAATCGTTAGGAGCTCCCGTGGTGATGGACATTACGCACAGCCTGCAGCAACCCAACCAGGAAAGCGGCGTTACCGGCGGCAAACCGGAACTGATTGGCACCATCGCCAAAGCGGCCATTGCAACCGGAGCCGATGGTTTATTCATTGAAACCCATCCACGTCCGGCTGAAGCCTTGAGCGATGGAGCAAACATGCTGGCGCTGGATCGGTTTGAAGGTTTGATGCAGCAGCTGCTGACCATTCACCAGGCAGTGAGAAAGGCAGCACTTACATGAACAGGCAACACTTTGCGCTCATCACCGCCTGCTTGCTGTTGTTTGGTTCCTGCAAACAACAATGCAGCGAAACCTATACGATCAATACCGGAGCCGTTCATGGCAATTACGACTTCGGCTCCTGCTTCTTCTTTTCCAACTCGTTGGATTCAACAGCAGTCATACGGAATCAGGCGGAATTCGTGGATTTTCGGAACCGCTACCTGAAAAACTGCGCCGACACCGCGTCGCTGTCCACCATTGATTTCAGCAAGCATTTGCTTATTGGCATGAATACCCAGTTCACCGCCTGCAATGCCAGCTATGAACGAAACATCTCCATTGATTCAGTAAAAAAGGAATATCGCTTTCATGTGAAAGCCCTGCGATGCGGGCCCTGTGGCACCAAGTTCAGAGAACCAAACTGGGTCCTTGGCCCGCCACTTCCAACAGGATATACCCTGGTCTTCTCTAAAGAAATTCGCTGAACAGCCTGAATGAAATTCACAACCGTTGTTTTTCCATTCCTTCTCATCGTATAATTGCAATAACAAATATGGCACGTAATAAAAGCAATGAGTTCGCTGACGAACTGCAGCAAATGGCCAACTGGGCCAAGGCACTTGGGCATCCGGCACGTATTGCCATCCTGCAAACACTGGCGGAAAAAGGCACCTGCATTTGCGGCGATGTAGTGGCAACCTTACCACTGGCACAGCCTACTGTAAGCCAACACCTGCGCGAACTGAAAGACGCGGGACTGATTCAGGGCGAAATTGAAGGCTCAAAGAGTTGCTACTGTATTGACCAGGAGCAGGTAAAAGCCATGTTTGCCGCATTCACCTCGCTCAAAGAATCACTGCATCTGGAACGTACACTGAACAACTGCTGCTGATCCTACGCGCCATGCAAAAGAGGCTTTCCTTTCTTGACCGCTACCTCACCTTATGGATCTTTCTGGCCATGGGCCTGGGCATCACCATAGGCTGGGCATTCCCTTCCATCCCCGATACGATTCAGGCTATGAGTGAAGGAACAGTAAATATTCCTATTGCCTTGGGTCTGATTGCAATGATGTATCCGCCGCTGGCCAAAGTGGATTTCAGACTGCTTCCCACAGTTTTCAAAAAAACCAAACACCTCAGCCTGCTGCTGCTCATCACCTGGATTCTGGCTCCTTTGCTGATGTATGCACTGGGTCTTTTATTTTTCAAAAACGAACCGCACCTGCTCAACGGACTGATCCTGATTGGCATCGCGCCCTGCATCGCCATGGTGATTGTTTGGAATGATCTGGCAGGTGGAGACCGCACCTATTGCGCCGGACTGGTGGGCATCAACAGCATCTTGCAAATTCTGCTTTACTCACTTTATGCCTGGTTTTTTATGTCATACCTCCCGCCGCTGGTCGGCATGGAAGCATATCAGGTGCATATAGGCATCGGTGAAGTTGCCGGAACTGTGGGAATTTATCTGGGTATTCCTTTTCTGCTCGCGCGCTTATCCAGGATCATCCTCACCCGCATGAAGGGCGAAACCTGGTTCAGGCATCACTTCATGCCAAAAATCAGCCCTGTAACCCTCATAGCCTTGCTGTTCACCATCGTGGTGATGTTCAGCCTGAAAGGCGAAATGATGTTTAGCGTGCCGCTTACCGTGCTTCGCGTTGCCCTTCCTTTGGCAATGTACTTCATCCTGATGTTTGGCATTACCTTTTGGGTGATGAAGCGCAGCGGCGCGGATTATGAAACCACAACCGCTTCTGCATTCACGGCGGCCGGCAACAACTTTGAACTGGCCATTGCGGTTGCCATCGGTGTTTTCGGACTGAACAGCAGTGAAGCCTTTGCAGCAGTTGTTGGTCCACTCATTGAAGTGCCCGTTTTAATCTTGTTTGTGCGCTTTGCGCTGTCACGAAAAAAACACTTTACCTAAACCCAATCATGGAACTGCGTATCGTTTCTCCCGCCGAGCATCCTGAGGCCCTGCGACGCCTGATTTCCCAGGCTGCACTTACATTTCCGGAACAACAGGCTGCATCCATACACTGGACAGGTTTAGCCCTGGGCGATAAACTTATTGCCTGCGCCGGCATGGAAGTTCATGGTTCAGATGGATTACTACGCTCCGTAGCCGTGTCAGAAAATGTTCGACGCAAGGGCTTTGGCGCTGTGCTGCTCAAAGCTGTTATGCTGATGGCCCGGATGCAAAAAATGAATGCACTGTATCTATTCACCGAACAGGCTGCTGATTTTTTCGCGAAGCATGGATTTCTCAAGACCGACCGTTCGGCGCTGCCCCTTGGCATAGCGCAAAGCGAACAAGCTGTTGCAGATTGCGGTGCGCATGCGAACATCATGTTTTGTCCGGTTCCGGCAAGGCCTCCCGTGTTTTTGGTTTTATGCACCGGCAACAGTTGCCGCAGCCAGATGGCACACGCGTACCTGGAACATTTCCTCGCAGGTACAGGCCAGGTGTACAGTGCCGGCATAGAAACACACGGGCTGAATCCGGGTGCCGTAAGTATTTTGAAGGAAGATGGCCTGGACATCACACACCACACGAGCAACCATGTGAACGAATATCAGCAGGTACATTTCGACCTCATGTTAACCGTGTGCGACCATGCCAAAGAACATTGTCCGTGGATTCCCGGCGACGCCTTGCGCATCCACCATAACTTCAGTGATCCGTCAAAAGTTCAGGGAACCTCGGAAGAAATTCACAGCGCCTTCCTGCATACACGGGAAGAGGTGAAAGAATATTGCAGGAATCTGATTTCGGGACTCGGAATTCGCAGATAAAAGCACCCTGGGCCGTCATGTGCGCCATTTCCCGTCTTAACTTCGCAACATGAAGAACATCGCGGTGTTTGGAGCAGGCCGCAGCACCTACTATTTATTTGAATACCTGAACAAACTGGCAGCCGAAGATTCCTCATACACCGTCCGGGTTTATGATGCGAATAAAGTAAACCTTGATGCCCAGCT
>JBDKIU010000186.1:0-23175 GCA_039796915.1 Bacteroidota bacterium | reverse complement strand
GCCTGAAGCTGCCGTTTATCTACCGTATGGGTATATTCCAATAAACGGTCGGCCAACGTACTTTTCCCGTGGTCAATATGGGCTATGATACAAAAGTTGCGGATGTGCTGCATGAAAGGTCACAAATATACAGCAGTCATTACCTCTGTGCCGCACAGTTGTTGAATTTACAGAATCAAAGAACCGCTGGGCCAAAAACAAGAAAGGCCACCCGAGGGCGGCCTTTTTTGTTTAGTGCTGTTGTTGGTTATTCCTGTACCACATGCACCTCGATGTCGGCGTTTACACCTTTAAAGAGGTTGATGGTTGCCTGGTAAGATCCCAGATTTTTGATGTCTTCAGAAATAGAAACACTCTTTCTGTCCACATCAAATCCTTGATCTTTCAGGGCATTGGCGATTTGCAATGCTGTTACAGAACCGAAGATTTTACCACTGGCACCTGCTTTTGTGCGGATGGTTACGCTGCCACCGGCAAGCTTTTCAGCCAATGAAGCTGCATCTTTCTGCAGTTTCTCCATTTTGAATGCACGCTGACGCTCTTCTTCGTTACGCATTTTGCGCTCACTTTCGGTCGCAGCTACGGCGATTCCTTTGGGAATCAGGTAGTTTCTTGCGTAACCGGGTTTTACGGTAACGATTTCGTTACGTTCGCCCAAACCCTTCACGAATTTTTTCAGGATGATTTCCATGTTGATTTCCTCCCTGTCTTATTTCAAACCATCGGCAACGAATGGCAAGAGGGCCAGATGCCTGGCGCGCTTGATGGCCGTTCCCATTTTACGTTGATACTTCAGTGACGTTCCAGTAATGCGGCGGGGCAGAATTTTGCCCTGATCATTCAGAAACTTCAGGAGAAACTCATGATCCTTGTAGTCGATGTACTTAATGCCGTGCTTCTTGAAGCGGCAGTACTTCTTCTTCTGAACTACCTGGGGAGTTTGGTTGAAGATGAAATTTTGATCGTTCTTTCTCATTGTGCAGGTGCCTCCTCGCTCTTTTCTTCCTTACGGCGGATTTCTCCTTTACGGCGACGGTCGTTGTAGTCAATACCGTGCTTGTCCAGGTGCACCGTGAGGTAGCGTAAAACGCGCTCATCGCGGCGGAACGCCAGGTCAAGGGTTTTGATGAAAGATGTATCTGCCCTGAATTCGAACAGATGATAGAACCCCGTGTTTTTCTTTTGGATGGGATAGGCTAATTTGGTCAGGCCCCAATTTTCTTCATGGACCATCTCCCCACCGTTTGCTGTGATCAACTCTCTGTAGCCTGCAACAGCTTCTTTCATCTGTTGCTCAGAGAGCACGGGTGTCAATATGATCACAGTTTCGTACTGCTGAATATTGCTCATGGTGGCTCTTTTTAAGGGCTGCAAAAATAGGACTTCTATCCGATTCACACAATCATCTTCCCGAAGTTCCTGTCTTTTTGCCGCGTGAGTTAAATCCGAGCGAGATGCCGTATCGGGAATTACCTCCGGTGCCGGGAACGTAAAAGATGTTCAGCGGAAAATTCATGCCTCCAGCCCGGAAGGTTTTACCGGCACTGATTACCAGCTGTGTGCTGAATACCGGCAAACCACGTGAATCAAGACGTTTAAGCAACGGATTCGGGTTCGGTTGCGCGCCCGTCCATTCCCCTGCCAGCTTCCATACTCCTTGATCGTAATAACCGGTGGCCATAGGTGCCACATGGAAACCCGGACCAGCCGCAAACTCAATTCCAGCGCGGTTTTGACGTACACCGTTCATGATCACCAGACTGGGCATGAAGAGGTTTTGATCCAGTCCGCTGAGCATGGGAATCACCTCGAACAAGCCCTGTACAGAACGTTCATTGATGTAACGCACTTCAAACTGGTATCCAAACTGATACATAAAAGGCCGGCCTCCAAAACCACCCTGCGATGCCGGTGCCCGGAGGATATTGGCATTCGGACCAACCGTATAGGCAAATCCCATGCGCGGACCTGAAAGGTTCAACAAATCGATACGGCTGAGCACATAACTGGCCTGCAGTTCGTTGGAGGTTAACAAGGTGGCTTCCAGTTGTTTGTTTTGTACCCGGTTAAAGAGGTGTTGCACCGTAACCCTAATCATATTCGGAATTTCTTCAGATAAATACATGAACTCGCGCGCCGAAGCCGCAACGATGTATCCGGTTTTCACGTCCACCAGCCGGAAGGCTACAACGAACGACTTGCCCAGGTCGCTCACATGACCGAATAATACCAGATCTGCTTTATTGGCTTCACCGAAACTCTTCAGGCAAGGAAGTGAAAAACAGGCAGTGGCGGCATCCGCTCCGTCGCGCTGCGCATGGTCATAACGGTCAAGCACCTGGAAAGTATCCATACGGATCAGTTCGAAACGCGCGATGTCGGCCAACATGTTGCGGTTGTTCGCCGTGATGGCGGTTTCTACTCCGGCCACGGCAATAACGGGCTTCTGCTTGTTTAACTGCGCGCAGGCGTAAGGCAGGCTGTTCCATACCATAGTCATCAGGCAGGTCACATAAAGAGCAGCTTTATGGTGTCGTTTCATGATGGAGCAAAAGTGGAGAACCGCTTCACGAGATCACTTGCATAACATAAACCAACATCCTACAACATAGCGATTTGTACAACTTATGACACTTATGGATAGAGACGAGAAGGTTAAGTTGAATACAAAACCAAAAAACTCCGCATCATTTTGCGCGATATAATAATTTTTCTTCTCATATTTTTGCAACATGAGCAAATCACAGGAGCTACCAGACATCCAGGAATGGTTGCGCGCGGGCATCCCGGTGAACAGAAATGCAGCACAAACCATTTCAGACGTGCTTGACATCAGCCTGGATGCCGCTTATCGCCGGCTGCGAGGTCAGTCGCCATTTACGCTTCATGAAGGCATGCAACTGGCAAAAGCGCTGGGCCTGAGCCTTGATTTACTCGCAGCATCCGGAAAAGGGCACATTGTGTTTGAAGTTGAAGCAGCGGCAGACAGCCACGACAGCCGAACTTACAACCTGGAACGTTTACTGCACATGGGCAAGGCGCTTGCAAACGACCCTGACGCGCGCATTGTACATACCCAGGAAGACATCATCCCCTTTCGTATGTATGGTTATCCTCAATTGCGTGCCTTTAAGCATTACCACTGGGAACGGCTGTACACCTCAGATACCGGAACCCGTTTTAATCCTGCCGCAGAGGATAAGCAGCGCGATGAAGCCGCTGCCGGAATTTACAGACTTTACATGCGCATTCCTTCGCTTGAAGTTTGGTCGGAATACAGCCTTGACAGCACGCTGCGGCAAATTCGATACGATATGGAAACCGGCCACTTTACCCACGTTACCGATGCACTTGCTGTAACGGCAGACATGCATCGGCTGCTCGACGATCTGCAGGAACAGGCACGAACCGGCCACAAACACCGGGATAACGATTTTCAGCTTTTCTGGAGCGAAATCGCGGTGTTCAACGGCAGTCTGATGGTTTATGCCAAAGGATACCAACGTGTGTATTCCGGGCACCACACCATGCACTACCTCAGCACTTCCAACCAGGATTATTGCCGGCAAACCGCCGAATGGAACGACCTGTTGTTGCGCCGCAGTCTGAACCTCACCGGCTATGCTGAAAAGCTGCGTTACCGTTTCTTTAGCCTGCTCCGACAGCGGGTAAAGGCGCTGGAAAACTGGCTACACGAACAGGAATGATAAAGTCGTTGGAACAAAATGTACAGGCTTTGGAATGCACATCCCTACCCCTAAAGGTGTTTGTGCTGTTACGAACATTCCTGATTCAGGTCTTTTGCAAGAATTTCTGTTGCGCGCCGCGTGCAATAAGTTCAAAATCAATCGTTTTGTTTTCTGTTGTGATTTGTGAACCCTGAAGTGATGGGTAAATTTGCATGTATGTGGATGCGTTGGGTGACCGGTGTTCTGGTATTGTTGCTGTTGGGCGGCGCAGTATGGCGTTTTGATTCTTCATCGGATGCTTCGCACTCTTACCTTTCAGAAAAGAGTAAGTATCACGCCTTTTCAGCCGCAAGCAAGGATAAAATCAACAGCTTTTTCCGCAGAATGCATCAGGCTGGCCTGTTCAACGGAACCTATCTGTTTTTCAAAGGCGACAGTTTGCTTCAGGGGAAACATGGATTTGCCAACTTCCGCACCGGCGACACGCTGCTCATTGATGACTTGTTTCAACTGGCCAGTGTGAGCAAAACCATTACAGGCACAGCCGTCATGTCGCTTTATCAGGATGGCCTGCTGAACCTGGATGACAGCGTTCACCATTACCTCCGCGATTTAAAACGCAAAAACCTCACCATCAGGCAATTGCTCAGCCATACCTCTGGTTTACCGGATTATTTTGATTTCAGCGACCGCTACTGGCCCGATAAAAGCCGGCACATGAACAACAATGATGTGATACAGATGCTGAATAAACTGCCGGCAACCATGTTTGCACGTCCGGGCGCCTTTTACAACTATTGCAATACCAATTATGTGCTGCTCAGCGCAATCGTGGAAAAGGTCTCCCATCATTCCTTCCGGCATTTTGTAAAACATCGGGTATTTGAACCTTCCGGCATGCCTTATTCGCATATCAACAACTTCGACAGCATTCCGCTGAGCGGATATTTCCTGCAGGGCTTTGAACGGAGTCACTACCTGGTTCAGGATGTTCCGCAAAATGGAACCTGCGGCGACAAAGGCGTGTACAGCAATACTTGGGAAATGTTTCTTTTTGACCGCGCCCTGCGCAGTCCGTTTTTATTGCACCGCTCTATTCTGGAAGAAATGTACCGGCCTGCCGTGCCTACGTCAAACCAAGGACAGTTTTATGCCCTGGGCTGGCGTGTTACCTGGATCAATATGCGCAAATGGGCGTTTCACAATGGTTGGTGGAAAGGATTCAGAACCTATTTCTGGCGCTGCCTGGACGACAACCGTTGTTATGTGGTGCTGACCAACAACGTCAACGGAAGGTTTCTCAGCACACGGGAAATGGTTAGCCTGCTGGACTGAACATTCGAACAAGAACGACCTGTTTACCAGGCCTGAATTTGTTTCTTTTCAGCTTCTGAAAGTCCGGACACCTGTAACATAAATCCTTTGATGGTTTGAAACAGCGCGTGGGCACGCATGGGCGGGTGCGCCATGATAAATGCTTTATCCTCGGCAAGATGCGTGGAAATGCCCACCATGGACGGTGTATTGTATTCCACGCTGTACCTCAAAAAACGGATTTCTGTATGCTGCGGAAACTTCACCACTGCCGCGTTCAGCTGAGCGGAACCAGCTTTCACATGAACCACTTTGTTGTACGGATTGTAACTGAACTTTGCCTTCAACGCCAGCGCTGAACCGTAATACGCCTGCATCACCGCATCGGCAGACGCCTGGCTCCTGGTGAGTTTCTCCAGCGCCAACGCCTCGGTTTCACTGTACACCGCTTTCAGATAAGTTTGGCGCACCAGTGCATAATCTGCGGTGCTTCCCCAAAGTATAAAACATGCTAAAAACAGAGACTTCATGCCCAGAGTAACAACTCAAAGCCACTTTTTCTTACGGAACAGGTATAAGGTTGTGAATGAAGACAACAACATGAGCAGGATGGCAAAAGGATATCCGTATTTCCATTGAAGTTCTGGAAACGCCTGGAAGTTCATCCCATACACACTGGCAATCAGCGTGGGTGGCATGAAAATCACGGAAGCCACCGTAAAAATCTTGATGATTTTGTTCTGTTCAATGTTGATCAGACCCAGAAATGTATCCTGAAGGTATTCCAGCCTTTCGGAATTAAAGGTGGTGTGATCCAACAGTGAATTAACGTCTTTAATCAGGATGCGCAGCCGTTCCACTTCGGCACCTTCGAAATCCCGGGAACGCAACATTGCCGTAACTACGCGCTGCTTGTCGATAATGTTCTGACGCAGCATCATGGTATCGTCAAGCAACCTGTTGATCTGGAGGATGAGTTTCTCGTCTGTGCTTCCGGTAAAGCTCAGTTCCCTTCCCAGGGCTACAATATTTCGTGAAATTCCTTCGATGATGTCGGCGTCGGTATCAATTCCGGTTTCGAACAAACTCACCAGAATTTTTTTACCTGAACCAAAAGCCCTGCCGGAGGCTTTGATTTTGCGCACACATTCGGCAAAATTGGAAAGGTCGGCTTCCCGGTAAGTGAACAGGGTTTCATTTTGCAAAATGAAGGAAACACCATTGCTCACAAAGCCCGCCTGCTGGCTGTTGTCTATCTGAAGGAAGTTGGTATTGGCGATGATTTCCTCGTCGGTTTCGAAATACCTTGAAGAAGATTCAATCTCCGCCTGCTCCTGTTTGCTCTGGAAGCGAATTTCAAAGTGTTCCTCTACATCACGAAGTTCTTCAACGGAAGGATTTTGCAGGTCTATCCAAATGATTTCTTCCAAACTTTCCAATTCGGAGAGCCTCGGCACCTTCAGCACCTTGTTTTGTTTTCTGAAGTAAACCCTCATCATGTGCCCTACTTTCGGATAAATCCATGGATGTAGGCTGCGAAATTAGCCCAAGCCACGCGCATTCCTAAGCGGAATGCCAAAAAACATCGCGTTTAGTCCTGCCACTCTGCAACAAAGATGTTGGTAGCGCGGGTGCCACCATTATTCCTGTTGCTGCTGAATACCAGAAATTTTCCATCAGGTGAAAACATCGGAAAGGCATTGAAGATGCTCTCGTAGGTAATCTGTTCCAGCCCGGTTCCATCGGCATTGATCATGTACAGCTGAAAATCATAGCCACGCTCGCTTTTGTGGTTGCTGCTGAACATGATTTTCTTTCCGGATGGATGATAGTATGGAGCCCAGTTGGCCTTGCCCAGGTTGGTAATTTGTTGCAGGTCGCTGCCGTCAATGTTCACCGTGTAAAGCTCCATACGGGTTGGTTCAACCTGTCCTTTGGACAATAACTCCTTGTAGCGCGCTACTTCTGCTTCCGTTTTGGGTCTGCTGGAACGGAACACCAGTTTCTTTCCATCGGGGGAAAAGAAGGCGCCGCCGTCATAACCAAGTCCGCTGGTGAGTTGCTTCAGGTTTTGTCCTGCAGTGTCCATGATCCAAAGTTCCAGGTCTCCGCTGCGGTCGCTGGTGAACACGATGTGTTTCCCATCAGGTGAAACAGTGGCTTCTGCGTCATAGCCGGGCTCTTTGGTCAGTTGTCGGGTGATGTTCCCTTTCAAATCAGCGATGTAAATATCATAAGTTGAATAAACCGGCCAGACATACGCACCGGTGCTTCCCGGCGCCGGAGGACAGCTGTGCCCACCTTCATGCGTGCTGGCGTACAAAATGTGTTTTCCATCGGGCATGAAATAGGAACAGGTGGTTCGACCAAGTCCGGTACTTACCATTTCCGGCTGGAAGCTGGAGTCGGTAAGCAATTGCCAGGGCGCAGAAAAAATGCGGTCACAAGGAATACCTTTAGCGGCATCGGCGCGTTGAAAAGTGAGTTGCTTCCCATCCGGACTCCAATATGCTTCGGCATTATCGCCGCCGTAAGACAGTTGATAAAGCGCCTTGAAATGACGTTCCCCGGGAGCAGGTGTTCTTTTCGCATACGCTGGAATCCTTGTATTCAAATCCTGAACAGCAGGTGCTGACAAATCAGTCATTTGTGTTGATTTCCTGGAAAAGCAGGAAGCAAACAACAGCATCAACAGTGGATATGCGAGTGCTCGGGTCTTCATTTCGAGCGCGAAATTGCAGTTAAAGTTGCTCGAATTCAAATTTCGGATACCCTCTTTGACCTAAATCATTGTAATAGTCGGTAAACCGCAATTTGAACAGGGCATTTTCGCTGGTGCGAATGACAAAAACACGGTTGTAGCTTACCGTATATTTTCCGGAAAGCCGATCGAATAACTTCCAGTCGTAGCCAATGGCGTCCAGCTTGTTGCTGAAATTCAGTGACAATGCCAGGGTGCGGTCCACCTTTTCAAACGGCACATTGCCCAAAACCTCTGCGCAGCTGGTTTTCCAGGGGTTCAGCAAACATCCGACGGCCACGTAATCAAAAGGCTTTCCGGTTCCCGTTTCGATGATGCTGGTTTTATACTTCCGGAATACCAGATCCCAGGCTTCCTGATTTAGCGGCTCTGCCTGCAGCGTGTCTTTTTTGGCGAAACTGAAATAAGCATAGTTTTTCCCCTGCAGGCGCGGAATTCTCGCCTTCTGCAGGATGCTGTCTTTCAATCCGGCGTACAGCAATTGATACGCGCCATTTTCGGTGCCTTCCACCTTGAATTTAACATATCGTTCTGCGGCCGGCTGATTCATTCCCCGATCGAGGATATACCAGTAACCGAAACTTTTCACTCCATCAGGCGACCAAAGGCCGATTCCGGTTTCTTCGGGATTTCCGCTGGGATGATCATACCTCCAGCCCGTTGTTGGCAGCGCAATATTTTTCGGAATCGCACCTGTATCGCCCTGGTAAACCCATGCATCGTTGCCGTTATTCAAAATGATTTCCCAACGTGAAGCCGCACAGGCGAATCCCAAATCCCAAATTGAACCGATGGTTTGGATATCGGCATTGGAGCTCAGATGCACAAAAACATCACGGTCCCGATCCTCGCCCATCTCCAGCATCTTGGTTTGCACACCTTCCAGTTTGGTGGGCGCAGGATACAAAGCCTCCTCCGGTTCACATGAACTCAGGAACAGCAGCAGAACCCAAAAGAGCAACGTAGAGCGCATCTGGTGCAAATATCAGGGTTGTTGGGGTTTATCCTGAATCTGCAGGATGAGTCGGATGAAGAATTGCCTGCCCGGTGAAATCAGCTGATCGCCATTATTCGTGGCATGAATGCCGCCAGATATCCTGTTGGATTGAATGCTGGTAACACCCAGTGCGTTTCTGCAACCTGCGCTCAGGCGAATATGTTGTTGTCTGAAATGTCTGGAAACGATGATGTCTGTAATCCAAAAATCCTGGATGGTATAAGCGGTTTTATCCGCATTATAGCCTCTTGTTTTCCCACTGTATTTCTGGAACAGATGCACTCGCCAGGCAGAATGTTCAGGCGTCCAGCCCAAATTCACCCTGAACTGTGTGAAGTAAAAAAAGCGTTTGTCTCCAAGTCCGGTGCCATCCAGATCATCACGAAGGCCAATGGTTGACCAGCCCGCAGTCAGATTGTAGTTCCGGTGTAAATAGCTGGCATTCATACTCATTCCCTGGGTATTGTAGCTGCCAACGTTGATGTAGGTGTATAAGTTGGTTAAAGGGTCCACAAGTGCCAAACTGATTCTATTTCTGATGTAATTCTGGAAAATGGCATAGTCGAAGCGAAAGGCCTGCTTCTGAGGAAGTGGCCTGCGATAATCCAGACCCACGCTGTAATTCAAAGATTGCTCTGCCTGAAGATTCTCATTTCCGCGCACGTTGTGCTGATTATCTACAAACAGCAGATTCAGCTCTTTTAGCGCTGGCGCGCGATAGCCAACGGCTACTGAACCTCTGAACAACATCTGCTTCGACAAATCCCATTTCCATTGCAGCGAAGGAATAACGGGCGCCAGCTTCAAACCAGACAACGGGCCCTGTGCAACCAGGGGTTTGCCGAACCGATCGTTGTAAATAAACCTGATGCCCGGACGGAGCAACAAACGCTGCACCGGTCGGTAATCTACCACGCCGAACACAGCCACATCGTGAATTCCGGGAGCACCACTGGGAATATTATCACCACTGCCGCGTTCGATGTTCATTTCATATCCGGCCATCCATTGCACGGTTGACCAGGGACGGGACTGAGCTGCAAAACCGCGCGACATCCATTGTGTAAAGCGGCTTTGGTCGCCAAGAAAGGCTGTCAGGTCGCGTTCGGTTCCGTTTACCAGATCGCGTTTGAACACGTCCTTGTTCCGTCCATAAAACTGCCAGGATTGAAGCAGTTCCAGGCGAATCTGGCGCTTCAGTGGAATGCTCACCTGCCACTGCTGATTCAGGCGGTTCGTCAGGTAAATGTGGTTGAAACCCGTAACTCCTGTATTGCTGTATTCTGCAGCCTGCCGGTCGGTAAGCCGTTCCTGGAACTTTTGAACCTGAAATCGATGCGACCAGTTCCCGGTTTTCAGGAATAGATTAGACTCCGCAAATGTTCTGGTTTTGGGTTTCCAGTCGAAAGGGCGATCTTTCTTATTGAAATCAATTCCTCCGAAGAAATATCGGCCACCATTGACACTTAAAGCCAGCTTTTTGCTGAAACGGTGGTTGATGGTCACATCCTGATTGAAGTTGCGCAAGCCATCGGCATACACATTCGCATCAGCCTGGGTTCCTTTTTGTTCTGCCTGACGTGTGATGATGTTGATGACGCCGCCCAGCGCATCCGAGCCGAACACGGATGACATGGGGCCTTCAATAATTTCAACCCGAGCCACATTGCTCAGGTTGATTTGAGATACATCTACATTGCCATTCAGCCGGCCAATCACAGGAACACCATTGACCATAACCTTGATGTTCTGACCTGATATTCCCTGCATAATGGCGCTGGTGCCCATCACGGCATCCTGCCCCATGCTGAAATTCACTTCGTTGGCCAGCAATTCGGAAAGGTTCTGCGCCGCCAGTTGTTCCATTTGCTGCCTCCCGATAACCCTGATGTTGTTGGCCGATCGGGATACTACATTAGGCGCAGCCATCGCTGTAACAACAACCGGATCTAGCCTGGAATCCAAAGGAGTCATGCTCAATCTTAAGGTATCCGAACCCGCAAGAAAGGATTGTTTTTCGTCGCGGTAACCCGGCATAAAGCAACGAACATCGTTCAGAAACTTCGGCTCAATAAGCACAAAGCCTCGTGCGTTGGTACGCTGCTGAAATTCAGTTCCATCCGTTGCGCGGGCAAATACAACGGCACCTTCCAAAGATTGTCCGTTCAGGCGGTCCAACACCTGAATGAACTGCTGCGCCCGCACGGGCAAAGCAAGCAACAGGACAAAGAAACAAAGGACCGCGCCGCGCAAGGCTCAGGTATTACGGAATGATAACGGGCACCGAAACATTCTTACCGTCGGCCATCAGGGTGACGAAATAGGTTCCGGCAGACAAGCCCGCTGTAGGCAAAGCATGCTGCTGAAGTCCGACCATCATCCTTTGATCGCTGAACAACACCCTTCCGGAAGCATCGGTGAGCTGGATCAGCGCATGATGTGCAGCAGCATAATCTGTTGCCAGAATAATGTTCTTTCCGGATACTGCAGGGTTAGGATAAACATTCAGACGAAGTACGTCACCGAAACTGCGCACACTGGCAAGATTTGTTTGTTGCTTGTGCATCACAATTTTACCGCTGGCGCTTCCGTCAAACCGAGAGAAATAAAGCAGCCAGTATTGTCCGTCGTTGGCTTTGATCAGGTAACTCAGACTGTCCCTGCACACAAACTTGTTGGTGGTTCTGTTGAAGGATTTCCAGTTGGAACCAATGGCCGTAAGGTCATCGGCAACCTGATTTTTCCAATCTGCAGGGCTGATGGCATTACGATCCACACCAACGATGGCAGCCACCATCACGCCCGCATTGCTTTCAACGCCCATCACCGGATAAGGAATGGTTCTGCCGCTCATGGGATCAAACGTGGGCGCGAAATATTGCGTAAACACCAAATCCCACGCTGTAGCCGGTTCGCGCAAAGGTTGGTCTTTCTTCTGCAAATGGAGGTATTTGAACTGACGGTTGCCGGCGGTAGTGCTCAATACGTTCATAGTGGTGTCACCAGAGCCATCCAGTGCAGCGATACGAATTTGCAGGTTTCCTTTATCATCCTGTTTTACAGGATAAAACTTGCGAAAAAGCTGGTTGGGAGATCCGGCATTTAAAATCAGGAGATACAGAGAGTCGCCAACTACCTCGTGGGTTGTGGTATTGTAAACACCCCAGCTGAAATCCCACATTCCTGGGCCTTTCTGCTGATTAAAGGCACCCAATTCCCTTTTCTTCAGGTCGTTGAATACCATGCGCCATTGCTGCCAGCCTGTGGTGTCGAATGAATTCCAGGCATCAAGTGCTCCTTTGGGATATGGAATCACGCGCACGCCTGCCACGTGGTTTGCACGGATGGCGTTGTCCATTTTCACCTGCGTGTGCGCCAATTCCCAATCGGCTAACGGTGAGGTTCCCTGAATGCCTGATCCAAGTGCGTAAAACACTTCGTTTCTGTAACCGGGCCCCATCTGCACAGAATCAGTTACCCATTGCGCGGAGAGCGAGAAAGATTGGAATGCCGCTAAGCATGCCACCAGATATGTTGTTTTCCTGATAAACATTGTTGTATGTGCTGAATTTTTCGGCGAATTTAGAATCCTTCTACAAACGCTCCCAAACAGAAGTTAGGTTTATGACTTCTATCACCTTGATTTCGACCAGTTTAAACTGAACGATTTTTCCAAACAAAATAAATATTCATCTGTATGATGAAGGGGTAATTTTGCCGGAAGCACATGACGAAAATCAGTATTGATCTTAAGAAAGCGGAAATCGTTGCCAGTGAAACCATCATCGGAATCGACTTGGGAACCACGAACAGTCTGGTAGCGATTTGCGCTGGAGATGCACGTAATCCGGTATGTCTGGAACAAAACGGTGGCGTGATAGTGCCTTCTGTAGTGCATTTGGCTCCGGATGGCAACATTCTGGTGGGCACTGATGCCCGCGCCATGCTGGTTCAGGATCCGGCAAATACCATTTACAGCGTAAAGCGTTTGCTGGGTCGTTCTTACAAGGATGTACGCGAACACGACCGCTACTTCGGTTACCGCATTGTGGAAGATGAGGCACAGGAACAGATCAATGTATTTGCCCATGGAAAGTATTACAGTCCGGTTGAACTCAGCGCAATGATCCTTCAAGAGGTTCGGCAAAGGGCTGAAGCCGCACTGGGAAGTAAAGTGCAGAAGGCTGTAATTACCGTTCCTGCATACTTTGACGATACACAACGCCAGGCCACACGTGAAGCTGGAAAACTTGCCGGCCTGGATGTGCTGCGCATTCTGAACGAACCAACGGCGGCAAGTTTGGCCTACGGCCTCGGACAATCTACAGCACAGAAGAGAACCATTGCCGTGTACGATTTCGGTGGCGGAACTTTTGATGTTTCGATTTTGCAACTGGAAGCGGGCGTATTTGAAGTGCTTGCCACGCGCGGCGACACTTGGCTGGGTGGCGATGACATCGACAAAGCCATCGTGGACTTCTGGCTGAATCATAACCCGGTGCTGAATGCACATTCCGGGCAACGAGAGGTCATGCAACTGTTGAGGCTGATGGCGGAAGAAGCGAAGATTGTACTGTCAGAAGGCACGGTGCAGATGTACCAAAGGGAAGACAAAATAGCAGCCGTTGATTTGGTGCTGAAACTGAGCGCGGCTGAATTTCAGGAACTTTGTGCTCCACTGCTCCAAAAAACCATTGACATTGCCCGGCTGGCTCTGGAAGATGCCAAACTGAAAGCTACAGACATCCAAGAACTTGTTTTGGTGGGCGGATCTACGCGCCTGAACCTGGTGAAACAAAAAGTTCGCGAACACTTCCAAGGTGTGCACATCAACGACAGCCTGAATCCGGATGAAGTAGTTGCCCTTGGCGCCGCCGTGGAAGCAGATATACTGGCTGGAAACCGCAGGGATATCTTGCTGTTGGATGTTACGCCATTGAGCCTTGGAATTGAAACGCTGGGCGGACTGATGGACGTTCTGGTTCCCCGCAACAGTAGAATTCCATGCAGTGCGGCAAGGCAATATACCACATCCATTGATGGTCAGGTAAACATGGAAATTTCCGTGTACCAGGGTGAACGGGAACTGTGCGCGCAGAACCGAAAACTCGCCTCTTTTCAACTGAAAGGAATCCCGGCCATGCCGGCAGGATTGCCGAAGGTTGAAGTGCGTTTTCTGATTGATGCCGACGGAATTCTCAGGGTTTCAGCCAAGGAACTCAGAAGCGGCATCAGTCAGCAAATCGAAGTACAATATCAGAAAGACCTGAGCGACAAATCCGTTGAGGATATGCTTATGGACAGCCTCACCAACGCACAGTCAGACGTTGCCACCCGATTGCTGGTGGAGGCACAAACAGAAGGAAAACAGTTGGTGTACACGGCAAAACGCTTTGTAGAAAAGAACCAAGGCCTGTTATCAGAGGCTGAACAAAACCATACCCTTTCGCTGTGCGCGGAATTGGAATCCGTTTGTTCCGGGAATGATAAAGATGCAATTCTTGCGGCCATTGAACGTTTAAACGACTATACCCGCCCCTTTGCAGAACGCCTGATGGATCAGGCCGTCGGGGCTGCCCTTAAAGGAAAAACCGTTTGATGATGAAACAGCGCGCATACTGGTTACTGGGATTTGGCATCCTTTGTTTCTCAGCCGAAACACGGGCACAGGTTCGGTCCGACGGCGGCCTCGCAGACCAGGAACAGGTGGAAGATTTCAAAAGACAGAATTTTGGACTGCGCATGGGCGCCGGCATGTACACCATGCTTGGCAGTGAGTTAAAAAATCCACGTCCGCTGTTTGGCTATGCCGGAGGTTTCTTCGCCCAAAAAAAACTCTCCCGTACCGCGCCCCACTGGATTTACACAGAACTTTCCGCGCGCTTCGCCGGTGCCAATTTTGCCAACTTCGAACTTGAATCTGATTACACCAAGATTTCTCAGATTTTCCTGGATATTCCGGTGCTTTGGAAATTCAACCTAAACCCCAAAGCCACCAAAGATTTAGGGCAGAACATCCTGATTGGCATCCAGGGCAGCCACCTCCTGCGCTCTGCCATTTACCTCGGCCCGGAGCGGGTTCCAAAGAATAAACTTATTTGGTGGAAGCGCTGGGAGCCTCTTCCTTTAAAACCATTCGACCTGAACGCCATGGCGGCCTGGGAATTTGCAGGTGAGCAATCTTCGTTCATGGTGAGCCTGCGTGTAGGACTCATCAATGCCAATAAAGGTTTTTACTTACCGGACGTAACGCCGGCAACCGGGAACAACGGAACCATCCGCAACTGTTCGCTGGAAGTCAGTATGCTCTTCTGAAGCAGAAACTGCTGCTTACAGGAACGGAAGCTTCACCACTTTGGCGAGCAACTTCTTGCCGCGCACATCAACGTATATTTCACTTCCAGGAGCGCTGAATCCTGCCGCAACATAACCCATGCCGATGGCTTTGTTCAGCGAGGGAGACATGGTTCCGCTTGTCACTTCACCGATGTTATTGCCTTCGGCATCTTTAATCTCGTAATGCTGACGGGCAATACCTTTATCGAGCACTTCAAAACCAACGAGTTTCCTGGTCGGGCCCTGCTCCTTCAGTTGTTTGTGGTATGCAGCATGGGTAAAGTCTTTGTTGAATTTGGTGATCCATCCCAAACCGGCTTCAATAGGAGAAGTCGTATCGTTGATGTCGTTTCCATACAAGCAGAAGCCTTTTTCCAGCCTTAAAGTATCACGAGCTCCCAGGCCTGCGGGTTTTATTCCAAATTCCGCACCTGCGGCAAACAGTGCATCCCAGAGTTTCCGGGCGTCTTCATTTTTAACGTACAATTCAAAACCACCTGCCCCGGTATAGCCCGTATTGGAAATCACCACACCCTGAATATCAGCGCAGCTTCCAAAGGCAAAATGGTAATAAGGAATGGCAGACAAATCAACAGAGGTAAGCTTTTGAACGGTTTCAGCGGCTTTAGGACCCTGAACTGCCAGCAAAGACCAGGCATCGCTTACGTTGTACAGTTCACAGCCAAAGGTATTGTGTTGGGTAATCCAGTTCCAGTCCTTTTCAATGTTGGAAGCATTCACCACCAGCATGAATTCTGTTTCAGTAAACTGGTACACCAGCAAATCATCCACAATTCCACCATCTATATTGGTCATACAGCTGTACTGAACCCTTCCCGGGTGAAGCTGCTTCACATCGTTGGTAGTCAGTGCATTGATCAAGTCAGCAGCCTGAGCGCCCCGCACGATGAATTCGCCCATGTGGCTGACATCAAAAACGCCAACGGCCTGACGTACGGCCAAATGTTCCTGAATCAGGTTGTCGTAAAGAACCGGCATGTTGTAACCGGCAAATGCAACCATTTTCGCACCGAGCTCCTGATGAAGGGCTGTGAGCGCAGTATTCCTGAGTTGAGAAGCTTCTGACATGAAGCGCAAAGGTAGGGCACTGAAATCCAATTTGTTCAAAGATGATGCGGTTTCCGCAATGGACATAGCGGGAAAAATGGTGGATAATACAGCGAATTATACATGTTAGCTTTGCGGCATGAGCAGAAAGAAGATTGTTGCTGGGAACTGGAAAATGCACAAAACCCTGGAAGAGTCCATGGCACTCACCACCGAAATCAGAGGAATGGTTCGCGATGAACTCAGGGGAGACACTCAGGTGATTCTATTTCCACCTTTCATCAGCATGGCCGGAATATCCAGGCTATTGGAAGGTTCTGCCATCGGCCTGGGTGCGCAAAACTGCCATTGGGAAGACCAGGGCGCCTTTACCGGTGAAATCTCTGCGGGCATGATCAAGAGCACAGGAGCTTCTTATGTTTTGGTTGGCCATTCAGAGCGCAGGCTGTATTTCGGAGAAACCAACGACCAACTGGCCAAGAAAGCCAAAACTGCCATCCGCCATGGGTTGAAGGTGGTTTTTTGTGTAGGTGAAAGCCAGCAGGAACGCGAAGACAAAACTTATTTCAAGGTGATTGAGAAGCAAATCTCTGAAGGTTTGTTCCACCTGGACCGCAAAGAGTTTGCATCGGTAGTGATTGCCTATGAACCCGTTTGGGCCATTGGCACAGGCCTGACCGCTTCCCCGGACGATGCTCAGGAAATACACCACCTGATTCGCAAACTGGTAGCCAACTACTACAACGAAGAAATTGCCAACGGCCTGAGCATCCTTTACGGAGGTTCCGTAAAACCCGACAACGCTGCACAGCTGTTTGCCATGAACGATATCGACGGCGGATTGATTGGCGGTGCCGCGCTGAAAGCCCGCGATTTCATCGAAATCTGTAAGGCTTTTCGCTAAGCCGCTTATACAGCATTTAACTAAATTGGCGTTTTGGGGTACGGCATTTGCAGTTTACCCTTCCCGGAAATGATTCACCTGATGTTCAGAGCATTACTACTCACCTTATTTGGCTTGGCCTTTTGTTCCGGAGCAAACGCTCAGATCAAAAGTTTCAGCCCGGATCCAGCGGTTTTTATCAAGGAATTCGAACAATTCATCAGAAGCGCTGAAGACAAGCCACTGGATGCTGACCTTGAAATCTTCCTCACCAACTGGCGGGGTGCAAAGTTTGATGCCGTTCAGCAGAAGAACATTTCCAAACTGTGTAACAGCATGATTCAAAGGGGCCTGAATATCAAGCCCTACTTCAGCCTGGTGCTTTCTTCCCTCAATGCCTTCGCAAGCCGAAAACTTCCCGCCAAGAATCTGCAGCAGTGGCAACAAATTGCAGACAATCTGCTGGGCAGAAACCCCGCGGAATACCTGAGTTTTCTGCAGCTGGCTAACAACCTGTTCCGGGACAATACCATTTTCCGCGACCCGGCCAAACGCTGGTATGCGAAGTCTATGGATTTCGACATCCTGTTTACCTCGCAAATTGAAGTTCGATTTAAAAAAACTGACCTGATTTGCCGCACCCTGTTCGACAGCCTGATCATCTCCAACACCGAAGGAACCTATATCCCCGGAAAGAACCTGTGGAAAGGAAATGGCGGCCTGACCGGCTGGGAAAGAACCATGCCCGGAGAACTGATGAAAGTGCAGCTGTTCCGTTATGAAACTGACGTGCTGACCAGCGGCTATCTGGCTGATTCCGCATGGCTTTCTTATCCAAAATTTTTCTCAAAACAGGTTCTGGGGCGTTTTGAAGACCGTGCTTCCTATGCCAGCAATCCCGATGAAGTAAAAACCAGCTCCTACCCAAAATTCAGCACCTTCCGCAGCGACCTGGAAATCAAAAACCTGCTTGGCCCGAGGGCTACTTATACCGGCGGTTTGACCATCAATGGCGCCGAAATCACCACGGTGAATGCCCAGGGAAAAGAATCGGTCATCACCATCTACTTCAAGGGAAAGAAAAAGATCATTGCCAAATCAGCTTCATTCAAAATAGCCGATGGAACTGCTTCGAGCCTGGAAAGTTCCTTCCTGCTCATTGCCGACAGCGCCAAGGGAAACATCTACCATCAAAAAGTACAGTTCAACTTCAACTTTAAAGAGGGAAAACTGGTGGTAACCAAAGGCGTTACCGGATTGATGCGTGCACCATTCAGCGATGATTTCCATAAGCTGGACATCGATGTGCAGCAGCTGCGCTGGAATATTGAAGAGCCATTTATCGATTTCGACATGGTCAACAAAAACCAGGATGCGAAGATTGAATCGGCTGGTTTCTTCAAAGAATTTCGATACGAAAAACTCCAGGGAGCCTTGCGCTATAACCCGCTGGAGAAAATGACTGATTACTACAGAACCAATCTGTCGAAAGACCGGCGCATCAAGTTTGCGGTGAAAGATTATGCCGCTTACCTGAAAAACTCAGTGGAACACATTGAGGCGCAGCTGATTGACCTTGCAGATGGAGGTTACATCGTGTACAATCCGTTTGAAGATTCCATCACCATCCGGGCTAAATTGTTCAACTACGTTCAAAGCCATCATAAACTGCGCGATTACGATGTCATTCGTTTCTCTTCTCTGATTGCAGCCAGACCCAACGGAACATTAAACCTGCTGACCAATGAACTGAAACTGGAAGGCGTGCAGCGCTTTTATTTCAGCGATTCTCAAAATGTGGTAGCCTTGCCTACCGAACAAATTATCACAGTGCTGGAAAATCGTCGCCTGAAATTCAGCGGCATGATCCGCGCGGGCAGGTTTGACTTCTTTGGAAAGAATTTCGAATTTGACTACGACAAGTTTCAGATTCTGTACACCAATATTGACAGCATGAGGCTGTATTTCCCCGACAGCAGCGGGAAAGCCATTGTTCCTATTAAATCTGTACTGCGGAATATTTACGGAACACTGTACATCGACAAGCCGAACAATAAATCGGGATTAAAAAGTTTCCCGGAATACCCCATTTTCAAAAGCGACAAGGGCAGCGTCATCACCTATGAAAAATCGTACATCCACGGCGGCGCATACAAACCTGATAAATTCTATTTCGAAGTCGATCCATTTACCATTGACAGTCTGGACAACTTCACCATTTCCGGACTGGCCTTCGACGGCACCTTCAGGTCGGACGGCATTTTCCCAGATTTCCGAGAGAAAGCACGAATTCAAAAAGACTATTCACTGGGTTTCATCTCCCATACACCTCCGGGAGGTTTCCCCATGTACCGCGGCAAAGGCAAAGGTGATATGGCCATTTCCCTCAGCGAACAGGGTTTGTACGGAAGCGGCACGATTGAATACAGCGGAAGCAAAACCAAATCGAACAGTTTTCTGCTATTGCCGGATAAGATGAAGGCGCAGGTGGAAAGTTATGAACTTCCGCAAAGCGCTAAATATCCTGAAGTGTATGCGGCGAATGCCGGCGCAGAATGGAAACCCGGTGAAGATAAATTCACCATCACCAACGGTGATGCGCCCATCCGCATGTTTAAAATGGGCTACAGTTTTTATGGCAGCATTACCCAAAGTCCGGCGCAGTTGAAAGGCGATGGCGTGTTGAAATGGTCTGAAGCGAATTTTTCCAGCAAGGACATGACCTTCGGATCGAACAAAACCTCCGCGCAGGAAGCGGCACTGCAAATTTTCTCACTCGACAGCACCCGTGTTGCCTTCAGGACAGACCATGTTCGGGGAACCCTTGACTTCGACAAAGGCGCAGGTGATTTCACCAACAACATTCCGGGCAGCCCAACCCTGTTCCCCTGGAATAAATATGCCACCAACATGAGTGATTACCGCTGGGACATCCGCAACAAGGCCATCGAAGTGAAAACCGGCGCTTCCATGGCAGGAATCACGCCCATGTTTGTGAGCACACACCCCAATCAGGATTCGCTGCGGTTTGAAGCCAAAAAAGGAATTTATGATTTGCGTAATGAACTGCTTCGTGTAGAAGGAATTCCGCACATAGACATCGCAGATTCCCGAATGGTGCTGAAGAATGGCAAAGTAACCGTGCGCAAAGACGCCGACATGGACCCGGTGGACAGTGCAAGAATTACGGCTAACAGAAAAGATAAGTTTCATGAAATTTACCGCAGCGACGCCAAAATCTATGGACGCAATAAGATGCGCGCCAAGGGATATTATGTGTATGTGAACAAGGTCAACTACAAACAGGAACTGTTTCTGGACAGCATTTTGGTGAACAGGGAAAAGCTGGTAGAAGCCTGGGGAAAGGTTGAAGAAGCCAAAAATTTTACCCTGGATACCAAAATTGCCTATAAAGGGTTGATCAAAGTGCTGAGTAATGAAAAGTATCCTTTGTTCACCGGATACTTCAAGCCTCTGCACACGTTTAAGAATGTGTTGCCTTCAGCCTGGATCCGCTACAGCGATTATGTGGATCCCAAGAAGGTGATTCTGAAAGCAGACGATCCACGAGATAAAGACAACAAACGGCAATATGTTGGACTTTACATCGCCAACGATTCCAGCCACGTTTATCCGCTGTTTTACAGCTGGAAGAAAAGGTACAGCGACCCTGAAATTACCGGCGATACCGGCATCCTGTACTACGACGACTTGCAATCCAGCTTCTTCGCAGGAAACAAGGAAAAGTTGCTGCAAGGAGGCCTGAAGGGGAATTTCATCCAGTTCAATGAAAAGACACATGCCATCCACGCGGAAGGTCGCATGGATTTCGGATTTGACAATTCCACCATCAAATGCATCAGCGCAGGTACCGCAGACTTGCCGGAAGGCGACAGCAGTTTCAACTTCCAATTGGCAATGTTCCTGGATTTCCCGCTTCCTAAATCATTCAATGAGCGACTCTATACACTTTTAACTGAAGAAGGCGCAGGCAAGGGCAGCTTCAGCAATAATGACCTGTTTGTAAAGAAGGCTGTAGGAGAATTGATTTCTGACGACAAAACAGCACGTACCGTGATGAAAAACATGGAACGCACCGGCATTTTGGAAGGTCGCGATGAAGCCGCATGGAAGTTCTGTTTTACTAAAGCCGATTTTCGCTGGAACAGCAAACAAAGAGGTATGGCATGCACCGAAGAATTGTCACTGGCCAACTTCGACGGCAAAACCGTGAACCGTGACTTTGAAGCGAAAATGCTGGTAGAGCACCGGCGCAGCGGTGAGAACATGTTTCTTTACATGGAAATCTCTGCAGGAAACTGGATATACATCAACACCCAGCGAAATGTAACTTATGTATGGACCAGTGATGAACTGCTGAATCAGAGCATTATCAACGAAGGCCCAAAAGTGAGCACTGATACTTACACACTGCGCACAGCAGCACCATCAATGGTAGATCGGTTTTTAAGGAAAATGGAGTAAGGAAGATGAAATAGTTGGTGGTTGGTAGTTGGTGATTGGTAGTGCTGATTAATTATTGGTGATCTGTTGCATTTAAACAACCACTAAAAATTCCAACTACCAACTACCAACTACCAACTACCCAAAATCAATTCCCTCCGGCGAACAATTCCATGGCATCCTGAGAAATTCCTGTAAACGAGAATCCTCCGTCGTGGAACAGGTTCTGCATGGTAACCATACGGGTGTAATCACTGAACAGCGACACGCAATATTCAGCACAAGCTTCAGCCGAGGCGTTGCCCAACGGACTCATTTTATCTGCGTAGTTATAGAATGCATCAAAGCCTCCTACCCCACTGCCGGCGGTAGTTTTGGTTGGCGACTGTGAAATGGTGTTTACGCGAACTTTCTTCGCCTTACCGTAGTGATAACCATAGCTGCGGGCAAATGATTCGAGCAAAGCTTTTGCTTCTGCCATTTCATTATAATCAGGGAATACGCGTTGAGCGGCAATGTAGGTCAGTCCAACAATGCTGCCCCACTCATTCATGGCATCATGCTTCATGAGCACTTGCATCAGTCTATGAAACGAAATGGCACTGATGTCAAAGGTTTTGTGCATGAATTCATAGTTCAGGTCTGTATAAGCGTTCTTTTTACGAACATTCAGACTCATGCCTACGCTGTGCAATACGAAATCAATTTTACCACCCAGGACTTCCATACTTTCCTGAATCAAACGATTCATATCGTCTTCGCTGCTTACATCGGCGGGAATCACTTTTGCATTTCCGCAGGCCGCTGCCAATTCATTTATGGTACCCATGCGCAATGCAATCGGCGCATTGGTAAGGGTAAATACTGCGCCTTCAGCATGGCAAGCCAATGCTGTTTTCCAAGCGATGGACTTTTCATCCAAAGCACCGAAAATGATGCCTCGTTTTCCTTTTAAAATTTGATTGCTCATAATTCTTTGACCTTGCAAACGTACAATCTTATGTTAAAACCAAAAACTATTTCAGCCAGACCGTTCAGGGGGCCAATCGTTGCAGGCGCCAATGCTTGCCATCACGCTCAAAATACAGGCGATCGTGAAGCCTGTTGCTGCGACCTTGCCAAAACTCTATACGCTCAGGAAACAAATGAAATCCACCCCAATGCGGTGGCCTGGGCACGGAACCTTCCGCATAGGTCTCCTCCAATGCTTTCAGCTTTTGCTCCATCTCCGCGCGATCGGCAATTACCTGACTTTGCATGCTTGCCCATGCCCCCAACTGGCTTCCATAAGGACGGCTAAAAAAATAGGCATCATTTTGTTCCGGCGTAAGCCTGCTGAGCAATCCTTCCACGCGAACCTGTCTCTCCAAAGCCTCCCAATAAAACACCAATGCAGCATGTGGATTCTCATCAATTTGGCGCCCCTTCCTGCTTAGGTAATTTGTAAAGAAAACAAAGCCACCATCGTCTAAACCTTTGAGCAAAACCATTCTGGCAGAAGGTCTGCCTTGCGCGTCTGCGGTAGCCAGAGTCATGGCATTGGGTTCAACACAAACCTGCCGGGCTTCTTCAAACCAAAACTCAAAGGCCCGCAACGGATCTTCGGGTAAATGCTCGGGCTCCAACACTCCTTTTTTGTAGTCAAGCCGCAACTGATGAATCT
>JBDKIU010000185.1:0-24490 GCA_039796915.1 Bacteroidota bacterium | reverse complement strand
CATAACTTTCGGGAAAGCGTTCACGATACACGCTGCTGAACACGTCATGGCGGGCACTGGTAAGGCCATTGCTACCCATGCCACCGTTGTATTCGTGCTCATAGCTGGCTTTCCCGTAGCTAGCCAGTCCCACGATGCACATTCCGGGACGGATGCCCTCTGTGCTGATGATGTGTTTCCGCGGAACCCGGGCCACCAGTGTGCTGTCCACCACTACGGTGCGCACCACATCTCCCAGATCTGCGGTTTCGCCACCGGTAGTATGAATGCCGATGCCGAGGTCGCGCATGTTGGCGCAAAACTGCTCAGTTCCTTCAATGATGGCACTTACCACTTCGCCGGGAACCAGGTGCTTGTTGCGTCCAATGGTACTGCTCAGCAGCATGCCGTCGTAGATACCCACACAGAGTAAGTCGTCGGTATTCATGACAATCGCATCTTGGGCGATGCCATGCCAAACGGACAAGTCGCCGGTTTCACGCCAGTACATATAAGCGAGGGAACTTTTGGTACCGGCGCCGTCGGCGTGCACCACGGCGCAGTAATCCGGATCATTTCCTAAGAAATCAGGAATTACCTTACAGAATGCAGCGGGAAACAAGCCCTTGTCGATGGTTGCAATGGCTTTATGTACGTCTTCTTTTTGGGAAGAAACGCCCCGTAATGCGTATTTATCCTGTTCCACACCTCAAAGGTACATGCCGGGCATAAAAAAAGGAGGCCGAAGCCTCCTTTCCTATCCGTTTGTAAGCGTTTATTCTGCGGGTTTGGGTTCCACAGGCTTCTTCACCTTTTTGGGAATGAGCACCAGCGTTCCGTCTTTTTCGTAAGATTCAGGTTTGAAATCTTTGAAGGCGCTCTTACCGAGGGTGGGGAATTCCACCTTGTCAGAGATGGTGATTTTCACCATCTCCAGGGTATAGCCAGCAATTTCAACCTTCTTCAGTTCAAATACTTTGCTGGGCAGCTTGGTTCCATCTTTCAACTGGATCTTATCACCTTCCAGGAAGTCGGCTTTGTTGATGAGCTTCTGTTCATACCAGGCTTTCACCACATCTTCAGGCACTGCGGTGGTACGACCAACCAAATCAAAGTTCCACTTCATGGGTTCTTTGTCGTTCACCATTCCGTTGATGTATTTACGGTTGCCTTCGGTAACCACTTTCACACGGGTGGCATTGCTTTCGTCAATCACCGGAGCACTTGGAGCCTGCGCGCGCACAGAGTCTTTTTTCTCAGCACCTTTGTTTGCATTGTTCAAATCACCGGAAGGTGCAACCTTCACGTTGGGATCAAAATCTGTGCTGGTGAATTTAATCGTAGTACGGCGGTTTTGCTGATGTTGGAATTCGTCACAAGGCACATATTTCACGCCATTCATCACCCTGATTTCAGAAGGCTTATATTCTTCATATCGGGAAACGAAACTTCCGTTGATTTCTTCAACAATCAGTTTCCGGGTAGAATCAATACCCAGCTTGGCATCACGACCGCGGTAACGTGTCATTCCGGTAATGGCGCTGCCTTCGCACTTACAATCGTTCATCAATTCTGTTTCACCGTAACCTTTAAACACCATACGGCGCTGATCAATTCCTTTTTTCACCAGGTAAGCCACGGCGCTGTCAGCACGTCGGTTAGACAGGTTCACGTTGTAATCAGCCGTTGCGCGGCAGTCTGTATGTGAACCAAGCTCAATGGTGAGTTTGGGATATTTCTTCATTACGTTTTCAGCGAACTCATCCAATACGCGCTGTGCATCCGGACGGATATTCGCCTTGTCCAGATCGTAATAAATAGGCAGAACGATGATGGTAGTCAGCGGGTTACGCAGACAGAAATCCTGCTTCAGGTCGGCGCTGCGCTTCAGACCACGCGTAGTTTTCTGAATGGGCCTTCCAGATTCGAAGTAGTATTTCTCCGGGAATACGGCCTGCACTTCATAAGAGGTTTGCACCTTCAAATCCACCTTGTAATAACCCATTTCGTCGGTTTTGATGCGCAGCTTGCTGGTATCGCGGTCGTTGATGATGACCACTGTTGCACCGCGCAGAGGCAATTTGGTTTCGCAGTCTGTAACTATACCGCTGAGGGTAAACACCAGAGGTTCAACAGTGAATTCGTAAATGTTGTCGTCGCTCTTTTTGCCACCTTCGCTGCGGTTGGAACTGAAAAAACCATGGGTGGCTTTCTTTTCATCGAAGGTGATTCCGAAATCGTCACCTCCGCTGTTGATGGGTTCTTTCAGGTTTTCAACTTCTTCCCATGCCACTACGCTTTCGGTAGGCTTGGCGCGGAAAATATCCAGACCGCCCATGCCGGGCAGACCATTGGAACTGAACAGCAGTTCATTTTCGTGCTTGTCCCAGTAGGGATACATTTCGTTGGATTCCGTATTGATCTGTGAACCGAGGTTGGTTGGCTCACTCCAGGTTTTCCCGCGCTTGGTATAATCGCTCACCCAGATGTCGTAGCCGCCAAATCCGCCTGGACGGTCGCTGGCGAAGTACATTTTATTTCCATCTTCAGTAAGACCGGGATGGCCATAGTTGAAGCTGTCTGTGCAGAAAGGCATCAGCACGGGTTCGCCCCAGCCATCGCCAACCTTCTGTACAGAATAAATTTTACACTGACGCTCTTTACCGTTCGCACCGTTGCACTGCGTAAAGTACATGGTTTGGAAATTGGTATTGAAGTTCACCACACCGTCGTTGAATTTGGTGTTGGCGCCGTTGATGAGCACCGGCTTGTTCCATTTTGCTTTGTCCTTTTTACCTTTCAGTTCCAGCATCCAGATGTCTGTGTACCAGTCGCCGGTCCAGCCATACATCCGCTTGGAAACACCACCTTCACGGTCGGAGGTGATGTACATGAGGTTATCGTTTTTAGAAGCAATCATCGGAGCATAATCGCTCTGACGGGTATTGGCAATTTTGAATTCAGAAACCTTGAAGCGGGAAGAGTCCGGAGTCCAGCGAAGTGCCAGTTCACAACCGATTTTCTTCCTGAGTGCCATAGAATCGCCTGGCACTTCCTGCAGGTATTTGTCGAACATGTCCATGGCTTCGCGGTATTTCTCCTGTTTTTGCAGGATGATACCGCTCATCAGCAGGGCACGGGTATTTTTAGGTTCTTTACGGAGCGCTCTTTCGTACCATTTACGGGCCATTTCAAACTGGTTCGCCATACGGTAGCTTTCGGCCGCCAGCAAGGTTGCCTCCTGTTTGGTTTCCTTACCTGTTTTCTTGGCAGATGCAACGGCAACAAACTGATCGGCAGCCTGCCTGTACATTCTGCGCTGGTAAGACTCTTTGGCTACTTTCATGCTGGTTCCGCATGCAAAGGATTGTGTAAGCAGGGCGGTGATTGCCAGGCCTGCAAAGGCCAGCGTCACCATTGCGGCGGAGGCACGGTTTTTTCGGATCACTTTCATCTTGTCGCTTCCGGATTGCGTCTGATTCATGGAGAAGACGCTAAATAACTTATTTTAATACAAACCACAAAAAAACCGCGGGTAATTCTTTGAGTTCCCCGCGGCAAACGACTAAAAAATGAACCTGTTACTGAACGGTCAGACGACGCACAGCCATCTGCTGATTTTGCTGCAATCGAACGAGGTAAACACCTGCCGGCAAACCATTGAGGTCGAGTACCACACTTCCCGATCCGCCTTCAGAATTGAACGGGATGGAAGGCCGTATTTTCTGCCCAACCAGGTTGAACAAGGAAACACTGCCGGTGCCCGCAGGAACTTCAAAGTGCGCGGTGGCGTAATGATGCGCGGGGTTGGGCTGCAGCTGCAGCTGTAAATCTGCGGCAACCGGCTGCTGCGCCTGGATTTCAAATCCAAAACCCATCAACAGCAGCAACATCATCCATTTCCAAGATTTCATCGGTAGTTTCTCCTTCCCTTTTTTATTTTCAAAGGCCATGCCAAAAAAAAGCCCCGCATCGCTGCAGGGCTTTCTATCATTGTTTCTGCTGAAAATCAGGCTTTCGCCAGTCTGCTGTTCAATTCAACATTCAGGGCTTCCAGGAAGTCTTCGGTGTACAGATACTGGTCGCTTTTCACATCGTTGCCGTAGATGCATACCGCCAGATCCTTGGTCATGCGGCCACTTTCAACCACATCAATACAAACCTGTTCCAGGGTTTTGCAGAAGTTGATCAGCGCCTCGTTTCCGTCCAGCTTGCCGCGATGCTCCAGACCGCGGGTCCAGGCGAAGATGCTGGCAATTGGATTGGTGCTGGTTTTCTTCCCTTGCTGGTGCATGCGGTAATGACGTGTAACTGTTCCGTGGGCAGCTTCCGCTTCAACGGTTTTGCCATCGGGCGTAACCAGCACGCTGGTCATCAGACCCAATGAACCAAAGCCCTGAGCAACGGTATCGCTTTGCACATCGCCATCATAATTCTTACATGCCCAAACGAAATTTCCATTCCATTTCAGGGCGCTGGCTACCATATCGTCAATCAGGCGGTGTTCGTAGGTGATGCCTGCTGCTTCGAATTTCGCCTTGAATTCTTCCTGATAAACGTGCTCAAAAATGTCTTTGAAGCGGCCATCGTATTTTTTCAGGATGGTGTTTTTAGTAGAAAGATACAGCGGCCAGCCTTTGGTAAGCGCCATATTGAAACAGCTCTGTGCGAATCCGCGGATGCTGTCATCGGTATTGTACATGGTCAGAGCCACGCCGTCTCCTTTGAAGTTGTACACTTCATATTCCTGAACGGTTCCGTCTTCTCCTTCGAACTTAACGGTAAGCTTTCCTTTACCCTTGGTAACGAAGTCGGTAGCGCGGTACTGATCGCCGAAGGCATGGCGGCCAATGCAGATGGGCGCAGTCCAGTTGGGAACCAGGCGTGGCACGTTGCTGCACACAATAGGTTCACGGAATACGGTTCCGTCGAGGATATTCCTGATGGTTCCGTTCGGACTCTTCCACATTTGTTTGAGGTTGAATTCCTTCACCCTTGCTTCATCGGGCGTAATGGTGGCGCACTTGATGCCAACGTTGAATTGTTTCACCGCCTCGGCTGCATCAACAGTCACCTGATCATTGGTGGCGTCACGATGTTCCATGCCCAGGTCGTAGTAACGAATGTCCACATCCAGGTAAGGAAGAATTAATTTGTCTTTGATAAACCTCCAGATAATTCTGGTCATTTCGTCCCCGTCCATTTCCACGACAGGATTGGCAACTTTTATCTTGTTCATTGCTTCAAAAGTTTCTTTAAATTTATGGGCAAAGAACGCTCATTAGCTGCCTAAAAACCAAAGTTTCAAGGCCAATTCCGCCAACAGTAACGAAAGCCGGACAAACAAAAAAACCGCAACAATATCATGGTATTGCTGCGGCTTTGGAAGAAGTGGGCCCTGCTGGGCTCGAACCAGCGACCCGCAGATTATGAGTCTGCTGCTCTAACCTACTGAGCTAAGAGCCCGATAACGGGCTGCAAAGATAAAAACAGAGATGAATTAGCAGGCCTCTATTTGAGTTTTTATTAGGTTTGTAATCCAGAGCATCTTCTATGAAATCCTCCATAAGCTGTTTTATTGCCTTGTTGGCTTCGGTATGCACCGTTTCTGCCAAGAATGGCGACACACTGAAAGTGACCACACACAACAAGGTTGTCATCAAAACCAATCCTGCTGTAGGAAACACCCGCTACGGCGGCTATGGTGTTTTCCCCGCTACCTCGGTTGGCGTGCGCAAAATTTATCTCGATCTGACCTTTGAGTGTGCACCGGGATTGAAATGCGGAGAATGGGATTATATCAACCGTATTCTGATTGGAAAGCGCCGCGGAGCCAAACGCGACAGCCTTGGATGGGAAATAGCGCGCTACATCACGCCTTATGGATTCTATTGGGATGCTTCTCAGGGCTGGAACTTCAAGTGGCGGATGGACTTAACAGATTATGCCTTTCTGCTGCGCGACAGCATAGAAATCATTTACGAGCATACCGGATATGAAGGAAACACAGACCGTGGCTGGAGGATTACCCTGAATTTCACCTGCATTGAAGGCGATCCCATTCGTCCGGTGTACGACCTGAAACAACTGTATCAAGTGGGCGCTCCTTATGGCGACGATGACGCCTTTAACAAAGCGGTTCCTGAGAAGAAGTTTACGCCCGCCACCAATGCTACTGCACTAAAATTCAAGGTTATTCAAACCGGTCACGGGATGGACAAAACCGAAAACTGTGCAGAATTCTGTGCCAAACGTCGCACCCTCCTGCTGGACGGAAACAGCATCAGCGACAATTACGTTTGGGATGAAGATTGCGGATCCAATCCGCTGTTTCCTCAGGCGGGAACCTGGTTGTATGACCGTGCAGGCTGGTGTCCCGGTGCTCCTGTACGCGAACACCAGGTGGCGGTAGAAAACATGCAGCCGGGTGAAAAAACCTTCAAACTGAACATGGAGCCTTATGCTGCCACACTTGGTGGCGGTGGCAACTACAGCATCACGGCTTATGTGGCCGAAATGGGTGCCATTTCCAAACAAAATGATGCCGCCATCTGGGACATTCTTGCGCCAAGCACTGAGAAAGAAAATGGCCGCTACAATCCCATCTGCGGAGAGCCGGTGGTTGTCATCCGCAACATGGGCGCCAAAACCCTTTCCCGCCTGAACATCAGCTATGGAACGCGCGGCAACAAACCTTCGGAATATACCTGGACCGGCAATTTGGCGCATGGTGCCGCCGATACCGTATATCTGCCTCGATTCTTCGATTGGGGCAGCAACCCAAAATTCTTTGAAGTGCAATGTTCACAGCCCAATGGACAGACCGATGAATATCCTTTAGACGACAAGGCCTGGTCCAACATCAGCTATCCGCCGGTTTATCCCGACCGCCTGATTATTTACTTCAAAACCAACAATGCACCCAGCGAAAATTCATACCGCATTCTGGATGCCAACAACAACATCATCCACGCCAAAAGTGGTTTCGACAAAACTCAGTTCATTTACCGCGACACCGTGCAGCTGTTTAATGGCTGCTTCACCTTTGTATTCGACGACCGCGGAACGCCTCCTTCCAGCATGCCTTTGAATGAAGACGGTTTGAACTGGTGGGCGAATACCGCCGACGGCGCAGGCATCATCTCGCTGCGCAATGGTTATTCCGGCGGACTGGTGCAGAATTTCAACGCCGACTTCGGTTCTGACATCATCAAGAGCTTTACCGTGGGCAGCACCCTGAACCAGGAAGCGCCTGCGCCGGTGCAGGGACTTCGCCTGTACCCCAACCCTTCCAAAGGAATCTTCCTGCTGGACGTGACCGATCGCATTCCCGGATCCAATGTGGTGGTTCGCGTGATGGATATGAGCGGACGCAGCGTTTGGGAACACAGCTTCCCTGCTTCCGAAGGCCCGGTATTCACCCTCAGGCTTCAGGATTTGGCGGCAGGACAATACCTGCTTCAGGCTCAGGAAGGCCATACGGTGCAAAGAATCAAACTCATTAAAGAATAAGCCGACTTGAACAAAGTAATCATCTTCTCTGCGCCTTCGGGTTCGGGTAAAACAACGGTGGTGAAACACCTGCTGGATGTGCGGGGCAACAAGCTCGGTTTTTCCATTTCAGCCACCACACGCAAACCCAGGACCGGAGAAGTGAATGGCCGTGAATACTATTTCCTGGAAGAAGCAGATTTTCGGGAACGCGTTGCCCAGGGCCAGTTTCTGGAGCATGAAGAAGTGTATCAGGGCATTTTTTATGGAACCCTGCACAGTGAAGTAGAACGGCTGTGGAGCGAGGGAAGAGCTGTTTTGTTCGATGTGGATGTGGTTGGTGGCGTGAACCTGAAGAAACAATTCGGCGACCGCGCACTGTCGGTATTTCTGCGCCCACCAAGTTTGGACGTACTGATGGAGCGACTGAAGAAACGCAGCACCGAAGTAGAGCACCAGATGCGCGAACGCCTGGACAAAGCCACCTTCGAGCTGCAGTTTGAACATCAATACGATGTAACCGTGGTTAATGATGATCTTCAGGAAACCTTACGCCGCTGCGAAGCGTTAGTTGATGGTTTTCTGTCGGAACCATGAAGCAGGTAGGCTTATTCTTCGGATCGTTTAATCCCATCCACAACGGGCATTTAATTGTGGCTCAGTTCATGCTTGAAGAAGGCAGGCTGGACGAAGTTTGGTTTGTTTTATCGCCACAAAACCCCTTCAAGGAGCCGCAACAACTCTGGGATGAACAGTTCCGGCTTAAACTGGCTGAATCGGCATTGGCCGGAAATCCCGGGTTTCACCTCTGCACCCTCGAGTTTGAGCTGCCGAGGCCGAGTTATACGGCAGATACACTGCGTGCCCTGCACGACCTGCATCCGGAACATCATTTCAGCCTGATTATGGGATCCGACAGTCTGATGAGCCTGCCACGCTGGAAAGATTCCGGGTATTTGCAGGAATTTGATTTGTTGGTGTATCGCAGGGCCGGCTACGACCGACATGCCATTGCAGGCATCGATGAAGCCAGGCTGCGCTGGTTTGACGCGCCCTATCTGGACATTTCAGCAACGTATGTGCGGGAACGACTCGAGCAGGGTTGCAGCGTGCGTTATCTGGTTCCGGATTCTGTTTTTCGCCTGCTCTGAAACATGGCCTTGTTGATGCGCCCCAACAGCCATGCAACCGCAAAGGTGATGAAGAAGGAACTGATGGCGTAAACCAGCGCGGGTTTTTCCATTTCATGGTTCTGCAGGATATTGCCGGCAATGAGCAGGGCTAACGCCGTATTGTGCAGGCCAACTTCCACAGAAATGGTGATTTTATCCTTGAAAGGAAGTCCGAACAGGGTTCCGGCAAAAAAGCCGGCAAACATACTCAGGAAGTTCAGCAGCATGACGTAAGGCATCAGTTCAACCACATCATTCCACATCAGCCCGGCACCGCCGGAATCTTCTTTGCTGAAGATCTTCAATATAAAAACCAACGCCAGCAGCGCCGTGCTGCTCAGGTTCATGGGCTTTTCCATTTTTGCCGCCAGACCCGGCAAACGTGCGCGCAGAAGAAATCCCAAAGTGGCAGGCAAAACCGTTACCACGGTGATTTCATACATCACTTCCCAGAAAGGCAACTGAAACACCTTGCCATCCTGCATGAAATGCACCAGAAACAAATTCACCAGGATTGGAATGGAAACAAGCGTAAGCACGGCATTGGCCACCGTGAGGCTGATGGCCAGGGCTACATTCCCCTTTAGGAAATAGCTGATCAGGTTACTGGTGATTCCGCCAGGGCAAACAGATAATATCATGATGCCCACCTTTAAACCCGGACTAAGATCTCCGGCCTGAACCAGCACGTAGGCAATCAGCGGCAGGAGAAGCAACTGCGCAGCCAATCCAACACTCAGCGCGCGCGGACGTGCATAAAGGTTTTTAAAATCTTCCCGGGTTAAACTCAGCCCCAAACCACCCATGATGAGCGCCAGAACTACGTTGAGCAGCCTGTTGATGTGTTCCCCCTGAAGCAGTTCTACCAGCATCATCTGTTACAGTATTCCGCTTAATCTTAAGAAATGATAGAAGAAATACATGCCGATGCAGGTAAGGATGACGCCAAAATACCGATTGATGAGAAAGGTTACGCGGTGATTCAGGTTTCTTCCGATATGATGCGAAAGATATACCTTCAGCACATCCATTCCCAGCAATCCTGCCAGAATGCTCAGGATATTGATGAATACAAACCAATGTCCATGTTCCTGTGCCGCGTTGTATTGCAGACTTACGGCGCCAATAACACTGACCCACAGCACAATCACAAATGGATTGACCAACGTAAGCAAATACCCTCTTAGGATGTTGGTTCCTGCTTTGCGAGGCGTATTCATGGCACGCAGGAAACTGTTGTATTTGTGCACGATGGCACGGATGCCCATCAGCAACAAAGCAGCTGCCGCCAATGCAGAGAAACAGATTTGAAATACCGGATGCAGAAAAACATCCTTAAACCCGAAAAATAAAACGATGGCAACGGTGGCTTCGCTCAGCAAATTACCTACGGCCACCTGCAATCCATGCTTTTTACCGTCGCGGATTCCTGTATGTATGAGCGAGAAGAACGAAGGACCGAAACTCAACAGGTTAATCACCACCCCTTGCAGCAAACCCTCCCAGATTGGATGAACCCATGTCATTCGGGCGGAAAATTACGACGCTGCGCGTATTGTGGCAACCGCTATGTGATAAATCAGCACATCAGACCGCCTGAGATCAGCGGCTGTAGTTCGGTGCTTCCCGCGTGATGGCAATATCATGAGGGTGGCTTTCACGGATTCCGGAGCTGGTGATGCGCACAAAATGCGCGGTTTGCAGCTCGGCAATATTGGTCGCTCCGCAGTAGCCCATTCCGGCGCGCAGGCCGCCAACAAGCTGGTACAATACTTCTGCCAGTGTTCCTTTATACGCCACGCTGCCAACAATTCCCTCCGGAACCAGCTTCGCTATTTCATCTTCCGCATCCTGGAAATAACGGTCTTTGCTGCCTTCTTTCATGGCTTCAATGCTTCCCATTCCGCGATAGCTTTTTACCCTTCTGCCTTCAAAAAAGGTGGTTTCGCCCGGACTTTCTTCCGTGCCTGCAAAAAGACTACCGGCCATGACCGTGGAAGCTCCGGCTACCAAGGCTTTCACGATATCGCCACTGTAGCGGATTCCGCCGTCTGCAATTACAGGAACGCCTGTACCTTCCAGTGCTTTAGCTGCCAGCATCACCGCACTGAGCTGCGGCATTCCGATTCCGGCAATTACGCGTGTGGTGCAAATACTGCCAGGACCCACGCCCACTTTAACTGCGTCGGCACCGGCTTTGGCCAGGGCCAGGGCTGCTTCGCCGGTGGCCACATTTCCCGCAATGATTTGCAATTCGGGGAAAGCGGCCTTGATGCGGCTCACTTCGTCTATCACACCGCGGGAATGTCCATGGGCGGTGTCAATGGCTACCACATCCACGCCGGCCTGAACCAGCGCCGTTACGCGCTCCAGGGTGTCGGCAGTTACGCCAACGGCCGCGCCTACCAGCAAACGTCCGCGGCTGTCTTTGCAGGCCTTGGGATAGTTGCGCAGTTTTTCAATGTCTTTAAACGTAATCAGGCCTTTCAAAATGCCCTGAGCATCTACGATGGGCAGTTTCTCAATTTTGAACTCCTGCATGATGTCCTTGGCGCGGCTCAGGTCGGTTTTCTCCGGAGCCGTCACCAGGCGGTCGCGGGTCATCACATCAGCCACCAAACGGTTCACGTCTTTCTCAAAACGCAGGTCGCGGTTGGTAATGATTCCCACCAGTTTACCCTGTTCATCAACGATAGGAATACCGCCAATACGGTGTTCGCGCATCAGTCCCAACGCATCACCCAGAGAAGCTCCGGCGTGCAGGGTTACAGGATCCTGAATCATGCCGCTTTCGCTGCGCTTCACCTTATGCACTTCTTCTGCCTGGCGCGCGATGCTCATATTCTTGTGAATGATTCCGATACCGCCTTCCCGCGCAATGGCAATAGCCATTCTGCTTTCAGTAACCGTATCCATGGCCGCGGCGACCAAAGGAACATTAATACTGAGCTTGCGGGTGAGCTGGGTGGTGGTTACCGCTTCGCGGGGAAGCACTTCCGAATACCTTGGAACCACCAACACATCATCGAAGGTCAAACCTTCGAAAAGGAGTTTATCAGAGCTTGAAGTCATGGCAAATACCTTACGGTTATTTGCAGTGCAAAGTTAGGACTTTTGGCCCTTCACCGTACGACTGCGCTTAGAATTCCAGGATAAAACCAAATGTGGGCAACACCACAGCGTCATTGTTCTGCAAAATCACAGGAATGGCATTGGAACCGTCTGCTGCCACAGGCTTGCCGTTGGTGGTGGCAAAGCCGCTGTTGTCAGCGGTGCGCTGGAAAGTGTACTGAGGATACGCCGGATTGGGTGCGATATACCAGTTGCTCACGTCCAGAAACAGGTCAAAGGTGGTTCCTTTGAAGTTCCATTTCTTGTCGATGCGCACATCGCTGGCATGAAATGCGTTCAGTCGCTGCTGATTGAGTTGGGTGAAATCAAGGATGCCTTCACCCACGCTCAGGTAATTCAAACGGCTGGCATTCAGGTCGAAAGGTGTGTATGGTGCGCCGCCCTGATAACGGAACTTCAGCCCCAATTCCCAGTTGCGCTTGAACTTATACCCCCAGGTGATGCTGAGCAGGTGACGGCTGTCCCATGCGCTGGAAACAAATTTCCCGTCGGCTCCGGAATATTCACTGTGAAACCACGTATAGCTCAGGATTCCGAAGAAGCGTTTGGTGAGTTTTTGCTGGGCAAAGAATTCCACACCCCAGGTGCGGCCTTTACCGTTGCTGATGATGTCTTCGTTGCCAAGCACATTGAAATCTCCACCTTTATTGCTCAGGCTGATGCCATCGCGGATGCTTACCGGAACATTGTTGTACTGCTTGTTGAACACTTCCAGCGTAAACCGCCGGCTTTCAGACGGAAGGTATTCCAGCCCGGCAACGTAGTGATCGCTGCGGATGTAGCGGGCATCTTTGTTGAGATAAGTTCCTGCACCATTGGCAAAGCCAAGAATGGTATAAGGCGGAATTTTATAATAGCGACCAATGCTGGCATTCAGGTTCAGCTTCGGTGCCAGCACCAGACTTGCCCCCAAACGCGGACTCAACTGATCCCAAAGTTTCATGCCGCCTTCGGTGAAAGTATTACCATCGGCACGCAGCCCCAGATTCACGCCCAGCCGACGTGAAAAGAATCGGCGACCAGCCTGCACAAATGCTCCCGTTTTATAGAACCGAACGGCGCTGTTCAGCGGCACCCGAAGTTCAGGTTGTATCAGATTACCTGCGGTATCGCGGATACCTGCACGAATGCGGGCAAATCCGCTGTTGCTGAAACGAACCAGCTGCAACACCCCGCCATAGCTGAATTTCCACAGACCGATGGTTTTGTTCATGTCGAAGCGCAACTTATTCTCTGCTTCCTGGCTTTCCAGCTTCAGGGAACGGTTTGCTTCCGATTTGTTGAGGTTGTCTTCCCAGCGTTCCAGCCTGTTGTCGAGCATGTTTCTGCTCAGAGCCAGGTTCCAGTATCCGTTTTTCACCGAACGGCGCAATACTGCACCCTGGGTATAATTCCATTGATTGATCAGGGGATTGCTGTTCAGCACATACACTTTCTCGGGAGAAGATTCTGCGGGTGCAGCAAAGCTGAACTCGTCAATGGCGCCAACGCCGAGCATGGTCAGCGTCATCTTTGAAGAAAATCGGTGTGTTACTTTATACTGAAAATCCCAGTAGTTCGGACGGATGGGCAGATCGATGGCCTGAAACAGGAACTGCAGATAACTGCGGCGCACACTGGCCAGGAAGGTGGTGTTTTTTGAACTTCCCAGGGGACCTTCCAGCGTAGTGGCCAGTTCCGTGGCGCTGAGGCGGGCATTGCCCTGAAGGCGGTTGGTATTTCCTTTTTTCTGACGGAAGTCGAGCACGCTGCTCAACGCATTGTCGAAACGTGCATCAAAGGCCGAACTGCTCAGCTTCACATCCTCGATAAAACTCACGTTCAGGATGCCACTTGGCCCGCCGGCGCTGCCCTGTGTTGCGAAGTGGTTTATGACCGGCACTTCAATGCCATCCAGATAAAAAACGTTTTCGTTCGGCGCGCCACCACGGATGATGATGTCGTTGCGGTAACCGCCCACGCTTCCCGCAGTGCCGCCCACACCCGGCAGCGACTGAATTACCCGGCTGATGTCAAAGTTTCCTCCAGGATTGCTTTTGATTTCTTCCGTGGTAAGCCTTTGCACGCTGAGCGGCGTTTCCAGGGTGGCTGCTTTGGCGCTGCGTCTGGTTCCGCGAATGGTTACGGTTTGCACTTCAACAACTTCCGGTTCCAGTTCTGCATTCACCACGTTTTCATTACCCGAGGTGATGACAATGTTGTAGCGAATCAGCTCCTGATAACCTTTGTACACAAAACGCACATTGTAACTGCCCGGCATGATGCCGCTGATTCGGTAGCTGCCACCGTTTTCGGTTTTGGTGCTGAAGGTTGTGCCTTCCACAGTTACCGTGACCTGATCGAGCAGCAGTTGTGTATTCTTATCGCTGGCCTGTCCGGAAATGGATCCGGTGTTTTGTGCCGCAACAGTTCCTGCGGCCATAAAAATTCCCAATGTAACAAGCAGGGAACGGAAACGAAGATTCATCCCTTGAAAACAAGCCGGAGCCTGAAAGGTTCTCCGTTCTTAGAAGTTTGGCTGTAATGCGAATTTACTGTAGAAATCCAGCACCACTTCAACGGCTTCTTCGGGCGTATCGACCAGTCGGAACAGGAACAGGTCTTCCGGACTGATGTAACCATGTTCTTCCAGCAAAACCTTATTGATCCACTGCATCAAAGGCTCCCAGAATGCCTTATCCACCAGCACAATTGGGAACTTGGCTTTCTTGTCTGTTTGCACCAAAGTCAGTGCTTCAAAAAACTCATCGAGGGTACCAAAACCACCCGGAAGCACCACAAATCCCTGGGCATATTTCATAAACATCACCTTCCGCACGAAGAAGTAGTCGAACATCAGGGTTTTATCGCGATCCTGATAAGGATTGGGCGTTTGTTCAAAAGGAAGATTGATGTTCAGCCCAACGGATTTTCCGCCGGCTTCTTTGGCGCCTTTGTTGGCTGCTTCCATGATGCCGGGACCGCCACCGGTGATGATGCCCAATCCTGCCTGACTGAGCTGGAAGGCAATATTTCTGGCAACTTCATAATGCGGATGGTCGGGTTTGGTGCGCGCCGAACCGAAGATAGACACGCAGGGTCCAATGCGGGCCAGCGACTGATAACCATCCACAAACTCAGCCATGATTTTAAAAATGCTCCAGCTCATGGTACTGGCCACTTCGGGCCAGCGCTTATTCACAAATGCCTTCTTAATGCGGCGTTCGTCCTGAGGTGTTAATTTGTTTTCACTCATAAGAAAAAGGTTTAAAAGTTATGGATGCAACAATACGCAAAAAGGAATTGTTTGCTTCCCGGCGGCCCATCCGGAATCTGCGAGGCGAACCTTATTTCCGACTTCCCTTGCAACCTTTTCCGCATATTGCGTCCATAATACGATTCTACCTTGACAGGGGATGAAGACATCATACAGGGTTGCATCAACGGTAATCGCAGCGCACAGCAGGAACTGTTCCGTAAACATGCCTCACGCATGTTCGGGGTTTGCCTGCGGTACTGTTCCAGCCGTGAAGATGCGGAAGACCTGTTGCATGATGGATTTGTGAAGTTGTTTTCTGTCATTGGCAGTTTCAAAAAAGAAAGTTCTCTGGAAACCTGGATGACGCGTGTATTCGTCAATGAAGCCATCAGCCGGATTCGCCGCAAGAAAACCCGCGGGGAATGGTTGAGCCTGAATGAGGATACGGACATTGCAGCAGAAGATTCTTCTCCTGAAGAAGCTCCGGATGTTACGGTAGATGATGTGTTGGCGGCCATACAGCTGCTTCCCGACAAATACCGCATCATCCTGAACCTTTATGCCATTGAAAAACGCTCACACAAGGAAATCAGTGAACTCACCGGGATGACCGAAGGAGCCTCCAAGAGCCAGTTAAGTCGGGCCAGGGTTATGCTTCGCAACCTGATGAACAACAAAAAGAATACACATTGAGCCAGCAGGGCCCACATATAGATCCACAGCTTGAACGCCACTTCCAGGGCTTCAATCCGGAGCCTCCTGAAGGATCCTGGGATCGTATTGCCGCCAGCCTGGATCAGCAGAAAAGGCGCCACAGGCTGCTGTGGTGGAGTGTTTGTACAGCTGCCGTTTTACTGGTGGGAAGTCTGCTGTTTGTATTCCGCAGTGCCCCACAAAGCCCAACCCGCGAACATGCAGGCACCGCAGCGCAGCCAAAACCAGGAGCACATCGTAAGGAAACAAACATGCCCAAAAAGGCTACGCCACAAAATCAGGAAACGCCCATCCGAAGCACGGAGTCGTTTATAGCTTATCCTCCCAACCAGAAATCTGAGTTACTTCCAATTGTTCAAAAAGAAGTTCTTTTTCCGGCGGAAGCAGCAGTTCCTTCAGTCCCTTTGCCACAAGGTTTTGGTATGTCCGGCAAAGGGATTGAAATGCTGCCTTCGAAAGAAACAGCGCCTGAAAAGGTCCTTGCCGCCTGGTATCACCACGCGCCAAAACACCGGCAACGCGTTGCCGCTCCTGCTGTGGAAATTGGCGTGGTGCTGAACCCTTCCGTTCAAAAGATGCACCTGCGTCTGGCCTCGGCATGGGCCAATTACGTGCATGAAGATTACCTCGGCATCAGACGCAACCAGGAAACACCGCTGGAAGCATTACAAGGCGGCCTGGACATTGCCCTGCGCATCCGCAGCGGATGGCGTTTCAACAGTGGATTGTGGATTACAGAGCAAGGGTCCAGACAACATTACAATTACGCCATCGACAAATTGCCCGCGTATCGCGGAGGAACATCGGACCTGTTTGGCAATAGACTGATTGAAGGCTACTTCATTGATCCCACGCCAGAAACTGTGCGTTATACCGGAACTGCGCGCATACAGATGGTACAGATACCGCTGCAGGCAGGTTATGAACGGCGCATCGGTATGCGTGGCGCTATGTTGGTTCAGACCGGAGTTGCTGCGGCGCTGCGTTTCAGCAGCGAAGGAATGAACATCAACTATTCCAACCTGCAGCTGACTGCTGCCAACGGTCATCAGTTGCGGCAAACCCAATGGACTGCTTTGGGAAGCTTAAGCTACATGCACAACCTGAACAAGTGTATCCGGGCAGGATTGGGCATCAGGAGGGAACAAAGCATTGGAAACCAATACAAAAACGGGGCTCCGCTTGTAGGAACAGGCGGCAATACAGGCATTCACATCCATCTGCACTACAGAATTTACTGATTCCGCTGATGAACAAAACCCTACATATCGCTAAATTGCGTTTCATGCGGAGTTTGCTGCTTGCAGGGATGTTATGGATGGGCTACTTCGCACAGGCGCAGGTAAGCACCCCGCTGGATCAGGGACTTCCCGGCACGGCATCGGCAACCTGCGTGCACAACGGCGATTTATACGTGCTGTACGCATTGGATACCACCGCATTTCAGGAACAATACGGTGTTGGGCATTGGAACGGATTGTATTGGTCTTACTATCCGGGCTTAAGCGCCCCACCCATTGTTACTACCGATGAAGGCCGTTACAGATTTACTTCGATTGCCTGGTTTAACGGAAGCCTTTACGCGGGTGGAAGCATTGTAAATGCGCGAAGCGCTTTCCCTGTGAACCATCTGTATCGTTGGAATCCGCAAACCCAAAAATGGGATGTGATCAACGGTGCCATCCAGACAATCAACTATGGGATTCTGGACATGGTGGTTTACCAAAATGAACTGGTTGTGGCCGGCTTGTTTGATCAGGCGCAGGGGCAATCTGCTTCGAACATTACCAAATTCAATGGCAGCACCTGGAGCTACATCGGCACATCCGGCAGCGACCAGGGAACCAATGGCCTCATCAATGACTTATTCATTCACCGAAACCGATTGTACATCGCAGGTGAATTCAACAAAGTAGGCGCTTCCATTACCGGAAACACCGCCTTCTGGACCGGCAGTGTATGGGGCGGCATCGGCAATCCATTTTCCGACCAAACCTCGCAACTGGCTTCTACCGGCGACACCTTGTTTGCTTTAGGCAATGATGCCGGTATTCCTTCCATCAAAAGATTCACCGGAACAGGATGGCTTAAACTGGACAGCTTTACGCAATTTGACCGATTCGAGCCTGAAGGCATTGAAGGCATGTCCGGAAGTTTATGGGTACATGGTCGTTTTGCATCATCCGGGAAGAATGCCGTTCTGCTCAGCATTGCTCCAGCCATCCAAACCTGGCCCCTGAACACAGCCGGCCATATTCAGGGCCTGAGTTTCTGGAACAAGAAACTTTACCTCTGGGGTGACTTGAACAACATCGGGCATATCTGCAGGTACGAGGCCGGAATGGGCATACTGGAAGGCTACATTTATCAAGAACTCAACAAAAACTGCACATTCGACACTTTGGAACCTACACTGCAAGGCAGGGCAGTACTTCTGCGTTCATCGCGGGGAACGGAACTATGCATGAGCGATGCTTCCGGCAGGTTTAGGTTTTCAGCACCTCCGGGCACCTATGAAGTTCTTGCCGCCACACGAAAACACTGGGAACCGGCTTGCGGCATCACCACCATAAACATACATGCGGGCGAAACCCAGGAACTGAACCTGGCGCAGCGCCTCCTTCCCAACAAAACAGACCTGCGCCTGAAGCTGGTCGGACTGAATCCCACGGGAATGGATGCAGACCGCTACATGCGCTACGAGGTTACGATGGAGAATATTGGTTCTAATCCCATCCGTGGCGCCACCCTGCATTTCTTCCACGACAAACGCCTGATGAAGTTTGCCAGTCAGCCTCCGGCCAGCAACTACAGCAGCCCGGAAGCGGTTTGGAGCATCCCGGAACTTTTGCCCGGCATGGTTTCCAAAATCCAACTGCGGGTATTTGTTCCCGAAGGACTTCCGGCGCAAGAATTACTGAAGGCCTGGATCCGCACAGGCACATTATTCACCGCTTCCGACCTTGACTTGAGCGACAATCTGGATACCATCGCGCTGACGCCTGCCGGGAATCCCGGAAACGGCAATACCAAATCGGCTGTTCCGGAGCAGTTCATCCTTCCGCAAACCAATTTCATTACCTATACCATCCATTTCCGGAACAATACGGAATTCAAAACGGCAAGATTCCACATTACAGACACGATTGACCTGAACCTGCCCGTGGAATATCTGGAAACTGTAGCCTGGAGCCACAACTATCGCCTCCGCGTGGTTGACGGACGCATTGCGGTATTCAGCATGGATCCGGGCGTGTTGCTTCCTTCAGAACAATCCGACTCGCTGAGCAGAGGTTATTTCTCCTACCGCATCAAAGTGAAACCCAATTTGGCAGCCGGGACTGAAGTATTCAATACGGCCCAGATTGCCTTTGATGTGTTTGGAAACAGCCTGACGAACCGCACGCTGCATGTGTACAGCGACCCGACGGTTGGCCTGAAGGAAATCCAAGCTGTTGCGGGATTCCGCGTATTTCCTAATCCGGCGAATGGACGCATCATCGTAGAAAATGTTTCCCCTGAGGCACGCAACTTCACCCTGCACGATGTTCAGGGCCGCCAGCTTCAACAGATACAACTGTTGACGGGCACTCGTCAACTGATGGACCTCGGCCATCTGCCTTCCGGAATCTACCTGTTACAATCAGGAAATGAGTCCATCAAAATCATGCTGCAGGGCAGATAACGCAGGCGCTGCAAGCGCATTAATCAAAACGTTAGCGAAAGGCATTAAGGCCGATCAAAGCATTCCATCATCAGCAGATGCCCGTTGGCGTAGCTGATTTCCACAAATCCGTCTTCGGCCACACGATTGCTGCTGCCGGTGCGCCAGGGCAAAGACCACTGCGCCTGCACCACATTGTATTCCAGATTTTGCGTACACAAGCCGCCTACCTCAGGCACCGGAATCAACGAGATGTTAAACCCTTTGGGATACCACTTGCGAAACTGTTTCTTCAAAGGAAAAACCTTGGAGTAATCGTCGAGCATGACCAGGTCTATGTGTTCCTGGAACTTGGGAAGCATGGCCAGGTTATGGAAGCTGTGGTCGGCACGGCGTCCGGTAGCCCAAACAATGTTGCAGGCCTGGTGGCCTTGTTCTATGAGCCAGGCGATGCCTTTTTCCAGATCTGACTGTTCCTGATCCGGAGTATGAATAACCTGCACAGGCTGGTATGGTGCCATCAAGGCTTCTGGATCGGCGATGCCGTCGAAGTCGCCCAACAGGGCATCGAAGCGAATTCCCAACTCCATAACCCGGTGCAGCGCGCCATCCAGCACCAGCACAAATGGATTCCATTCCAGGAGTTGTCCCAGCAGTTCCATGTCGCATGCAGCGCCATTGGCAATAATCAGGCTGGGTTCCTGTAAATCGCGGACAAAGTGATGCGATGACATGCTTCAACTGCAAAATAAGGCATAAAAAAAGCCGGCAAAAGGTACCGGCTTTGGAGTTTTTTGGTTGAGCAATCAGCGACCGAGCACTTCTTTCATGCGCTGGCCAATTTCCGCAGGGCTTTCTACCACGTGGATGCCACATTCACGCATGATGGCCATTTTCGCTTCTGCGGTATCGTCTTTACCGCCCACAATCGCACCGGCGTGTCCCATACGGCGACCGGCGGGCGCTGTCTGGCCTGCAATAAATCCTACAACCGGCTTGGTGCCATGTTCTTTAATCCATCGGGCAGCTTCAGCTTCCATTCCGCCGCCGATTTCACCAATCATCACAATACCTTCGGTTTCAGGATCATTCATAAAAAACTCCACTGCCTCTTTGGTGGTGGTACCGATGATTGGATCGCCACCGATACCGATGGCAGTACTTTGGCCCATGCCCAGCTTGGTCAGCTGATCAACGGCTTCATAAGTAAGCGTTCCGGATTTAGACACCACACCAATGCTTCCTTTTTGGAAGATAAATCCAGGCATGATGCCGATTTTTGCTTCACCTGGCGTGATGATGCCGGGGCAGTTCGGGCCGATGAGGCGGCTCTTTTTACCTTCGAGATACGCCTTGGCTTTCACCATATCTTTCACCGGAATACCTTCGGTGATGCACACAATCACTTCAATGCCTGCGTCGGCGGCTTCCATGATGGCATCAGCGGCAAATGCCGGTGGAACGAAGATGATGCTCACATTGGCACCTGCTTGTTTCACTGCTTCTTCAACCGTGTTAAACACCGGGCGGTCGAGGTGTGTAGTGCCTCCTTTGCCTGGAGTAACACCGCCCACCACCTGGGTGCCGTACTCAATCATCTGTGTAGCGTGGAAGGTGCCTTCGTTTCCGGTGAAACCCTGCACAATGACGCGGGAATTCTTGTTTACAAGGATACTCATGGAGTTATTGAAGTCGCGAAATTACGCCGCAGGTTTTTAAGGAACAATCTGAACCGGAACTATAGCAAAAAACCGAACTTTGCAGCGCATGAGCATAACCACACAAGCTTCTGAAACCGTTGAACAGGCCCTGGAACAATTGGGGGTAAATCCTGAAGAGGTGCGCTGCAGCGAACCCGGGCAATGGCTGGTGTTTCGTGACGATTTCGAGATTTATCTGGATGTATGGGATCAGCAGGAACTTACGCCCTGGAATTATTTCAAGCCGGAAGGTGAGCTCAGTGTTTTTCAGGTAAGCGTTCCGGTATTTTACATGCCGGAAAAAAGAAAAGAGGAATTGCTGGAAGAATTGCTGGCAGTGAATATGAACCTATTCTACGGTGCATTTACGTACAATCCGAACGAGCAGGTGGTGCTGTTGAAATACAAACGCCTTGCCGAACACCTGCAGGTGGCAGATGTGGTGGAAACTGTTGAAGCCTTGGGCTACTATGCAGAAATGACCTTTAAAGTGCTCAGCGAAGAATTTGGGCTTCGGGCCATCCAAACCAAAGATCAGGAATCCTGAACCGTCCAGCAGATATCGCCAAAACGATTTCCATCATCACGGTGGTGTTCAACAACCGCAAGGGTTTGGAGCGCACCATACAGAGTATTGCCGCACAGTCCGGGCGCGAGGATCTGGAATACATTGTGGTGGATGGAGGAAGTACCGACGGCACACTCGACTATATACGCGCCCAGTCGCAACTCATTGACCATTGGAGCAGCGAATCCGACCGGGGACTGTATCATGCCATGAACAAAGGCCTGGCGCTTGCGAAGGGTTCGTATGTATGGTTTATGAACAGCGGCGATGCTTTATACGACCAATACACCCTGAATAACGTGCTTCAGGCGGCAGCCACCGGCGCAGATTTCATTTATGGTGATACCATGTTTATTGCTCCGGATGGCCGTGAAATTGGGCTGATGAGTCGCGTCACACCCAAGAAACTTCCAAAGAATATCGGACCAGAAACCTTTGCCTATGGCATGAATATTTGCCACCAGAGCGTGGTTGTGAAGCGAAACCTCGCGGTACCATACGACGAAAACTACCGAATGGTGGCAGACATTGACTGGATCATCCGCATTTTACAGCAACATCCCAAAGCCTTCTGCTGCACGCAGCCTTTGTCCCGATTTGAGCTTGGCGGAATCTCTCAGCAGCGCATCCGCAGTTCCTGGAAAGAGCGTTTTCAGGTGCTTCGCGCGCATTACGGATTGTGGCCCACCCTGTTGCGTCATGGATGGCTGTTGCTGCGTTCGCTAACGTTTCGCCTGAAGTCTGGTTCATAAAAAAAGCCCCGGAATTTCCGAGGCTTTGTACGTGTTTTCCTTTTGAATCAGCGGTCCTGCATGAACTTGAACTCGCGTGGCACTGCGCCGGTATAAATCTGGCGAGGACGTGCGATGGGCTGCTTTTCGCGGCGCATCTCCTGCCACTGACTGATCCATCCGGGCAGGCGACCCAGTGCAAACAATACGGTGAAGAAATCCGTAGGAAAGCCGATGGCGCGGTAGATGATCCCTGAATAAAAGTCAACGTTCGGATACAATTTACGCTCCACGAAATACGGATCGGTGAGTGCTGTTTCTTCCAGCTTCTTGGCAATTTCAAGAACAGGATCATGCACGCCGAGTTTATTTAGCACATCGTCACAGGTTTTCTTGATGATTTTGGCGCGCGGGTCAAAGTTTTTATACACGCGGTGGCCAAAGCCCATCAGTCGGAAATTATCGTTTTTGTCCTTGGCTTTGTTCACCCATTTCTGCACATCTCCGCCATCCTGACGAATCAGTTCCAGCATTTCAAGCACTTCCTGATTGGCGCCGCCATGCAACGGACCCCAAAGTGCCGCGATACCTGCAGCGATGCTGCTGTAGAGGTTTGCCTGACTGCTTCCTACCATACGCACGGTGCTGGCGCTGCAGTTTTGTTCGTGGTCAGCGTGCAGGATGAGCAGTTTATTCATGGCATCCACAATCACCGGATCGGGTTGGTAATGGTCCATGGTTACCTGAGCAAAAGTCATGTTCAGGTAGTTTGACACGTAATCGAGGTTGTTTTTGGGATAGATGATGGGGTGTCCGCTGCGCTTTTTGTAAATCATGGCGCAGATGGTTGGCATCTTTGCCAGGAGGCGCAACACGGTGCGGTTCACTGCATCTTCAGGCCGGTTGGGATTCAGACTTTTTGGATAGAACAAGCCCAGGGCGCTGACCATGCTGCTCAGCTGTCCCATAGGATGGCTTCCCGTAGGAAATGCCTTGAACATTCCTTCCAGGCCTTCATTCACCAGCGTATGCTCGCGGATGGCGCTGTCAAATTCGTCAAACTGCTGTCTGGTAGGAAGTTCGCCGTTCAGCAGCAGGTAAGCAACTTCCAGAAAGCTGGCTTTGGCGGCCAGATCTTCGATGGAATAACCCCGATGCCTCAGGATTCCTTCTTCCCCGTCCAGAAATGTGATTCCGCTTGTGGTAGCGCCGGTGTTTTTGTACCCGATGTCCAGGGTAATGTACCCTGTTTTGGCCCGCAAATCGGAAATGTCAATGGCTTTTTCCCCTTCAGAACCTGTGAAAACCGGAAGTTCGTATTCGTTACCTTCCAGAATGATTTTGGCATTGTCGGCCATAAGTATGTTCAGCGTATGTGTTTGAGTTGTGCAAAACTAATCAGGGAGTCATGATTTCCCAAGATTGTATCAGGAAAACAACGAATGATGTTTTTGGTTTTAACAGGCCCGCACTCTGAAGTAACTTTGCCCAAAGAAATTCATGACGGAACGGGTACCCGAACATTTATTCAGCGAAGCTCATTATCTGGGACGCCCGGCCGACGCCGACGACCTGATCATCCGACGCAGGGTGGCGCTGACACGTGCCTGGAAAGGATTCTGCAATTCTGAAGCGCAGCTGTTGGAAATTGGATGCGGAAACGGCGCCTCGCTGATGTTGCTGCACCAAGAGTTCAAGTCCTGCCTGGGTGTTGAACTGTTCCCCGAACATGAAGCAGTTTTTCAGCAGCTAAAAACTGCATATCAGGCGGACAATTGTCAATTTCAGAAGCACAACATTGAACAAACGCCGGTATCAGGCAATTTCTCCAGACTGATCAGTTTTGAAGTGATTGAACACTTGCGGACAGAAGATGCCGTGGCACACTACTTTCAATCGTTACAGCCCGGCGGCATGGCGGTATTTAGTGTTCCCAACAAGTGGTGGATTTTTGAAACCCATGGAGCGAAACTCCCCTTACTTCCCTGGAATCGTGTTCCATTCTTTTCATGGTTGCCCCGTCCGCTGCACGAACGCTGGGCAAATGCGCGCATTTACACGCGTCGTCGCATCGTCAAACTTCTGGAAAAACATGGATTTG
>JBDKIU010000184.1:0-7045 GCA_039796915.1 Bacteroidota bacterium | reverse complement strand
AGAATCCGTGATGGGCGTAACCATATCGGTTTTGGTGTTTACCCACCAGGGGCAAGGGTTGATTTTGAAGCGGAAGCCACCGTACAGCGAAGCGCCGGTCATCTTGCCGCCGGTGCTCATCTGGGCGAGGCCAACCAGGTTGTCGGTTCCCAAAAGGAAAGGCCCGAGTCGGCCGTAAAGGCCCAGGGCAAAACGCTCGTAGTTGGCGGTTAGGGAAAGGGGCATGCCCAGTTCCACGTCTTCGCCTTCATAGCGCGGAATTACAGAGAACTGTGACATGCTGCGCAATCCGGCGCCACTTTTTCCCCGGAGGTTTTGGTTAAGGTTTGCACCAAGATACCAACCGGCGCCCATGTGGTAGTCGAATTGCACATTCAGCGAAGCGGGAGTAAAGGTTGCAAAAGCATCTGATTTGGTTACGCCGCTGCCCAGCCTGTCCGTAAATCCGCTGTCGAGTTGTTCAAAAGTGGAAGCGCCAAAAGGATTATAGCTGTTCACCAGATTGCGGTTTACGCTCCAATATTGGTTGTTCACTTCAGCGCTGCGGGCGCTTCCGTTGAAGTAGGCAATCATGCCCACGTCGCGCAGAGAGGCACCAAGCCTCAGGCGGTAGTTGCGGTCGTTTTCATACCAGCAGTCCGCTCTGTGTCGCGTGCGCAGTCCGGCTTTTGCAGGACGGTATTCATAAACAAACCCATAATCAAAGCCGAAACCCACACCATTGACTTCACTGAACCAAATTCCCAGAGGATTATTCAGGGCATCCAGAACGGTTTCGGTGCCTGAGTGTGCGGTACGGAAAGAAGCCTGTTCCAGGAAGAGGCTGTCACGTCCCTCGAAGCGGTAATTCAGGTTGCTGCCTCCGGCGTAAGCCGCGCCGAATCCGAGTATAAATCTTCCGGTGAAGCCGCGCTTCCAAAAGTGTTCTGTTTTTCGGCCCCGGGTGCTTCCGAAGGTGAAGTTGAATTCCTGATAGTTGTCGGTATTGATAGAAAATGCGCCGTTCCGGTAGCTGGTATTTTTATCTAAGCCATTGCCCGGGAAGCGCCCGGCGGCCGTTTGGATTCCAAGGCGACCTATCTGCGCCAGTGGTTCCTGGACGCCGGTAATGCTGATGCCCTGAACCGTGCGTGTGCTGAATCCGAACGCGTGGGACTGATTCACCCGAAAGGCAAAAGACAAACCCTGATTGGTGCTGATGTAGTTGAAGAACTTCTGGTTTTGATTGGCCAATGGTTCCAGCCAGTTGTTGTTCCAGTGAACCCTGCCGAATCTGTTTTGCTGGCTTGCCGGAATATTTCCGGCGCTCCACTTCCACAAACTGAACGGTGCTGCGTAACGCAGGTAGTTGTTGTTGAATTCTGCGCCGTAACTCCACCAGTGGATGTACAAACGATTTCTGTCCGGATACACCTGCGCCGGATTTTGGATCATGGCCTGTGTGGTGTTGTAGTTTCCCTGAACGTTTCCAAGGAATTGCTGTCCGAACAGCGGTTGGCTACCCATCATCGCGACGGTCAGCAAAACGGGGGTAAAAAGTTTTTTCATACAAGCTCGTTAGGTTTGTCTATAAAAGTGAACACGATTCGCGTTCTGAGGCCGTTTGAACAGGGTGCGGGCAAATTTCTGAACTTTGCTTATTACCTCAAACCCTTGTAAACACTGCATTACGCGTGTATTCCGTTTTTACATGGCAAATCCTGTGCCTTGGTTTTTTTTAAGGAGCCGCAAATTATTCAATTCCACAGCAATAGGAAAGGAAGGCCGAACAAAAACAACCCATTGCTGGTTAAAGAAACATGTCTATTCAACTCAAACCGGGCGATCAGGCTCCCGATTTTACCCTGTTCAACAGCGATAAGAAAGAAGTCAGCCTTTCTGATTTCAAAGGCAAGAACCTGATTATCCTGTTCTATCCTCAGGCTTTCACCGGCGTTTGCACCACAGAGTTGTGCGCCATGCGCGACGGGCTGTCTGAATATCAAAGCCTGAATGCAGAAGTGGTTGCCATTTCCGTTGACAGCGTTTTCACTCTGGCGGTGTACAAAGAAACCCAGCAACTGAATTTCGACCTGCTTTCTGACTTCAACAAAGAAGTAAGTGCGGCTTACGGTTCACTGTATGAAACCTTTGCCTTTGGCATGCGCGGTGTATCTAAACGTTCAGCGTTTGTGGTAGATGCTGCCGGCATCATCAGGCATGCAGAAGTTTTGGAAAATGCCGGCGAAATCCCTGATTTCCAGGCGGTTCGCCACGCCCTTGAAAGCATCAGCGCATCCGCTCAGGGTGCCTGAAGCTGTTTCAGATATTCGGTTTTGAGCAGCGGGCAAATTTTGTAGCGCGCCTCTCTGGTGTCGCGGTATAAGGCGTCCAGCATTCGATATACGGATGCCACGCCTATGGCCGCGCACCATTCGAATGGTCCTTTGGGATAATTGGTCCCCAGTTTCATGGCCTGATCTACATCGGCTCTGCCGGCGGTTCCTTCCTGAACCGTGTAATAGGCTTCATTGATGATCATGCAAATAATACGCGGGCTGACAAATCCGGCCCGGCTGTGCACCCATTCGGGGTGGTCAAAACCCAATGCACGGCAAATTTCTGCGGCCAGCGCACGGTCGGCACCATAAGGGTCGCACAGTTCCAGCAGGTTTCTTTCCAGCATGCCCGGGAAATTGCACATGCCAATAAATCCGGAATGCGGAGCTACGCCCTGAGCCACAAAGATGGCTTCCAGCTGCGTGTAGGAACATCCCAGAAAATACAAGGGTCCGTTTTGTGCGGCATAATGGCTGAGTACGGCAGGATGGTCTTCAAAATCCACATCAATAACCGCATCGAATGTATTGAGGGAAGATTGTGGGATATGATTTCGGTCAATTTTGGTAATATTGACCCCTGATGACAATCCTGCAACGATTGATGTTATGGCTGATTCCTTTCCAGTTATGGCAATGTTCATCGCAGGGCAAAGGTACATTAAGCATGAACAAAGAAATCATAAACACCGGCGAAGCGCCTGCCCCCATTGGTCCTTACAGCCAGGCCGTTTGGGCCGGAAACCTGCTTTTTTGCAGCGGACAAATCGCCATAAACCCTAAAGATGGCAGCCTGGATACGGCCAACATCGAAACAGAAACCAAGCGGGTGATGGAGAACATAGGAGCCATTCTTCGTGCGGCAGGCCTGGATTTTGGCGCCGTAGTCAAAACCACCATCTTCCTTAAAGACATGAACGATTTTGCCGCCGTGAACGCCGTTTATGGTTCGTACTTTAAAGACGCCTTTCCGGCGCGGGAAACGGTTCAGGTTTCCGTGCTTCCCAAAAATGTAAATGTAGAAATCAGCGTAACCGCTCTAAGATAAAAGAACATGCCACGTCCAGTAAAAGATCCGGGCTTTAAAAGCTTACACCACTTTCTGCTGCATGCAGCCCACAACATTCATCACCCCGACCATACTTACCTGATTGAGAAGGTAAACAATACCTGGAAAGAAATTACCTACCGTGAGGCGCTGGAGCGCATTGACGACATCGCTTCTTTCTTTTTGCATGAAGGCATTCAGAAGGGCGATCGCATTGCGCTGATCCTGGACAACGGACCCGATTACTATTACCTGGATCAGGCCATGCAGAAAATTGGCGCGGTGAATGTTTCTATTTACCCAACGCTTACGCCGGAAGAAACAGCCTTTGTTCTGAACGACTCTGGAAGCGTGATGCTGGTGGTTGGCAATAACTTCCTGCTGCGGAAGTTTAAAAAAATTGCCCATGAATGTCCCAGCGTGCGCAAGGTGATTATGAATCTGGAGGCTGCCGAAGATGAAACCTACATCCGTTACACCAGCATGCTCGAGCAGGGACACGCGCTGCGTCCTCTGAAGAAAGAAGCGCTGGAACGCGCCTTTGAAGCTGTAGGTCCGGATGATATCAGTACCTTTATTTACACTTCCGGTACCACCGGAACGCCGAAGGGCGCGATGCTTTCGCACTATAATTTCATGAGCAACTGTTACGATGCGCTCGAATTATGTCCGGCCTTAACCAAAGACGATTTATACCTTTCGTTTCTACCTCTAAGTCACGTGTATGAGCGCATGGCCACGTACTTTCTGTCGTCGTACGCCGGCGCCAGAGTAGCTTTTGCGGAAAGCGTAGATAAAGTGCCACAGAATATTGGCGAGGTTCGTCCCACGGTGATGGCTTGTGTGCCTCGTGTGCTTGAGCGTGTGCATGATCGGGTGATGAGCACGGCAACCCAGAAGGGCGGGCTGAGCGCTAGGATATTTAAATGGAGCCTCGGCGTTGGCGCGCAAGTGCGCCAAGCCAGAGAACAGGGCAAGAGCCCGGGCCCGGCTCTGGGAATCAAATACAAGATTGCCGATAAGCTGGTGTTTGGAAAAATCAAAAACCGACTGGGCGGCCGCATGCGCATGATGATTTCCGGTGGCGGCGCACTGCCTCAGCATGTGGGTGAGTTTTTCGGAAACATTGGATTGAAGGTGCAGGAAGGCTATGGCCTCACGGAAACTTCTCCGTTCATTACGGTGAATGAGTTCCACCGTCAGATTTACGGTACCGTAGGTCGTGTGGCACCCAGCCAGCAGGTGGCTATTCAGGATATAGACAGCGGTAAAATCATCGCCATTCAGGATTACGACAGCTTTGATTCCAGCTTCATTTCTGAAGAAGGAGAAATTCTGGCCAAAGGCCCCAACATCATGCTTGGGTATTGGAACCGCCCTGACGAAACAGCACATGTTTTTGATGCCGATGGCTGGTTTCATACCGGCGATATCGGACGATTTGAACAGGGCTACCTGAAAATCACCGATCGACTGAAAAACATGTTGGTAACGTCCATGGGGAAGAACATCTATCCAACACCGGTGGAAAATGCCTACCTGCGCAGTCCTAAAATTGAGCAGGTGTTTATCATTGCCGATAAGAAAGAATATGTAACGGCGCTGATTGTTCCGGCCATGGAGGAAATGAAAAAACAGTTTGGTGTAAACGATGAGTACTTCGCCCGACCCGACGTGTTTATCGAAGAACCGGAAGTGTATGAATGGATTGAAGACGACCTGAAAGTACTGGGTGAGGAATTGGCCAAATATGCCCGAATCAGAGACTTTAAAGTGAAACGTCACCAGTTTACGGTGGAAAGTGGTGAACTGACCATCACACTCAAGGCAAAAAGGAAAGTGATTCTTCAGAATTACCATGATGCCATCGAGGCAATGTATTGATATTCATGAGTTTGTGATTAATTCAGTAGTTTTGAAGGCGAATTCTTAAATCACACCCTCCTGTGCTGAATTACTGGTCTCTATTGCTGTCCGCCCTTGCTGCATCTGTCTTTGCAGCATTGTATCTTGTTTTAGGCAGAAAATTCGGGCTTTACGACCATCCTAACGGACGTAGTTCTCATGCTACGCCAACCATGACCAGTATGGGCATTGTGTTGGTTTGTTCTTTTCTGTTCTACGGATTTGTCAGCGGGTTTCAATTACCAGATTTGTTTGTCATCGGGGTGTTGTTGCTGGCAACGGTTAGTTTCATCGACGACCTTATTTTCCTGAAACATTCCCTGCGTTTCATGTTCCAAATTTTAGCCTTGATGCTGATGCTGTGGGAGCTTCCCATTGGTTCCCAAAATCAGGAACTCATGGTTCTGGCTGTTGCCGGGTTGATTTTTGGAATTGGTGTGATCAATGCCTTCAACTTCATGGATGGCATCAATGGCATGCTGCTGCTGAACAGTTTTGTCATTCTGGGCAGCTTTGGCTACCTCAACGAATTTGTATTAGATCCTCAGGGACAACCACTGAAATTTACCGATACCAACTTCATCATTGCCATGATGATCGCAGTATTGATCATGTCGGTGTTTAATGTGAGGAGCAAGGCTGTGGCGTTCATGGGAGATGTGGGAAGCATGACCATCAGCATGATTATCCTGTATTTGATGTACTGCTTGTTGCTGGATACAGGGAATTACATTTACCTCTTGTTGTTTTCCATCTTCGGCATTGATGCGGGCCTGACGGTGGGCTACAAGCTCATCCTCAGACAAAACATTTTTGTTCCCCACAGGGATTTCCTGTTTAAACGACTGGTGCATATTGCGCGGTTGCCTCACCTAAATGTGAGTATTTGTTATGCCTTGGCGCAACTGTGCATCAATGCCTTGGTATTGCTGCTGCCGCCATCTATGAAATATGCCCAGCAGCTGTCGCTGCTGTTCATCGGCATTACGGTGCAAGTCGTAGCCTACGTATTGCTCCGCAATACGATGGTGCGACGTAAATAAATCAGGAAGCACAGGAATGCTGTTCAATTCGTTGACCTTCTTATTCCTGTTTCTTCCGCTGTGTCTTCTGGCTTATTACCTGCTTCCTTCCGCAGCGCGCAACGCAGTGCTGCTCCTGTTCAGCCTCGTTTTTTTTGCCTGGGGTGGCGTTCATTATACCTTGTTGCTGCTGGCAAGCATGGTGCTGAATTACTTCGGCGCGCTGGCCATTGCCCGGATTTCTGAAGAACGTAAGCGCAGGCGCACGCTGTTTTTTTTTATCGCATCCAATCTGCTGTTGCTTGTTTGGTTTAAGTATGCAGGTTTTCTTACCCTCAACCTCAATTCCGTGCTGGCTTCAGGCGGATTTTCGACCTTCACCATCCCTGAAATTGCATTGCCGGTTGGCATCTCATTCTACACGTTTCACGGAATCAGTTACGTGGTGGATGTGTATCGAAATGTTACGCCCGTGCAGCGTAATCCGGTGCGCATGGCTTTGTATATCAGCCTGTTTCCGCAACTCATCGCCGGTCCCATTATCCGCTACCGGCAAATTGCCGCACAATTGGACCAACGCAGCTTTGATGCCAAGCGCTTTACCGAAGGACTGGAACGGTTCTTAATAGGTTTGGGTAAAAAAGTGCTGGTGGCCAATAACCTGGCCCTGGCCGCCGATACATTGTGGGGTGTGGAATTTGCCGACATGTCCAATGCCACGGCCTGGCTGGGTATATTGTGTTATACCCTTC
>JBDKIU010000183.1:0-5862 GCA_039796915.1 Bacteroidota bacterium | reverse complement strand
TGATCATCTATGCCATCACCCGCACCGGCGCCGTGGAAACCACCAATTACCGCAACCTGCGCATGGTTACTTCCAGAACCGTGCCCACCTTCGTGAAAACCCATTTTGACCGCTTTTACACGGATTTATTCGCCAGGCAGCATGCCAACGAAGGCCGCAATGCCGTGTTTACCGAATACGCCTGGGATGTTACCCCGAACTGGGGTATCAAATGCGATCCATGCGTAGGCAATCCGCCGCAGTACAACGACCTCATCAGCGCAGGCGTGAACTGGCTGAACATGAACGACCCGCAAGGACGCAACGGCGCTTTTTTCACCAGAATGCATGTGCGTTACGGCAGGGCGCAGTTTCCTCAGGATTTGATGTTTGCAACTACTTCCAACCGCGAAAACTACCAGGCGCGTTACATCATCAACTGGCCTGCCGGTGGCGACATGAGTTGTCCGGAAGCCCGGAAATACCTCAGCGGATTGCCCAACCGCCGCCGCATGGAGCTGATGGAGCTCGGCGCGCTGACCGGCTGGGACATCAGCCTGTACAAAAAGTATGAACAAACCGGCATGGATCCCGGCATCAGCGAAGGTGAAGAACAAGGCATGTTGCCTGTGCGCTTCAATACCCGGAAAGATCCGCCCGCCGGTGGACAAGGCCCGGTTTGGTTTCTGCTGGCCGGCATCCTGGCAACCGCTTTGCTGCTGTCGTGGCCAGCCCTACGCCGGCAATATATTTCCGCCAAATAAAGCAATTCCCGCATGAAGGCCGTTCCACAACTTTGGTGGGGCGGCTTTTTTCATGGCCGGAATTCTGACTAACTTGCCCGCATCATGACGCCCATCCTGCGCTTGCATTACCAATACCGCGACGATGCCGACCGGGTGAGCTCCGGCAGTTTCGACTTCAGCAACCCGGAAAAGCTGGGCGTAAAACAAGCCATGAGCATGCTCGAGCCTTTGCTGATTGGCGAAGTGTTTTTTATTCCGAACAGGATTGGGTTACCGTCGTTGGATGTCCTTCCCTTCGGCTTCGCTCAGGGTAAACTAGCTCAGGATGACAGGGCGGAGGATGAGGATGACGATTACCATGAGCTGGAATCGCTGGAAGCACTCGAAACGGAAACAGCAGAAGCTCCTTCCTTCGTGGATTTTGTGGCAGCCCTGCGCCGCTTCAAACAACAACACCCTGAAGAATACTGGTAGGCGCGGACCTTTGGATTCCCGGTAGGGGCTTATCTTTACCCCTCCAATCATGGCTGATCAAAAATTATTTCTGCTGGACGGCATGGCGCTTATCTACCGCGCATTCTTTGCTTTCAGCCAAAATCCGCGCATCACCAGCACCGGCATCAATGCCAGCGCGATGTTCGGATTTACCAATACGCTGCTGGACGTGCTGAACAACCAAAAACCCAGTCATCTGGCGGTTGTTTTTGATACGGATGCGCCCACGGCGCGTCATGAAGCTTACGAACATTACAAGGCGCATCGTGAAGCCATGCCCGAAGACCTGGCTGCGAGTATTCCGTACATCTTCCGCATCATCGAAGGCTTTGGCATTCCCATCATCACCAAAGACGGTTACGAAGCCGACGACATCATCGGAACGCTGGCCTGGCAGGCTGCTGATCAGGGTTATGAAGTGTATATGATGACGCCCGACAAAGATTTCGGGCAGTTGGTACGGCACAATGTATTCATCTTCAAGCCGGCACGCATGGGCAACGAATTTGAAATTATGGGCCCCGCAGAAGTATGCAAACGCTGGGACATTGAACGGGTGGAACAGGTGGTGGAAATGCTCGGACTGATGGGCGACAAGGTGGACAACATCCCCGGCATTCCCGGTGTTGGTGAGAAAACAGCGCAAAAGCTGCTCGCGCAATACGGCAGCATGGAAGGAATTTATGCGCACCTGGACAAACTGCAAGGTAAGCTGAAAGAAAAGTTCGAACAGCATAAAGAGCTTGCCTTCCTGAGCCGCAGCCTGGCGACCATTGATACACAGGTTCCAGTGAAGCTGGAAGATTTTGACATCACCGTAGATCCGGTGAGGCCTGAGCTGAAGCAGGTGTTTGAAGAACTGGAATTCCGCACGCTCATCAAGAAGGTGTTTGGCGGTGAAGAAGTGCGTGCGTCTGCGTCCATGCAAACTTCCCTCTTCGACGCGCCCGCAGGGCCTTCCGCAGCAACAATGCCTCCGGCCGAAGAAGCTGAACCGCCTGCACCCTTGCGCAGCATCGAAGACACAGAGCACAATTACGAAATCTGCTCCGGTGACGAGGCTTGTAAAGCCCTTGCTGAAAAGCTTGCGCAGGCAAAACAGTTTTGCTTCGATACAGAAACAACGGGCCTGGATGCCCACAGTGCGGACATCGTAGGACTGGCCATCAGCATCAGCCCGCATCACGGCTGGTATATTCCCTTTGGAACAGATGCAGCCGAAAGTCAGCGCATCCTGAACTTATTCAAACCTGCCCTCGAAGGCCCGGCCCTGAAAATCGGGCAAAACCTGAAATACGACATCCTCATCCTGCGTCGCTATGGCATTCAGGTTCAGGGTCCTTTGTTTGATACGATGCTGGCGCATTACCTGGTGGAACCCGACAAGCGCCACAATATGGATATTTTGGCCGAACATTACCTGAATTACCGCCCTGTGAGCATCGAAACGCTGATTGGGAAGAAAGGTAAAAACCAGCTCAGCATGGCCGATGTGCCGCTGGAAAAAGTGAAGGAATATGCGGTGGAAGATGCCGACATCACCTTACAGCTTCATGAAGTGCTGCATCGTGAATTGCAGGAAGGGAAGGTGAATCAGGTGTTTCAGCAAGTGGAAATACCGCTCATCAACGTGCTTGCCGATATGGAGCAGGAAGGCATCCGCGTGGATACAAACTTTCTGAACGAATACAGCCGTCAGCTGGAAGTGGAAGCGAAAAACATGGAGCAGGAAATCTATGCCCTGGCAGAAGTGCGCTTCAACATAGGCAGTCCAAGGCAGGTTGGAGAAGTGCTCTTCGACAAGCTGAAGCTCAGCGACAAGGCCAAAACAACCAAAACCGGTCAGTATCAAACCGATGAGGAAACCTTGCTGGGATTGGCTACGGCACATCCAATCGTGCAGCGCATCCTGGATTACCGGCAGCTGCAGAAGCTGAAAAGCACTTATGTGGATGCGCTGCCCACCATGGTTGCTGCAAAAACCGGACGCGTGCATACCAGCTTCAACCAGGCCGTGGCTGCCACAGGTCGCCTGAGCAGCAATAACCCGAACCTGCAGAATATTCCCATCCGCACGGATCTGGGTAAAGAAGTGCGTAAGGCCTTCATCCCACGGGATGCAGGACATACACTGCTCAGCTGCGACTATTCTCAGATTGAATTGCGTGTGATTGCCAGCATGAGCGGCGATGAAGCCATGATGGAAGCATTCCGTCAGGGTGTGGACATCCACCTGGCGACGGCAGCGCGGGTATTTGGTGTGCCTTTGGATCAGGTGGATAAAGAGATGCGCCGACAAGCCAAAACAGTCAACTTCGGCATCATTTACGGCATCAGTGCCTTCGGTCTGAGCCAGCGCATAGGCATTCCACGGAAAGACGCCAAAGACCTGATTGACAACTACTTCCGTGAGTTTCCGGGCATCCGCCGTTATATGGATGAAACCATGGAATTTGCGCGCAGTCACGAGTATGTGGAAACACTGCTGGGCCGCAGGCGCTACATCCGCGACATCAACAGCCGCAACATGACCGTGCGTGGCTTTGCCGAACGCAACGCCATCAATGCGCCCATACAGGGTTCGGCAGCAGACATGATTAAGCTGGCCATGATCAACATCCACAAAATGTTGCGGGAAGAAGGATTTCAAACCCGCATGATTTTGCAGGTACACGATGAATTGTTGTTCGATGTTCCGCATGAGGAACTGGCACGTGTGGAACCCAAAATCCGCGCGCTTATGGAATCTGCACTTCCGCTGCATGTGCCGGTATTGGTAGAATCCGGTCACGGCAACAACTGGCTGGAAGCGCATTAACATTCTGGATTTCCCGGCCCGTTGTTCGGGTGGCATGGCGTATGGCTGAGCCATCTCAGTTGCGTATGTGACCGGGCGCAGCCGTATCGGTGACTACAGTCACGCGGCCCGGGCCGCTGAATGCTGGTACTTTGAAATACTTGCATGTCCATGTTTGGCATGTTGGATTTCGGATTACTGCATCTTGCTTCAGGAAGCATGCGCATCCGGAGATTCAATGGCATACGGACAAGCAGGACAAACCATTCAAACCCTACCTGCTATGAAACATGTTGACATCCTGATTATTGGCGGTGGCGATGCCGGATTATCTGTGGCTTCACGCCTGCGCGCCAGAAAGCCGGAGCTCAGTCTGGCCATTATAGAACCATCGCAACAGCATTATTACCAGCCGGCCTGGACGCTTGTGGGCGGTGGCGTTTTTAATATGGCCGATACCATCAGGCCGGAAGCAGATTACATACCGCCCGGTGCGGAATGGATTTGTGACCGGGCTACGGAGATAGACGCCGAACACAACATGGTGCATACCGCGGGACACGGCAGTATTGGCTATCAATGGCTGGTGGCTGCGCCCGGAATCCAGCTGGACTGGCACAAAATTGAAGGATTGAAGGAAACCCTGGGCAGTCATGGTGTAACGTCCAATTATCATCCCGATTATGCGCCTTATACCTGGCAGCTGCTCCAGGGTTTGAAGGCTGGGAAAGCCATTTTTACCAGTCCGGGAACGCCGGTGAAATGCGGAGGTGCGCCGCAGAAAATCATGTATCTGGCCGGTGATTATTTCCGGAAAAACGGACTGAAAGGCAAGGTGCACGTGGAGTTTTGCAGCGCCGGAAGTGTCATCTTCGGCATCAAGAAATACGCCGATACGCTGATGAAGGCGGTACGCCGTTACGACATCGCGCTGAACTTTAAACACGAGTTGATTCGTGTGGACGGCCCGGCGCATAAGGCATGGTTTCGCCTAAGCAATGCCGACGGAACGACCCAAGAGGTGGAAAAGCAGTTCGACATGTTGCATGTGGTGCCGCCGCAAAGTGCACCTGATTTTATCAAAAACAGTCCGCTGGCCATGCCCGGGAGTCCTTTGGGCTGGATTGACGTAGATAAACATACATTGCAGCATGTCCGTTTTCCGAGGGTGTTTGCCTTGGGTGATGCCACCAATACGCCCAATGCCAAAACGGGCGCTGCCGTGCGCAAACAAGCTCCGGTTCTGGTGGAGAATCTGATTTCAGCTATGGAAGGAAAGCCATTGTCGGCCAGCTACGACGGCTATGGAAGTTGTCCGCTCATCACCGGCTACGGCAAGTTGGTTTTGGCAGAGTTTAATTATGAAAACGAGCCAACCGAAACCTTCCCCTTTGACCAAAGCAAGGAACGCTGGAGCATGTATCAGCTGAAAAAACGCGTATTGCCCTGGCTGTATTGGCACAGAATCCTGCAAGGAAAGATGTAATGCATTCCTGCCGAGTTAACGCGTGGAATTCCTGAATTAGTCAGCGGAAACCAGGATGCGCAGCATGTTTGGGCCGGACTGCAACAGGTAGATGCCCGGAGTCAGGCTGCGCACATCGAACGTAGGTTCCGCGCGTTGCATCATCAACACACGACCATTCAGGTCCAGGAGGCGCAAAGTGTCCTCGGGCATAATACCTCGTACCGTGAAGAAACTGTGCGCCGGATTTGGAAAAACCTGCAGCGTGGGCGGTGCTTCCTGCGGAGGCAATCCACTGGTATTGCAGGTGCTGCGCCCTCCCGTCAGTTGTTCCAGTTCCGCACACAAATACGCATATTGCGCAGCTGCCATAGGGTCGA
>JBDKIU010000182.1:0-6893 GCA_039796915.1 Bacteroidota bacterium | reverse complement strand
TTAAGGAACATTTGAGCTTTCTCAGGAAAAAATGTGCCGTAATCCGTTGGAATACCTCCTGCTTTGCAGCCAACGGAGCTGTCCATTGGAGCGCGGCTACATCCTCAGGTATTTGGTAACCCATGGCCTGCAATTCGCGGGAGGTATATTGTTCCTCTTCGGGTAAGGGAAATGGTTCGATGGCTGTGTAATGAACTACGCCCATGGAGTGAATCATGGTAAGCAAAGCATTTAGTCCTGTTCCGTAACCTACTTCCAACAGGTGCAGGCTGGTGTTTTTTCTTTGTGCCTGAAGATGTTTTAATCCGGCATTGATGTACACGTGAACGGATTCTTCAACAGCACCTTTGGCAGAATGGTAGGTTTCTCCCAAAACTTCATGCAGGAGGGTGCTGCTGCCATCCGCAGTTTTGATGCGCACATGGTTCATGCGTAACTCAAACGTCGTTCATCCAGTTTTAAAAAGGTAAACAACAAGAGCGTGAATGCCCATAAACTCGATCCGCCAAAGCTCACAAAAGGCAAAGGGATGCCAATGATGGGAACCAGGCCGATGGTCATGCCTATGTTGATGCACAGGTGGAAAAACAAAATGCTGGTTACGCTGTAGCCCAATACGCGGGCGAAGTTGGTGGTTTGGCGTTCCGACAGCAAAACCAGACGAAACAGCAATCCGAAATAAACAGTCAGAAACAACAGCACACCAATGAAACCCCATTCTTCGCCGATGGTGCAAAAAATGAAATCGGTATGTTGCTCGGGCACAAAGCCCATTTTGGTTTGAGTTCCTTCCAGAAATCCTCTGCCGGTCCATCTTCCGGCGCCTATGGCAATTTTGCTTTGGATGAGGTTAAATCCCACACCTTTATCGTCTTTTTTAAGTCCGAGGATGATCTCAATCCTGTCGCGCTGGTAATCGTACAGCACGTTTTTGTAGGTGAACGAAACTACTTTGGTGAAGCCCCAGGAGGCCAATACAAGACCAATGGTCAGCGCCATCCAGAATCTGGATTTACGAAACAGGAACAAAAAAATCAGGGCAATGCCCGACAGCGGCAGCAAAATCCAATACACCAGGCTGAGCTGATAGGCCAGCAATACAATGGAAAGGACAGCCAAAACCAGCAGCCAAACGGCAGCCAGCAATACATAACCCGGCAATCCTTCGCGATACAAAACCAGAAAGAAGCTCAGAAAAACCAATGCCGATCCGGTGTCGTTCTGCTTCAGCACGATGGCCATGGGAACCAGAAAGATGGCCAGGCTGATGCAAATGTTCTTCCAGCCTTTGAAGCGCACGCCGTAGGTCCCCAGGAACTTAGCCAGGGCCAGGGCGGTGCCGAATTTGGCAAATTCGCTCGGTTGTATGCCCACACCGGCAAATCCAAACCACGACTTTGCTCCGGAAACTTCCCGTCCAACGAGTAAAACTGCAATACACAGCAAGACCGTGATGCCGTAGAAGAAATAACCGGTGAATTCAAAAAAGTTGGGATTGGAAAAGGTCACCAAAATGATAAGCAGAAAGGCTCCGGCCATCCAGATCACTTGTTTGGTGTACACCTGATTCATCTGCATGGAAAGTCCGGTTTGTCCGCCGGATGATGCAGAATAGATGTTCAGGAAACCAAAAAACACCAGCAGGGTGAACAACAAAACGCTGGTGAAATCCAGTTTTGGATTAAGGGTTTTTCGGTTGCGTGTTGCTGGCATTGGGTTCTGGAACAATGAGAAACTTTTTCAACAGGTGCGGTGCCTTGCTGGGTTCGCCTTCGCCTTTCAGATACTGTTCCATCATGAGGCTGGCAATAGGAGCTGCCCAGGTTGCGCCATAGCCTGCATTTTCTACCACTACGGCGATGGCAATCTTCGGGTTGTTTCTGGGGGCAAATCCAATAAACAACGAGTGGTCTTCTCCATGCGGGTTTTGGGAAGTTCCCGTTTTACCGCAAATGCTTAATCCGGGAATTGCAGAACCCCACGCCGTGCCGCCGGGCAACATCACGTCGGCCATGCCTTCGATGACACTTTCGAAGTACACGGTATCAACCATTACCTTATGGGGAACACGGAAGGCGTCTGGTTTGAATTTTTCTGGTCCGATGCCGTGGATGGCATGCGGCGTATAGAAATAACCGCGGTTGGCAAGGATGGCAGCCACATTGGCCATTTGCAGCGGCGTGAGCAATATTTCACCCTGTCCGATGGCCAGTGAAATGATGGTGCTGCTGCGCCATTTGTTGCCGTGTCGCTTGTCCAGATACGCCAGGCTGGGAATGTTTCCGGATACTTCTCCCGGAATGTCAATGCCCATTTTTGTGCCCAGGCCAAAGCTGCGCAGGTATGATTCCAGTTTGGTCCAGCCGTCGCGTACGTTGTTGTATTTCGGATTGTCGATGATGTCGCGGAACGCCTGACAGTAATAAGCATTGCAGCTGATGGCAAGGCTTTGTGCCAGGTTGGTGGGTGAGCCATGCGGGTGACAGCCAACCGTCAGGCTGCCCATGCGATAACCTCCGGCGCAACCATGCATGGTTCCGGGAGCCAGCGTTTCTTCCTGTCTGCCAATGAGGGCAATCACCGGCTTGAAGGTAGATCCGGGCGGATAAACACCGCGGATGGCTCTGTTGTACAAAGGTTTGCCCGGGTCGCGGATCAACTCCTGGAAATGCTTGTTTCGGTTTGGGCCGATGAGCAAATCCGGACGGTAGTCGGGCTTGTTCACCAAAGCCAGAATTTCTCCGGTGGAAGGTTCTATGGCTACAATGCTGCCAATCCTGCCCTGAAGCAGTTGCTCTCCAAACTGCTGTAAATTCAGGTCAATGCTGGAGAAAATATCTGGTCCGGCAATGGCACTGCTGTCGAATTTACCGCCTTCAGCGCTGCCTTTTTCGGTGTAAAAACGGTCTTGCAATACAGTGCGTACACCTTTCTTTCCGCGCAGGTGTTTTTCGTATCCGCGTTCAATACCTGTAATCCCGGCAAGGTCGCCGTTCTTGTAGTAAGCATCGCGGGCAAGCATTTTCTCGGTGACTTCCCCGATATAACCAACCAGATGGGCTGCAGCCTGATTTCCATACAGTCGGTCGGTTTTTTGTTCGAGATAAAATCCTTTATAGCGGTATAAGTTTTCCTGAATGCGTGTATAATCGGCAATGGGCAAGTTTGCCAGAAAGGTTGCTGAACGGTTGAAAGAGTTGTCCCTGCGCCTTTGTGTTTTTGCTTTGATGCGTGCCTGTTCCAGACGTTTGTCAAATTCCTTGCGATCCATGTGCAGCAAAGCGCAAATGCCCGCTGTGTCCAGTCCTTTTAGTGCGCCGGGGAAAACGATCAAATCGTAAACAGGACCGTTGTACACCAGCAAATTGCCGTGCCGGTCGTAAATGATGCCTCGGGATGGATAGATGGTGATTTTCTTCAGCGCATTGTTTACGGCCTTTTTGTAGTTGCTGTCGTCCAGTACCTGCAAGGAGAAAATGCGCGCCAGAAAAATCAGCCCTATCAGCGAAAACATGAAATAGAAGGCAAATCTTCTGTTGCTCAGCGGATTCATCAGGATCGGCGTTTGGCAAATACGGCTTCCAGCAAGAAGATGGCCGCCACGGTTCCTCCGGTACTTAACAAAGCGGTAAGTAATACCTGAGGCAACAAACTGAAACGAAAGGATTCATAAAAGAACAATAAGGTATGATGAATAAAGCTCAGTCCGGCAATGTAAAAAAGGAAGGTTCCCCAGCCCAGCATCGAAATTTTTGGTCTTTCGTAGCCTTCGCGCTGCGCAGTTTCTACATCCAGCCTTCGGTCGCTGAGTACACGTAAAAAAGCGAGCAGGGTAGTGGCTGCGGCGTGCAATCCGTAGGTGTTGGAAAAGAAGTCCAGGGTGAAGCCGGTCAGGAAGCCTAAAATCAGGAACATGAACCTGTTGGTGCTGAATGGCAGTAAAAAGATGAACCAGATGTATGGGAAGGGTTTGAACATGTATCCCAGGTTCAGTTTGGAAAAAACCAACAGCTGAAGCAGCAGCAGCAACAGAACAATCAGGCTGTATTTAAGCAGATTCTTAATCAAAAGCTTCGATCCGGTTGTTGAGGGAATCTATCTGCGGACGATAAATATCTTTTACAATGTACACGCTGCCCAGTCGTGTAAATGAGGTGCTCAGTTGCACATTGATTTCGTAGAAGCTGCTGTTTCCCGGAACCCTGAAGTCGGCAATGCTGCCAATTTCAATGCCATCGGGGAAGTTGGGTGAATATTGGCTGGTATAAACTTTCAGGCCTTTGCGGAGCTTCTCAAATTTATTCACCCCGTTTAGCTGCACAAAATTCGGGTCTTTGCCATCCCAGGAAATAAAGCCTTCACGAAATTCCAGTTCCCGAATCATGGGCGAAACGCGGAATTTAGAATTGAGTACGCTCAGCACCAGGCTGAATTTTGGGGAAACATCGAACACCACACCCACGATTCCGGAAGGCGCCAAAACGGCCATGCCCGGCTTTACTCCGGCTTCAGCGCCTGCATTCAGGGTGATGAAATTGTTCATCCTGTTGGTGCTGCTCTGCACCACTTTGGCCGTAATGTAGGTGTAGCGTACTGCCGAACCACTGTCGCGAAGCACGTAGTGTGAAGCAGTGTCGCGAATCATGAAGTTCTCGCTGAGTTTTCTGCGCAGCTCCAGGTTTTCCCGCAACAGCTGTTCATTGGCTGTTTTGAGGTAGAAATAATCCATCACGTCCTGGCGCATGGCCACTACAGCGCCAACCATGCCTCTTGACGTATTGAAATAGAAGGTTTGCTGGTAGGAATTAAAGCGCAGCACCTGCAAGAGGCAAATCAGTTGCAGCAGGCCAAAGAAGAAATAGAAAGCATTGGCCTGGATGAAACGAATGATGACATTCATGGTCAGGCCTCAGCAATTAGGCGGTCATTAGGAACTTGAATTTTCCGATGTTTTTCAGGGCAATTCCTGTTCCGCGCACGACGGCACGCAGCGGATCTTCAGCCACGCGCACAGAAAGTTTGGTTTTTTGCGACAGGCGTTTATCCAGACCGCGCAGCAAAGCACCGCCGCCGGTCAGCCACAAGCCGCTTTGCAGGATGTCTGCAGAAAGTTCCGGTGGCGTGTTTTCCAGCGCTCGCAGGATGGCGTCTTCAATTTTGGTGATGGATTTATCCAGCGAACGGGCAATTTCTCCGTAGGAAACATTGATCTGCTTGGGAATGCCTGTCATGAGGTCGCGGCCAAATACCGGATATTCTTCCATAGGCATGTCCAGTTCCTGCAGGGCAGAGCCCACGTTGATTTTGATTTTTTCTGCGGTGCGTTCGCCAATCAGCAGGTTGTGCTCGCGGCGCATGTATTCCACGATGTCCAGGTTGAATTCGTCACCTGCCACGCGGATGCTTTCGTCACAAACAATGCCGCCAAGGGCAATCACGGCAATTTCCGTGGTTCCGCCTCCGATGTCAATAATCATGTTGCCCATAGGTTCGGTGACATCGATGCCAATGCCGACCGCGGCTGCCATGGGTTCATGAATCAGGTAAACCTCTTTGGCTCCGGAACGTTCGGCACTGTCTTTCACCGCGCGCTTTTCTACTTCTGTAATTCCCGAGGGAATACAAATGACCATGCGCAGCTGGGGAGAAAAACTGCTTTTGTTGTTGTTCATCATCCGGATCATTCCCCGAATCATGTGTTCGGCGGCCTGGAAGTCGGCAATGACACCGTCTTTCAGCGGACGAATGGTTTTGATGCCTTCGTTTTCCTTTCCGAACATCTGCATGGCTTCTTTGCCCACAGCGATTACGTTCCCGGTGGCTTTTTCCAGTGCAATGATGGAAGGCTCGTCAACCACCACCCGATCTTTGTGGATAATCAGGGTATTGGCGGTCCCCAGGTCTATGGCCAGTTCCTGTGTCAGGAATTTGAAAATGCTCATGCGTATTCCCCTATTTGCCTTAAAATGTGAGTTGTTTGAACAACTTGCGAAGTTATGTGTTTGGAACCTATTCCCTGAGTCCTTTTTGTGAAAGAAACAGGTTTTTTCCTAAGTCCTTAATGTTTGAAGTGACGAACCCCGGTCATCACCATGGAAATATGTGCCTCATCGGCGGCCTGAATGCTGTCTGCATCCTTAATGGAACCGCCCGGCTGGGCGATTGCAGTGATGCCTGCGGCTGCGCCAATTTGTACGCAGTCGGGGAATGGGAAGAAGGCATCGCTGGCCATCACTGAACCGCGCAGATCAAACCCGAATTTCCCGGCTTTGGCAATGGCTTGCTCCAGGGCGTCAACCCTGCTGGTTTGTCCGGTTCCGCTGGCCAGCAGTTGTCTGTTTTTTACCAGCACAATGGCGTTGCTTTTGGTGTGTTTCACCAGGCGGATGGCAAACTCCAGGTCTGATTGCTGGGCGTCGTCTGGTTTCTGTTCAGTGACAAACTGAAATTGATGGCGCTGTTCTGCCGTTTCATCGCGTTTTTGTACCAGAACGCCGTTCAGGGCGCTGCGTACCATGCGGCTTGGCAGCGTGCTGCTTTTCTGGCGCAGGATGATGCGGTTTTTCTTTCCACCCAGTAATGCCAGTGCTTCTGTTGCATAATCCGGAGCAATGAGCACTTCAAAAAACAAGTCGTTCATGGCCTGAGCTGCAGCCAGGTCGATGGCGCTGTTGCAGATCAGAATGCCGCCAAAGGCAGAAACCGGATCGGCCTGCAAGGCGCTGAGGTACGCTTCTGCTGCTGTAGCACGGGTGGCCATGCCGCAGGCATTGTTGTGTTTAAGAATGGCAAAGCTAACGCCGGGTTCTGTGCTGAAGTCATGCATCAGCTGAACGGCCGCATCAATGTCAAGCAGGTTGTTGTACGACAGTTCTTTGCCCTGGATTTTATCG
>JBDKIU010000181.1:0-2822 GCA_039796915.1 Bacteroidota bacterium | reverse complement strand
TTTCCCGGAAGGCGTGAAGGCCTACATCAATTATTGCAAGGAACACGACAAACCCAGCAACCGCCCGTATGGTGCCCGATATATTGGAAGTTTGATTGCCGATTTCCACCGCAACCTCCTGAAGGGCGGAATTTTCATCTATCCTCCCACGGCAAAGACACCGAATGGCAAATTGCGTCTGGTGTACGAATGCAATGCCATGGCGTTCATCGTAGAACAGGCAGGTGGAAAAGCTTCCACAGGAGCCCAACGTGTGATGGAAGTACAGCCAACAGAACTGCATCAGCGCGTTCCGCTGTTTATTGGCTCGGTGAATATGGTAGATCAGGCCCTGAAGCTGTTGCAGCAGCCACTTACTGCCTGAGCACCTCACGGATAATTTCCACGCTTTTCAACCTTTTGCCCTGCAGCAGGTGTTGTTCGCAAAACGCCTGCATCTGGTCTAAGGTTTCTGCGCGCACTTCAGCAGTGCTTTGAATGTTCGCAAGTTCCTGGTAGTCAGCATCCAGCAACTGTTTCGCCAAATGACAGCCCTGTAGGCCGAGGTAGCGCGTGCGCTCTATCAGGGTTTCTTCCTGAATCATGTTCCCTGAATTTGGGTCGAAGCCGATGGTTTGTGCGCCAAAATGCAGGTGAGGCGCCATTCCCTGATTCTTCAGCAGGTTCAACAGGAACCACAAAGGCCACAAGGTGAAGTTTGTCGTATGGTTTAATTGGTCGTAGAAGTTCTCCAGTTCGCCATACAGGGCAGGGTCGGCGGCTCGTTCTTCCAGCAATAGGTTGAGTAATTCTGCGCAGAACAACAATACCTGAACCTTCACGGGATCCTGAAACAAAGGCGCATAAACTCCGGATGCCTGAATCTCTTTTACCCGCAGCAGGCTGGAAGAACCTCCGGGATAGTACACCAGGGAAACATGGTTCATCACCTGACTGCGCGGGGCATTGCTTCCTTGCTTTCGCTGCATGCCGTGCACCATGAAACTCAGCAATCCTTCTTCGCGGGTAAAAATCCGCAGTATGGCGCTGTTGTCGCCGTAAGGGATTTTTCGAATGATGAAGCCTTCTGTCTTAAGCATTGTTTCACTTGCAAAGTAACATGTACCGCAGTGCTGCTGTGCTGTTCGAACTTTTGTGCAGAAGTTTTGTTTTCTAAGGGTGTTTTCCGGACCAAAAGCAGAAAGCGCTTCAGGCCTGCACGTGAATTTCATTCTTCAACGGCAGTTCACGTGCAGCATGGATGTGTCTGTGATTCCGAAATCATTGTTTTGAACCCTTAAAGTCATTCCCCTATGAAAAGAAAAATACTCCTGTTCTTCATTCCTGTGTTCTTGCTCGTGTTTGCCTACCAAGCGTCCACTAATACCAGCGGGCCGGGTGGCGGATATTCCGGAGCGCCGGGAGAAAACACCTGCAACACTTCCGGCTGCCACAACGGAACCCTTAGAACTTCCGGGCTTAAATGGAGTAAAATCAGGTTCATTGGAGCATTTACGGGCAACGGATATATTCCGGATTCCACCTACACGATCACCATTACTTATCGTGAATCTGGCAGGGCGCGTTATGGTTTTCAGATTACCTGCCTTACGGCAGCCAATGATCCGGCTGGAACATTCACGGCCACCAATACCAGAGTGCAACGCGCCACAACCAGTGTTGCCGGGAAAACCCGGGAATATATCCAGCATACAAATACAGGTTCAAGTCCTGTGGTTTCAGACAGCGTGTCCTGGAGTTTTAACTGGAAAGCACCTGCATCCAATCTGGGCAACCTGAAGTTCTATGTGTCGCTGAACGCCGCCAACAACAACGGACAATCCAGCGGCGACAGCATCTATACCAAGAGCTTCACCCTTGCGCCCAGTACCTTGCTTCCGGTTGCTGACGCTAGCGCTGATGTGGCTTCTTCCTGTACCGGATATAAAGTTCAATTTCGCGGGAGCGGAACCAACAGCCCTTCCGTGTATTCATGGTCTTTCCCAACAGGAACGCCGAACAATTCCAGCAGTCAGAACCCTGTGGTTACGTACACCTCTGCGGGTACAAAATTGGGCATCCTTACCGTGCGCAACAGCAAAGGCTGGAGCAGACCAGATACCGTGCGGATCAGTGTTTTAACAGCGCCTTCGGCTGTTATTGGAGGTCCGAACAACGTGAGCATTTGCCCCGGCGACAGTCTCAGGTTAACGGCCAATACCGTAGCCGGCGCAACCTATTTCTGGCCTGCGCTGGGTAAATCTGGTGTTTCTGTTTTTGTGAAAGACAGTGGAAGTTATGTGGTGCGGGTTACGGCCAATAATGGTTGTACAGCCACGGCTCAGCCTGTGAAGGTAATCTGGCATCCGGTGAATCAGGCGGCGTTGTCATTGTCGGCAGATTCGCTGTGCAGCAACGAAGAATTGATGCTCACGGCCAGTGATGCTGCAGCAGATTCCTTCCTGTTTTATCGCAACGGAAGCTTGCTGGCGGCTCAAAAAAGCAATTCCTTCAAGGATGCGCGCCCGGTCAACGGCGCCACCTATACGGTGCGCAGTAAAACATCCAATGGATGTCTGGGGCCGGCAGCTGCTGCGAAGTCTGTTTTTGTACAGCAACGTTTGTTGCCCGTAGCGCCGGTGTTGCAATCGCTGCAATCAGATCGGTTGGGCTTTAGCTGGAAAAGGCAAGCAACTGCTTTGGGCATAGAAGTAAGTGCAGATTCCGGGAAAACCTGGAAAGCTGCGGATACCGACAGTACACATGTCTTCACGGGTTTGAAGGCGGCTTCCGATTACCGCTTTTTCTTCAGAAGCATCAATCCTGCGCCCTGCGCCGCTTCC
>JBDKIU010000180.1:0-4337 GCA_039796915.1 Bacteroidota bacterium | reverse complement strand
CAGGCCGGCAATGATTTTTGGAAGGGCGAGGTAACCTGCGGAGTTGATGCCCATCACTTCCAGCGCATCTACCTGTTCGCTTACCTTCATGGTTCCAATTTCTGAGGCGATGTGCGAGCCTACTTTCCCTGCCAAAACCAGACAGGTGATGGTGGGCGCCAGTTCCAGCAGGGTAGAATCGGAAACCACCGTGCCAATCACGCTTTTGGCGATGAAGCCGGAAACCAGCTGATACGCGGTTTGAACCGTAGTTACGGCGCCAACAAAAAACGATATAATGGCTACGATGGGCAGGGAACCTATGCCGATGGCGTTCATCTCGTCAAAGGTGCGCTGCACATAAACCTTCAGCCGTTCCGGTTTGGAGAACATGTTGCGCATGAACAGCACGTACCGGCCCACATCAAAAATCAACTTCATTCAGGTTGTAAATATAAAGTCACCCCGCAATTTTGCGGATATGAATCGGGTATTGATCACCGGGGCTACGCGCGGCATCGGTCGGGCTATTGCGCTGGAATTCGCGTCGCGGGGTTGTAACATCGCGTTTTGTGCGCGTGATGCCGCGGCCGTTGATGCTTTTGAACTGCTGCTCCGCCACGATTATGGCGTAGAGGCGCATGGCTTTGCGGTGGATTTGAGCAGCAAGAAAGAGGTTCAGTCTTTTGGAGTACTGGCGATGGAACGTATGGGCGGATTGGACATCCTGGTGAACAATGCCGGCGTTTTTCTTCCCGGTTCTGTTGGGGCTGAAGCAGATGGCGTTTTTGAGCAGCTGATGGCGGTGAACCTCGCCGCGCCATATCACCTGACCCGTGTGTCGCTTCCTGAATTGCGCAAGTCGGCACGGGCACATGTGTTTAACATATGCAGCACCGCTAGCATCATGGCGTATCCCAATGGGGGCAGTTATTGTATTTCGAAGTTTGGTCTGCTGGGAATGAATAAGGTATTGCGCGCCGAAACACAGGGCACGCGTATTCGTGTAACGGCGGTTTTGCCGGGTGCCACGCTCACTGATAGCTGGGCGGGCAGCGATCTGCCTCCGGAGCGCTTCATACAGCCTGAAGCTGTGGCCAAAGCCATTGCAGCCTGTTGGGATGTGAATGAATCTTCTGTGGTGGAGGAGTTATTGGTTCGACCGTTGCAGGGCGACATCTGAATGTTGCAGCAGAAATAGACGTCATAAAATTCAATGGGCCATTTGCCATGAATACAGACGGCTGGATGATTTTTTAGTATAATTGTGGCAATAATCCAGAAAGAATGAAACGTATTGTACTCGTGCTGGCTATGGCTGCCCTTGCTGGCAATGCCGTAGCACAATCCCTCCGCGACGACAGGTCTTATCCTGCCGGACCTGTAGTGGAAAAGAACCTGTTTAAGAAGAGTTACTCACTGAGGGACTCGAAGTCTGATTGGTTTGACCCTGCTGTAAGCATGGATCAGCTCAACTCTCAAACCACATTCTTCCGTTCTACCATGTTCCCTGATTCAAACATCCTGACCCAGTATTCCAATGGCTTGGGTGAAGTAGGATGGCATTCTGTGGGTATGCTGATGGATCCCCGCAGCGTGATTTATGAAAGTTCTCCGTTTAAAATGAGCCGTTGGAATACCTACACAGTAGATTCCATCGCGTTTCTGTACATGTACAGCCGCTGGAACCCAAATCCTGCCATCGTTGACTCTATCCGCGTTACTACCTTCACCGGTGCAGACGTGCTCACCTACACCAACCTTGGTTTGGGTACTGTGAACTACAACCGCCCTGAAAACCGCGCCAGCGGAACCACCGTTCAGAGCAAGTTTGTAGAACTGAATGTGGAAGATACCATCATGAGCCGCTGGGGCATCATTGAACTGCCCATCGGCCGCACTGTGCTGGGTTCTAACAACGGTGCCAACTGGTTCGGCGCCAGCTTCAGCTACATCCCCGGCGACAAGTCATACAGCAAGACTGAGCCTTTCGATACCCTCGATTGCCGCAGCTTCCCGAATGTGATCCGTCGTTTCAACCAGTTTGAATTCCAGTTGGCTCAGGACGCAAGCGCTTACGCTGAAAGCCCAACCGGAACTACCGGCGGTGCACGTATCCTGAACAACGGTTTCATGGTAAACACCGGCATCCGTTACGCATTGTACACCGGCAACCTGGCTCCTATCAACAACAGCTACTACGGCGGTACCTGGACCAATACCCAGAACCAAAGCTTCACCTACGCGCCACGCGTGTTGTTCAAGCTTTCTACCAACAACTACTCCGTGAACGATCTGACGCAGAACGGCGTTTCTGTGGGCATGCCTTACCCGAACCCAGCCAGCAATGGCCACGACATCGCTGTTGATTTCAAACTGACCAGCGCTGCTGACGTTACCGTAACCCTGCAAGACCTGAATGGCCGCGTAATGCAGCACATTGCCAAAGGCAAATTCGCTGCCGGCGAAAACACCGTTTCCTTCAAGCCAGAAGGCCTGAAAGCCGGAATGTATCTGGTAACCGTAAGCAACGGTACCGGCATCAGCACCGGTAAACTGGTGATTGAATAAGCAATAAATCAATCCAATTTAGGATTGTCATCGAACGCCGCTCCGGAAACGGGCGGCGTTCTTTTTTTGTGCACTGCGCAAGTTCGTATGCAGCTATGCAGATTCAGTGTTCACTGCCTGAACCTGGTTCCCAGGTGTCTTCTCTACGTTCAGGTGTAGTTTGATTCACAGAATAAAAGGCCTTCAGCTCAGCGAAGAAACGCTTGATGCAATTGTTTCAGCGTAGCGTAAAGCGTTGTATCCTGCCGCGGTTTCCGGCCAGCCATAAATAGCGGCCACAAACGGCAACGGCATTGGCTCCTGCGCTGCTGAAGCTTTCCCAGCTGCGTCCATAGCTTCGGCTGATGTTTGTTCCGTTGGTTCCGGTGCAATAAAAATATCTTGTTTTGGGGTCGAAACAGGAACCGCTTCGGTATCCGTTCGGAAAGGTATCGGCAGGTTCAAACTGTCCATTGTGCGGATTGCGCCAGACTGCCGTGGAATCGCCCTGCCGGAAATACCGATAGTGTCCGCCAAGGACAATTCCGCATGGGCCGGACCATGTCATGGTGTAAGCGCCCCAGCCTGCGCCGCCTTTCATTGGCATTGGCCGGATGTTGGTACTGTCGCTCAACAGCACATCTTTACCCCGGCGCGTCAACGTGAAAAACCTCGGAACAGCGCCGCCGCCGCTCACCCAATGGATAACCTCGTTGTTTTCTTCCAATCTGTAGGCCAGGGAAGTGCCGCTGGCGGCAAAGGCAGCCTCGCCGTTCAGCACAGGAAGGTTTGGCCAGAATTCCTTCCAGCTTCGCCCTGCATCATCTGAGATGAGCATGAGAAAGCGCAGGCTTGCGGTGTCGTTATGAATGGGCATGGGATCTCCCAGGCAGGCGCCTGATTTTCCTTTAAAATCCATACCGTCGAGAAAGATTCCGGGTGTATTGTTCTCGTAAACCGTGTTCCAGCTTTTTCCGCCATTGCGTGTAGAAATGATCACGGCACTGTCGCCACTGCTCATGGCTACGGCACGACGCCGGCTCCACGCGTGAATGTCTCTGAAATCGCGGTTGGCATGATTTTCAGGGGAACAGTTCACCCAGGTTTTACCGGCATTGTTGCTGCGGAAAATGCTTCCTTTAGAGCCACTGAGCCAAACTACGCGTTCACGCACGGGAAACAAGCCGCGGAAATGACCGCCGCCCAGGCTATCGGTTTTCGGGACAGCAGGTTGTGCGCAAGCAGGTACGCTGGTCCATAGCGCGGCGAAAACCAGGCACCTGAACAACATCAGGAATTGCGTTTGCGGACGGTGCGCTGTTCGATGCGTTTTTCGTAGTTGCTGCCCTGGAAGATACGCTGTACGAAGATGCCGGGCACATGAATCTGATTGGGGTCGAGGCTGCCGGCAGGATGGAGTTCTTCAACTTCTGCAATGGTGATTTTTCCGGCCATGGCCATCATGGGATTGAAGTTGCGGGCCGTGTCCTTGAAGATCAGGTTGCCGTGTGTATCGCCTTTCCATGCCTTCACGATGGCAAAATCGGCATCAAAGGCATATTCCATGAGGTAGGTTTTGCCGTTGAAGATTCGGGTTTCTTTTCCTTCGGCGACTTCCGTACCAACACCGGCAGGGGTGAAGAAGGCCGGGATTCCGGCGCCGGCCGCGCGGCAGCGTTCGGCCAGGGTGCCCTGAGGAATCAGTTCCACTTCCAGTTCTCCGCTGAGCATCTGCCGCTCAAATTCTTCATTTTCACCAACATAGCTGCTGATCATCTTTTTGACTTGACGTTGTTGGAGCATCAGTC
>JBDKIU010000179.1:0-17420 GCA_039796915.1 Bacteroidota bacterium | reverse complement strand
ACAATACGCTGGGCGACAACAACCGCATCACACGCCGACAGCGTTTTACGCCCTGGCTGGCGTACGACGATGGCAGCGCCGAGGGCGGCTTCGGACTGGATTACTCGTTCCTTGGCAATGTGCGCGGACAGGTGGCCATGCGGTTCAAGCTGGACAGAGCCGATACGCTGCACGGAATTTCAACCTTTTTCAACAGAAGCAGGGAAGATGTAAGCAGCCGTCCGTTTACGCTCATGGTGTGGAAGCGTATTGCAGAACCTCCGGCCCTGAGTAATGTGGGCGACCAGCTGTGGTACAGCACATTCGTTCAACGTCCGCGCTATACCGACAGTATGCAGGAGTTCACGTATTACATGTTTGATACGGCGCTGGCCTTGCCCGCCGGTGATTTTTACATCGGCTGGAGGCAACAGGCTCCTTTCATCCTCAACATTGGTTACGACAACAATTTCCGCTTCGCGGGAAAAAATGTCGCAAATCCATACGTGTTTTTTGACCTTTATGGGAAATGGGAACGCGTACCCGTGGATGTGTCAGGTGCCCCCATGATGCGTCCGTTGCTGGGTTTCAAATCGCAATACACTTTTGGCACGCCCGAACTCACGGAAGTGGCCACGCAGGTTTATCCCAATCCTGTTTCCGGACGGCACCTGCATCTTTCCGGCCCGCTGCATTTCAGCCTGTTCCGATTGCTGGATATGCAGGGACGTTGCACAGCCACCGGACCTGTGGTGCAGGATTCGCTGATGTTGCCCGAACAGCTGCGTGCCGGAATGTACCTGCTGCAGCTGCAGGGACAGGATGGCCGCCTCGTAAACCTCAGGATTCAAAAACTATAAAATACAGATGGAAGACATATACGTACAGGAACTGAAACAACGCATGGATCAGGGAGAAAACCTGATCATTATTGATGTGCGTGAACCCTGGGAATATGAAGAGTTCAACATTGGTGCGGAAAACGTGCCCTTGGGACAACTGCCCGTGGCCATGATGGAATGGGACGAATGGAAAGACCGTGAAATCATTGTACACTGTAAATCGGGCGGTCGCAGTGCCATGGCGAAAGCCTTGCTCACGCAGCAGGGCTTCAGCTCCGTGCGTAACCTGCTTGGTGGCATGATGGAGTGGAAGGCCACCTACGGCGGCTAAGCAGCAGTTCCAAAACATGAAACGCAGGCTGACACTGCTCCCTCTTTTGCTGCTGTGTGGTTTTGCAGCATCTGTGGTATTGCTCCAAAGTCAATGCACAGGCAGCAGCAATCAGGACAGCGTTTCCTTGTTTCTGAATCACCACGATTCTGCCAAATATGTGGGCTTGCAGGCCTGCGCCGGCTGCCATCAGGATAAAGTGGACAGCTTCCTGCAAACGGGCATGGGCAGAAGTTTTGGCTTTGCAACGGCAGAACGCAGCGCAGCCACCTTCCACAAGCAGGCACCCGTGTACGATGCATGGAACGACTTGTACTATGAGCCATTTCTCGAAGGAAATCAGTTGCGCCTCCGCGAATACAGGCTGAACGGGAAAGACACGGTGTTCAGCCGCACCGAAACACTGCATTACATCATTGGCTCCGGTCATCATACCAATTCCCACTTGATTGCGCGCAACGGATATTTATTCCAGGCGCCGCTCACGTTTTATGTGCAGGAAGGGAAATGGGATTTGCCTCCGGGGTATGAACAGGGCAACAACATCCGTTTCAGCAGGAAAATTGACATGGAATGCATGAGTTGCCACAACGCCATGCCGGAAATGGAAGCCGGCAGCCAAAATAAATTCAGGCAGATTCCTCAGGGCATCGACTGCGAACGCTGTCATGGTCCCGGATCGGTGCATGTTGCGCAGAAAAAAGCAGGAATTCTGGTGGATACGCGCACTGCCACCGATTACAGCATCGTAAATCCGGCCAAGCTGCCCTGGTCGCTGCAAATTGATGTGTGTCAGCGCTGCCACCTGCAGGGAAATAATGTACTTCGCCCAGGAAAAACCTTCGAAGATTTCCGCCCCGGCATGCGCCTTTCGGATGTGTTTGAAGTATATATGCCCAAGCATGAGGGCGGAGATTATTTCGTGATGGCAGGGCATGCCGAACGGCTGCAGCAAAGCGCCTGTTTCATCAAAAGCAACCAGGGCTCGGCGTTGGAGCGCTTCGACAGAAAGCTGAACTTCACCTGTATCACCTGCCATAATCCGCATGTGTCGGTGCGTCAAACCAATACCGCACGGTTCAATCAGGCCTGCGTGAATTGCCACAATACCGCTGCCGGGAAAAAGGGTTGTTCTGAACAGGCCGCAGCACTTCAAAAACAGCAAAACAACTGCGTGGCCTGTCACATGCCGCCCAGCGATACACGCGATATCCCGCATGTAACCGTGCACGACCATTACATCCGGAAACCTTCCGCAGAAAAGAAAGGCAATCCGGTCATCACAGGATTGTATGCCGTGAACAATCCCAAGCCCGACGCAGCCATGCAAACCCGTGCCTACATTACCTGGTACGAGAAGTTTGAGCGCAACAATCTGTATGCAGAACGTGCCAAAAGCATGGTCGAACAACAGGATGTTGCAGTGCAGATTCACTACCTCTATGCCACGGCACAATATGCGAAACTGCTGCAGCGCGCGACGGATATGAAGGCCGATGCGTGTTCAGATGCCTGGACCGCCTACCGCATTGCGGTGGCTTATGATGAAACGGGAAATCTTACACCCGGCCTCGACTGGTACGCACGAGCGGCTGCTCTGCAACCGGCGCACCTTGACTTTCAATCGGAGTATGCAAAGGCTTTGCTGCGGTTGAAGCAATACGATGATGCCGCACAGCTGCTCGGCAAAATTCTGAAGGAAGATCCACAGCATGAACATGCGCTGGTGGCCATGGCCATGGTTCAGCTGGCGCGACAAAACGTTGTAGCGGCGCGCGCCGGATTGCTGAAGGCTTTGTCGCTGAACCCCGACAACATGCAGGCGCTGGAAAACCTGAGAAACCTGTATCAACAGGCCGGAGATCTTCCCAAAGCAACAGCGATGCAACAGCGGATGGATGCAGTGCGTCTGCGGAAACAGCAGCTTACCAGCCGCGCATCAACGTCCACAGGACCAGGCAAATAACGCCCAGCTCTGCCAGGTCGTGTCCGGCGTGGATCAGGAACAGTTTAAGCGACCTGCGCTCAAACAGGTAATGTGTTCCGTAGCTGGTAATCATCAGCGTGATGCACAAGAAAACGGCGAAAATGCCCAGCGCTCCTTTGCCTTCACCAATCATGTGCGGAACTGCAGGCAGCAACAGCGCCATGCCGTAGGATTTCAGGAAGCCCATGAAAAATGCGCCTCCGAAAATCTTGCCCATGCCTTTTTTGAAATCCGGATGTGTGGGGTCGATGCCGGCTTCCCGCATCCACAGGTTGCCCAGCGTTTTGGGGTTGTACCAAAGCGTTCCTACCACAAAAGTGGAAAGCGTAGCCAGAAAGATGGCCAGCCAATTGGGGTGTAGAAAGTCAATCATAGCGTTCTTCTTAGCAACAGCAAGTTACTCAAAAGATGTTATGCAGCATCCTGCACCCTGATGTTGCGGTTGTCCTGTACGTAAAGCACGGTCAGGGCGGCACACAGCATCAAAAATCCGGCAATCACCAGCGCGTAAATGGCCTGATTGCCGTACATGTATTTCACAATCGGGCCGCCGATGATTCCATTGATGATCTGCGGGATGGTGATAAAGAAGTTGAAGATGCCCATGTAAATCCCCATTTTACCGGCAGGAATGCTGCCTGCGAGGATGGCATAAGGCATGGCAAGTATGGATGCCCAGGCCAAACCGATGCCAATCATGCTGTAGATCAGGTCATACTGGTCGTTGGCAAAGTACATGGACAGCAAGCCGATGCCGCCGGCAAACAGCGAAAAGGCATGCGTTTTCTTTCTTCCAAAGCGTCGGGCGATGGCCGGAAGAAACAGCGCATAGATGGCCGAAACGGCATTGTACACGCCGAAGATGATTCCGGTCCAGGTGCCGGCATCTCTAAAACGGTCCGAGCTGCTGTCTTCCAGCGGAAGGCGAAATACGTGATGGGCGATGGCCGGCGTGGTAAATACCCACATGCTGAACAGGGCAAACCAGCTGAAGAATTGAACCAGTCCCAATTGCCTCATGGTAAGCGGCATCTTGCGGAAGTCGGTGAAAATTTGCTTCAGCCCGTTGTGTTCCTGCTGCGCGGTTCCGTGGTACTGTTCGTATTCCCGAGGTGGATATTCGCGGGTGAACAACAGGGTCACCATGATGCTCAGGAAGAACACGGCTGCGCCTATGTAAAAAGCGTAAATCACATTGTCGGCCACCATGCCTTTAGGTGCCGAGGCAGAAACGCCAAACCAGCGTTCCAGTGCATACGGCAACCACGATCCGGCTACCGCGCCCACGCCAATCAGCGCAGTCTGTACGGAAAATCCGAGGGTATTCTGGCTGTCGGGCAGGTTATCGGCTACCAATGCCCGGAAGGGTTCCATCGCCACATTGATGCTCGCATCCATCAGCATCAGCATTCCTGCGCCAATGAGCAATGCCGATTTGGCGGTAATCAGCGATGCGCTGTTGGGAAGCAGTATCAGTGCCAGACAACAAATGAGGGTTCCCGCAAGGAAATAAGGTTTTCTTCGGCCCAGCCTGTTCCAGGTGCGGTCGCTGTAATAGCCAATCAGCGGTTGCACCAGCATGCCGGTGAGCGGAGCCACCAGCCAGAACCACGACAGGTGTTCAACGTGAGCGCCGAAGTTCTGCAGGATGGCGCTGGCATTGCCATTTTGCAGGGCGAAGCCAAACTGGATTCCAAGGAATCCAAAGCTCATGTTCCAGATCTGGAGGAAGCTGAGCCGGGGTTTTTCGAGCAGTTTCAAGGTTTATCCGGGTTTGAAGGTAAGGAAGGTCTTGTTGGTTTTGCCGGAGCTGCGCCCCTGGTCATGATTACAAAACCGAAAGGTGGCAGGATGTAGCCCGACTTGGGTGTTCCCTGCAAAGGATAGTTGAACAGATATTCAGGATGTTCTGGCAACTGTTCGCCATCCAGCCTGAAGCTGGCAGGCTGATCTCCGAAATTCAGAAATACCCAGATCTCATCGTTGTCCAGGCTGCGTTTGAAGGCAAACACGCGGGAAGTGTCGCCCATGCCCAGTTTCAACTCACGGAAACTGCCGCCATGCGGTGCATTCCACAATGCCGGATGTGCTTTTTTGAAGGCATTCATCGTGCGGAACCAATAGTTCCAGCCGGTATCGGCCCAGCTGATGGTGTCTTTGTCGAAGAAACGCAATCTGTGGTTCAGGTTTGCTTCCTGTCCGCTGTAGATGAGCGGGAAGCTGCCGGGAAGGGTGTACGTAAGCACTGACCAGGGTTCCCAGCGTTCGCCATATTTTTCGTTTACGGTTCCGTTCCAGCTGTTTTCGTCGTGGTTGGTCAGGAAGGTCATCCGCATGGTTTTGGCAGGAAAGCGTTGCTGATCGCGCTTCAGCATCTGCTTCAGTTCATGCAGCGGCTTTTTTCCACTTTGGATGGCGGCCGAAGTATGCATGAAATCCCAATGATAATTGGCGTCGAAGGCTTTCTGTGTATAGGCTGCGGGATCGGATTGTGCGTCCGGATGCCAGTCGGCTTCGGCCAGCATGAACATGGGCTTGATTTGTTCCAGCGCGGTGCGCGCCTCTTCCCAGTAGTCGGTGGGCACCAAAAAGGCTACGTCACAGCGGAATCCGTCAATGTCGCATTCACGAACCCAGAATTTCATGGCTTCGGTCATGGCTTTCCGCATGGCCTTGTTCTTGAAGTTGAGCTTGGCAACATCGGTCCAGTCGTACTGTGTTACAATTTTGCCCTGCGCATCTTTTACATACCAGTCGGGATGTTCGGTAATCCAGGCATGGTCCCAGGCTGTATGGTTTGCCACCCAGTCGATGATGACTTTCATGCCCAGCGAATGGGCCATCTGCACCATCATTTTAAATTGTTCCAGTGTGCCGAATTCAGGGTTTATGGCCGTGTAGTCACGCACGGAGTAATAGCTGCCCAGCGAACCTTTCCGGTTCTTTTCGCCAATCGGGTTGACGGGCATGAGCCACAATACATCCACGCCTAGGTTTTTGAGTCTTGGAATATGTGCCATGAAGCCGCCTATGTTTCCCTGCGGGCTGAACTGACGCAGGTTTACTTCATAAATGACAGCGGTTTTTAACCATTCCATTCCGGGCTTTGGGGTATGCAGTTTCTCTTTGTTACACACCGGTGCAAGAAAAAGCGGCACAAATCCCAGGAACAGGATCAAGGACTTTGGGAAAGATTTCATGATGTTTACTTCCGTGGGGCTAAAATAACACAGTGCCCCGAACCGCGGCTTATTTTTTTCCGGATTGCACCTTCCTTTGGCGGCGCTATCCGTGTCGTTTTTCGGCTGAAATCAGCGTGAATTCTGGACGGAAGTCAACCGGTAGCTGAGTCCGATTTCCGTTCCGAACTGCCAGCTGCGGTGTTGTTCGTACACGCCGCTGCTGCTGTTTAATACCGGCAGCCGGAGGGTTGGAACCAATACGGCATGCAATCGCTTTTCCAGTACGTAGTCGATGCGCACGCCGCCGAGCAGTGCCACATTGAAGGGATTGGCTTTATATCCGGTGTTCGGGATGTGGTAGGTGAACTGCCCATCGCTGGTGGTGAATCCGCGCAGGCGCACCACGGTTTCATGTTTGGTGAGAAAGCCCGGGGCAACGCCAGCCATGATGTGTATGTCGAGGTCGCGGATGGGGTTTCGGTATTCTGCATTCCACAGAAAAGTAACAGGTACTTCCAGGTAACGGTAGCGAACGTCGTAGTACACGTCTCTTGGTCCTGTTTGGGAATTGTCTGCCACTACGCCAATTTCAGGATGGATCCAGTCGCCAAAGCGGATGTCTGATTTGATCCTGCGAAAGCCATAGTCGGCCAGATTGAAGCCAAAACGAACAGCTCTTCTGTTGTTTACCGGCTTCACATAATGTATCCCGAAATTGAAGGCAAGTCGTGGCTGATCAACGCGGCGCAGGCTGTCAGCAAATTGGGATGTCAGGCCGGGAACATCCGGCGGAAGTTCCACCACATGCAACATCCTTCCCGAGAAAAAGGTACCGGTGCCTATGTCCACGATTCCTTTTTTGGGAATCTGGGCAGTGGCTGTCAGGGCTGTGAATGCCAGACAAACCGCGGGGAAGTAGGTGCGTATCAGTTGCATGTGCTTGATGTTGCTTATACTTTTTTCACCTGCAAATAAAAACGTGCGGAGGCAAACAGCGCGGTCAGGAATAATCCTACCGTAAATCCTATCCAGATGCCTTCTGTTTCCATACCGGCACTAAAGCCCAGCCACCAGCCCAGGGGAAGTCCCACAACCCAATAAAATATCACCAGCGCAATGGATGGGATGCGCACGTCTTTGATGCCACGCAATAGGCCCAGGGAAACGGCCTGCACGCCGTCGGCCAGCTGGAACACGGCTGCATAAATGAGCAATACGGTGGCAACTCCAATCACCTGCGCATCGTCTGTGTACGCACGGGCCAGCGGCCCGCGGAATACCAGAAACAAAATGGCTGTGGTAAACATGTACAGCAATACCATGGCCATCACAGCATTTCCTGCGCGGCGCACCTTACGTCGGTTTTTTTCGCCATAGGCATTTCCGGCCATGATGCTGCCCGCAGCGCTGAGTCCGCTGGCGGCCATATAGGTTAAACTGGCCAGGTTCAGGGCAATGCCATGCGCGCTTTGATGTGTGGCGTTGACCCAGCCTGCCATGATTCCTGAAAAGGCAAAACAGGCTACTTCTGCAAAAAACTGTAATCCTATGGGCAAGCCTACTTCAAAGATACGGCCCGCTTCTTCCCTGATTTCATTTGTGCTGAAGCGCTGTTCGGGATGGTAGCTTTTCATGCTCGGCGCAAAACGGATATACGCCATGGCGGCTATGGCCATCAGGATGCGGGAAATCAGGGTTGCATAGCCGGCTCCGTCCAGTCCCAGTGCGGCGCATCCAAGGTTGCCGTTGATGAGTACCCAGTTCAGAAATACATTCAACAATAAGCCTCCGCCGGTGATGTACATGGCTACTTTGGTAAAGCCCAGTCCGTCGGTGAATTGCCGGCTGCTCACAAACAACAGCATGGGCAGGCCGCTCAGGTTTACAATGCGCAGGTAGCTTGCGGCCAGCGGCTCCACTTCTTTGCTCTGGCGCAGCCAGCCGATGTTGCTGATGATGCCTTCCAGCAAGGCGAATAATACCAGGGATAATCCGGCGGTAACCCAAATGCCGGCGCGGTAACTGAGGTAGCCTTTCTCCGGACGGCCTTCGCCGGAATAAATGGCTACCAGCGGACTGATGGCAAACAGGATGCCCATGCCGAGGAAATAGACCAGCCAGAAAATGTTGTTCGCTGCTACGCTGGCCGCCAGAACCTCGCGACCCAGATTGCCTACCATCACGGTGTCGGCTACGCCCATAAGCATAATGCCAACCTGTCCTAAAATGATGGGATAGGCCAGCCGCAGGGCCTGTTTCATCTCGCGGCGGTATGTTCTGAAAAAGCGCAACACGTGTTGCAAAGGTACGGGCACTTTAGTGCCCGAGGTGCGCATGGCTGCCTGCGGGTATGGAAGCAGCCTCAGCCGTTGATGTCTTCTTCGTTGGAATAGGGAACATCATGGATTTTTGTGGTGAAGAAATTTACGAATAGGCCAACGAAAACCAGAAAGAGGAACAGTTGCGTAATGACCAGCATCCGTCCCGTTTCATGAACCGGGTAATTGTCGCCGTAACCTACGGTGGCAGATGTTACAAAGCTGAAATAAATCGCATCCAGGTCGCCGCTGAGTGGCTTGGCAAAAAAATCAGGGATGTGGATGCTGAAGTAGGAGTAGAGCACGGCGTATTCCAGGCCCAGTTCCACATAGTTGATCAGCATGAGCGTAGTGGAACGGCGGATGTTGCTGGGCCGGTTTAATACATCGGTCAGGTAAATCAGGCTGGTGAGGTATAAGATGGTTTCAACCATCATATAACTCATCAGGTACAGCGCCCACTCGGCTCCGGTCAGGTTGAGCTTGAAGAGCAACAGCGGCAGCACCAGTTTTGCCAATACATAGAACTCCACGCCCAGCATGCGCCATTGGTGGCCGAATCGTCCGAAATATTCCTTGATATACAGGCCGGGAAAAACAAACTGACTCATCACAAGCAACAGTCTGATGAGGCGTTCAATGCCGAAATCCTGATAGCCGTCGTTGCGCCAGATGCGCATCAGGGTTTTGCGCTGCCGCGCCACCGCTGAATACAAAGGCTGCTCGTTCCAGGCATCCCGGCGCGTGCCCAGTAAAAGGGCGCCAAGCAGTTTGTTCAGAAATCCCTTCATCAGACGCAAAATACGCCTATTCCACCGGCCGACGCTTAAGGCGTATATAAATCCCCACGCTCAGGGCGCAGGCAGCTTCTGATAGTGCAGTCCCAAATTGCTGCGCAGCTGCACGAAATACAAAGCCGGTTGGTGTAGGTGCATGCTCAGACTGCCGTTGGTGCCCTTGCCGGTTTGTACGAGTCTGCCGTCTGTACTGAATACTGCCGCCTCAAATTCCTCGCTCAGGCTGCTGATGTGGAGCATATTGCCTTCCCGATGCAGGTGAAAGACCTGTTTTTTTTGATCCAAAGATTCAAGGCTGCTGAGACGCAAGACCACACATTCCCGGATGGCTTCCACCTGCGCATAAACCTTGTCGCCCGGACATTCGGTGCTGCATCCGTCCCGATGCCCGGCCAGCGTACCTAAAAATCCTCCGTTTGGGTTTGGATGCCGGGCTGAATCAAAAGGAATCAGGCCATCTTCCTGCATCTTCCAGGCGAGCAGCCTGCATAAACTGTTGACCGCGGGAAATGGAGGTTGAACCTGCGTGTAATCGCCAATAATGCAAACACCCATCGTGTATTCGTTTTTACCGCAAAAATGTGCACCGCGCACATTGTCCTGCTTCACACCGGCAAGCCCTTGCGGATCACGGCCGGCGAAAATGCTGCCATCAGATGCTATCAAATAGTTGTAGCCAATGTCGTCCCAGCCGTTTACTTCCGTATGCAGCAGGTAATAACTCCGCACCACCTTCACAAAGTCGCTTTCGTTTGTATTGCCTGCGCTGTGATGTACAATGGCATGGCGTGTATGTGTAGCCACCGGTCCGGGTTTCGGCGGATTCAATCCCATGCGCCACTGACTTTGCGGAATCACCGCTGGCATGTTGTTGCGAAGGGTCGCCGGACTTTGTACACCAACGCTTCCTACTTCCATGAAAAATACGGTAAGCTGCGCAGCCACGGGCAGCTGGATTACGGCTGCTTTTTTAAACTGAGGAAGAAATTGCACATAAGCATCGGGAGCGTGTGGGTCGGGCAGGAGCGTGTCGCCATCCATCAGCAGAAACGCAGGTGAAGTGGGTCCTTGTACACGCAGCACAAAGCAGTCGAATGGCTCAGGAACCTGAATGCTCAAGTCCTGCCCGGCATCGAGCGGGACCGGACCGATGCTGCGCACGCGTGATTCCTGCTGCGCATGGACTTGCGGCAGCATCAGCAGGCACCACAGCCAGATGCTGAGTTTAGCTGTTCTGCTCATGGCTGAAGTGTTCCTGAATACATGCCTTCAGGGATGTATGCACCGAACTGTTGGCTGCAATGATTTCTTTTCCGAACAGCATGTTGGCCGTGCCGCTGAAATCTGAACACAGGCCGCCGGCTTCTTCCACCAAAAGGATTCCCGCAGCTACATCCCAGGGCGCAAGTCCGGTTTCGAAAAAGCCTTCAAAACGACCACAGGCAGTATAGGCCAGGTCGATGGCGGCACTGCCCATCCTGCGCAGTCCGCGGGTTTCTTTCATCAGCCGATGCAATACGTCCAGATAGGCCGGCAACTGCGCAAATTCTGTATATGGGAATCCGGTGGCCAGCAGCGACTGCGCGAGTTGGCCGCGCTCAGAAACGCGAATCGGTTTGTTGTTCAGGAAGGCGCCGCCGCCCCGCTGTGCTGTAAATGTTTCGCCCAGGGCGGGAATATGTACCATGCCCAGCTGAAGTTCATGGCCTTTTGCCAATGCCACACTTACACTGAACATGGGCAGCCCGTGCAGGAAATTGGTGGTTCCGTCCAACGGGTCGATAATCCAGGTGTATGCTTGCTGCTGTTGCTGCGCAACGGTTGCTTCCTCTGTGATAAATCCTGCGCCGGGAAGTAACTTCCTCAGGCCATCTGCCAGTTGTTGTTCAGCTTCGCGATCCACGCGGCTTACCAGCTGGTTCAGCCCTTTGTCGTGTACATCCAGTTCGTTCAATGCCGACTGTTGTTCCAGAATCCAGGCACCTGTGCTTTGTACCAGTCTTGTCGCCTCCTGCAGCAATTCAGGACTCATCTTGCAATGATACAGGTTTTGGCCCAATACCTTTGGAAACTCGGCCCGCCGCCAATAGTTTTGACCCTTCAATTTCGCCTGAATTACCGCCAACTATGAAACTCGCTGCCCTGAAGAAAATCTGGTTCATCAACTTCCTGAAGCGGGTGCGCTATGCAACCCGTTATTATAATTTCCGTTACGGACAGATTCTGCGCTGGGGTTTTACGTCGCGTGAAGACACCAACTATACCTATGCGCTGGCACCGGCCAACCTGCAGTATCTTGCCAGCACCCTTTCTGTGGTTACCGGCGAGGATCGCCAAACGCTATTGAAGTATATGCAGGAAGCCGAACAGGATGAAGCCTTGAAAGCGTCTATCCTGAACAGCATTCGCCATTCGGAACACCGCCACTTTGCCGATGCCGAAGTGCGTTTTGCACGTCGTTTAGGTTGGTACGCCCTGTTGCGTGCGCTGAAACCTGCGGTAGTGGTGGAAACCGGCGTGGACAAAGGCCTTGGTGCCGTGTTGTTGTGTGCGGGAATTCTCAGGAACCGCGCCGAAGGCCATCCCGGGAAATATTATGGTACAGACATCAATCCGGAAGCAGGTTATATGCTCACCGGTCCGTACCGTGAAGCCGGCGAAATCCTCTACGGTGATTCCATCGAAAGCCTGAAAAAGCTCAAGGAACCCATCGGGTTGTTCATCAACGACAGTGACCACAGCGCGGACTATGAATATCAGGAATACCTGACCATTGTTCCTTTATTGAATGAGCAATCGGTGGTGCTCGGCGACAATGCACATGCTACCGACAAGCTGGTCCGATTTGCTGCGGAAACAGGCCGGGATTTTCTGTTCTTTAAGGAAGAACCCCTGAATCACTGGTACCCGGGCGCGGGCATCGGCATCGCGTTTCACCGGAAGCGCTGAAGGTGCGTCGCTGAAACCCGGCAAGCAGCATCAATGTTTCAGCGGTCTGCGTTTGATCATGCCACCTTTGGTGTCCTTCACGCTGTGCATCACCACAAATGCGGAGGGTGCAATTTTAGCCAGCTCGGTATTGAGCTTGTTCACTTCCAGACGGGTGATTACGGTATATAGAATTTCCACTTCGCGCGTTTCGCCTTTCCGTCCATAGCCACGTTTGCCCTGGTACACGGTAACGCCACGTCCCAGCTTGTTGATGATCATCTGACGGATTTCTTCGCTGTGTGAAGAAACAATCGTTACGCCAATATATTCTTCAATACCCTCAATGATGAAATCCAGTGTTTTGGATGCCGCCAGATAGGTAATCATGGAGTAAAGGGCAATCTCTACGCCCAGAAAGCGGGCAGCTGCCGCAAAAATCAGGATGTTGATGCCGATAATAATGTCGCCAATGGTCGCTCCGAGTTTACGGCTCAGGAAGATGGCCAGCACCTCGGTTCCGTCAATCACTGCGCCGCCGCGGATGGCAAACCCAATGCCCGCACCCAGGAAAAAACCGCCAAACACGGCCACCAGCAGGTTGTCGTTGGTAACATTTGGAAAGGTAACCGTTGCCAATACCAACGCAAGTCCCGAAATGGCCATTGCGGTTTTTACGGCGAAGGCGCGCCCCATCAGATGGTACGCCATGATGATGAACGGCAGGTTCACCACAATAATCAGGTAGTACAGCGGAATCTTGGTCAGGGCGGAAATCAGAAGCGAAATGCCCGTTGCGCCGCCGTCGATGAAATGATTTGTAAGCAGGAAGCCCTTGAAGCCGAAGGCTGCCGAAAAGATGCCAATGCTGATGAGCACCGCACTCTTAAAGTTGCGCCTCAGGTTTACCAGGAAAATGCGGTAGGCTTTTGCAAACTTGTAAGCACTGTACTGCGCGTCTGATGCCAGCGGATTTGCCGGTTTGAGAATGGTAAAAAGGAGGAATTTCTTTAAAAAATGTTGCATGTCGTATCCAAATCAATTTCATGCAGAAGATAGAAGGAAATTCTAGGTTCTGCGCGGCTTTCGCTTCTTTTTATTAACCCTCAAGTGCTGATTTTGTTCGCCTCAGGTCCCATTCAGGTTCGGCGCTTGCCCTGGCCGGCAGAAGCCTCTGCTTCGTTCATCAGGGTGATGCCGCGCAACAGGGCGTCAGGATTGAACGATATACTGCTCAAGCCCTGTGCCACCAGAAACTGTGTGAATTCCGGAATGTCGCTCGGCGCCTGCCCGCACAATCCAACCGGAATGTTTTGCCCTTTCAGCTGTTCCATAAGCAATGCAATCATCGACCTCAGCGCCGGATGATGCTCATGAAACAAGGGTGCCAGCGTGGCATTGTCGCGGTCAATTCCCAGGGTGAGCTGGGTCAGGTCGTTGGAGCCAATGGAAAAGCCGTCGAAAAGCTGAGCGAATTCCTTGGCCAGCAGCACATTGCTTGGTATTTCACACATCACCAGCACTTGCAGTCCTTGTTCGCCCCGCTTCAGTCCGTGGGAAGCCATCAGCTCCAGCACGGCTTTTCCTTCTTCTGGGGTGCGGCAAAAAGGAATCATCAGTTTTACATTGCTCAGGCCCATATCCTTCCGCACGATGTTCATTGCTGCACATTCCAGGGCAAATGCTTCGCTGTAGGCCGGATGCAGGTAACGCGCGGCCCCGCGGAAGCCCAGCATCGGGTTTTCTTCGGCCTGTTCAAATTCTTTGCCCCCAATCAGGTTGGCGTATTCGTTGCTTTTGAAGTCGCTCATGCGCACCACCACATCACGTGGATAAAAGGCTGCGGCAATCAGTCCCACAGCTTCCGATAATTTTTGGGTGAAATATGTCCGTTTGTCCGGATACGCCGCGCAGTGCGCATCGATGTACTTTTTGGCTTCCTCATCTTTCAGGGTCTGATGACGCAGCAACGCCATGGGGTGAATGCGTATGCTGTTGCTGATGATGAATTCCATGCGAAGCAAACCCACACCTTTACTTGGATACGCCGCAAGACTCATGGCCTGCTCCGGATCACCAAGAATCAGCATGGGCGCGGTATTAGGCATCGGAATAGATTTCAGGTCCAATTCTTCTTTTTGCCAGACCGCCCGCCCGTCCAGTACCTGTCCGGTTTGCCCGGAGCTGCAATCCAGCGTGATTTCTTGTCCTGTGGTCATAACGGTTGTGGCGTTACCGGTTCCAACAATCGCAGGAACGCCGAGTTCCCTGGCCACAATGGAGGCATGACTGGTGCGGCCGCCCCGGTTGGTGACGATGCCGGCGGCTTTTTTCAGTACCGGATCCCAGTCGGGATTGGTTAGGTCGGTTACAATGATGTCGCCGGGCTGCACCAGATGTCCTTCGGAAGGATGTTGCAGCAGCCTTGCGCTTCCGGCGGCTATGGCCGAGCCAATGGCATTGCCTGCACACAAAACGGCGCCGGATTCCTGAAGCATGTAGCGCGTAAGCAGGTAAGGATTACGGGTGCTGTGCACGGTTTCCGGTCGCGCCTGAAGGATGTACAATTGGCCATTTTCGCCGTCCACTGCCCATTCAACATCCATGGGCATCTGGTAGTGTTTTTCAATGAGCAGCAGCCATTGGGCCAGTTGCGTAATCTGCGCATCTTCAAGCACCGCCCGAATGCGTTTAGATTCCGGTGTTGGCAGGTTGCGAACGGCCTGTTCGCCGGGCATCACTTCATCATCCCGAAACACCATGCTCAGGTGTTTATCGCCAATGTTTCGGTGTACGATGGCCTGTTTCCCGGCGCTTAACGTGGGTTTGAATACCAGAAACACATCGGGATTTACCGTTCCCTGGACCAAGTTTTCGCCCAGGCCCCAAACCCCGCTGATGTACAGCATGTCGCGGAAACCACTGTCGGGGTCAATGGTAAACGCCACGCCTGAACAGGCAAGGTCTGCGCGCACCATCAGCTGTACGCCGGCAGACAACAGCACGTCCATCTGCCCGAAACCCTGATCCTTGCGGTAACGGATGGCGCGGTCGGTGTACAGCGAAACAAAGCAGCGCTTGATGGCATCCAGCAGCTGTGCTTCTCCGGAAATGTTCAGGTATGATTCATGCTGTCCGGCGAAACTGGCGGATGGCAAATCTTCTGCCGTGGCGCTGCTGCGCACGGCCAGGGGTCTGTGGCCGCCGTTGCGGGCGCAAAGCTCGCGGTAGGCTTCCAGGATGGCGCTGGTCAATTCCGGCGGAAGCTTCCCGCCCTGCATGAGGCTGCGTGCCTCCTGTCCGATTTCGCGCAGGTTTCCAAAGTTTGTGGTATCCAGCTTTTGAAACAACAGGCGCAACGGCGATTCCAGCTTGTTGTGGCGAAGGAATAAACGGAAGGCCGCCACGGTGGTGGCAAAGCCGTCGGGAACCAAAATGCCGGCATCGCGCAGGCCCTGATACATTTCACCCAGGGATGCGTTTTTTCCGCCTACCCGCTTCACATCATTCATACTCAATGCAGCAAAAGGCAATACAAAATCTTCGTTCATCATATAGTTGATGCCGAATTTAGCCGAACAAGGGCGGCTGTAGCTAAGTTCTGACCACAAACAGCGCCTTAGCTGATTTTCAGAAGAAGTTGTCGTGCAGCGAATTGTGAGGGTTACAGCTCCGGGTTTCCGCCAGCGTGGATGAGTTTTTCCTTGGGCAGCACCTTGAGGGAAGTGCTTCCTGTTTTGGTTAGTCCGGATGCACGCTTTTATGAAAAGTGGATCAGTGTGTCCGCAATTTCATCACGAAGATCAGGGGCCACTTTCACCGCATCAGCATAGGTTTTCCATTGACGCACCGCACGATTTACTTCCTCCACCACGGCTGCTGCATACTTCACATTTGCCTGTTTCCCAACGGCCAGCAAATCCTCTTTTTGGATGTTGGTGCGCTTTCCATTGATGCTCAGGGCATGTTGGCTTACCCATTGGTGTTGTGGCTGGTAGGCATGACAGATGTCGTAGGCCGGTGCCAGTTCCCATGTTCCGCCCTGCCTGAGGCGGAATGCGAAGTTCTTGGTGTGGTCATCGCAATTTCGGGCCAGCACATTGAAGACCATTCTGCGAAACAGCTGTTCGGTAGCCGAATAGGGTAATTTCAGTTCCCTCATGGTTTGAAACAGTTGTTCGTAACTGAAACTGTTTACCAGGTTGTAATCAAAATGACGCAGGGCGCAGAAACTCTGGATATGGTGTTTAATGGCTCCGCCTTCCCGGTCAAAACGCTTGGTCATGAAATGCGCCCGTCCCTGTTCTTCGAGCAACATGCACGGCATCATGGAAATACCGCAATCCTTTGCCATCAGGTAGTAAGCCATTTCCACCCGGCCGTAACCTTTGGTAGATCCGAGTTGCACATCGCTCACACCGTCCAGTTTAATCAGCCAGTGCTCAAATCCGGAAGGTGCTTTGGTTTGTCCTGACTTTACGGCGCCGGTTTGTTCGTTGTAGGCAATCACGGCTTTCGGTCGGGCGCCACCAGCCGATGTTCCAATTCGGATGATGTCCATGATGGCTTTGGTTTCAGCTGTTTTAAGGTTGGTGCCAAAAGCTTGTTTCTGGGACATGATGTTTCGTGCCACTTCCACCAGGCTGTCAATTTCCACCGAAAAAGCCTGTTTCTGTTCGTTGAAGATGGCCGGTTCAAATTCCAGCGCGCCCATGCCGCGGTTGCCCATAAAGCAAAGCAATTCAACAGGGTTCATGCTTTCTGGAGCTCTGCCTTGTTGGGTCAGCCACAGGTTCATCAGTTCATTTCCATAGCGATCCGGCAACATGTCAGCCAACAGGCCGGGAAGTCCTTTAAAGGTGTCGAGGGAAGGATCACTTTTTTTTCTGAGGGCAGGAAATTCAAAAATTGTTTTGGGGTCTTTCAGCGACATGTGGAAGGGTGAAAGTTCCCATCCCTTTTTCCGAAAAGAAGGCTCGTATTCAAATGAAGCATAGCCGGTAGCAGCATTCCAGGCTACGGCGCCTACGGTGGTTCCCCAAATTTTTACAAAAGC
>JBDKIU010000178.1:0-19275 GCA_039796915.1 Bacteroidota bacterium | reverse complement strand
GTGGAGGGGCAGGATGTATTCGTCAGGATGCAGCGCTTCCGTCATGCCCACAGAAATGGCTTCCTGGCCGATGCCGCTGAACCATTTGCCCACTTTTCCCTGACGCAGCAGGATGAGCATCTTCTCTTCAATCATCCTGGGTTTCACCAGGGCACGGTAAAGCCTGAGCAGGTCTTCATCCGTTAAGGATCCGCGATTGAATTCCATTACGTGGCAAAGGTAAGGCGGGAACGCACTTGGGCCATGCCCGACGTGCGGAAGCTCAACGCTTTACTGTTCCCTGATCCAGGCAGCTACATCGCGGATCAGTTGTTCGTCCACGTGCTGGCCTTTTCGTTTGTATTCCGAGGGTTTCAGACTGCCGTCAGAAGGCATCATCAGATGATTCAGCTCGGGGTATTCCCTTGCCTGGCAGCGGCTCACCATGCTCCTGCCGATATTCAGGTAATTGTCCCCGAAAATGGTATCTTCTTCAATCATTCCCGCCTTACAGCCCGCCTGCAGCGAAGCATAAAACATGGGCGGAATCTGATAATCCTTCCCGGCATTCAGCACCAGACTGCGCTTGCCGGGCTGGTGCAGGTGTTCAGGAGTGAATGCATGGTCTATTTCATACCACCACGACAGGGGCGCACCCAAAACCAGCCTGTTTCCGGGCTGACTTTGAAGCCATTCGCGCGTGCGGAAAGAATCGAGCAATTGCTGCGTTTTTCGGACTTCGGCTGTAACACGGCCACTTTGCATGGAATCGAGCCAGCCCAGCTGATAGCGCAGAATGGATGTGAGCGGCTCAGCGCTGCCACACAAGAGAACCACGCCTGCAATACGTTTGTCGGAAGTCATGATGGAAGGCGCAACAATGGCACCCTGGCTGTGTCCCACCAGGTAGATTCGGTTGGTGTCCACCCAGGATTGCTGCATGGCAAAATCAATCATGGCCCGCACGTCATCCGTTACTTCTTCACGCAGGGAAATTTGTCCGTTGGCATAGGCTTTGGCATGCTGGAAGGTGCGTTTATTGTAGCGCAGCGTGCCGATTCCATTTTTGCAAAGGCCAAGGGCAAGATCCATGAATACCTTGTTCGGACCGATGCTTTCGTCCATGTCGCTGGGGCCGGAACCGTGGATGAGGATGCACAGGGGCAAGCGGGTTTCATCAAAGCGCGCCGGCCACATCAGCTGACCCTCAAGCGGGAACCCGGAAACGCCATGCGTGAATTCTTTCTGAGACATCTGAAAACCACTTCCATAGGGCGGTTTGACATAAGCATTTACAGGTTCCAATGGCTTCAGAAAAAAGCCTGTAATCGTCTTGCCCTGAACGGCAATCAACATCAACAGGCTGTCTTTCTCAAATAAAGCCTTATAGCTGAACTGCATCATGTTCTGCACCGATTCCTGCTGCATCAGCGTGATGCTTTTCAGGGATCCGAACTGGGTGCTGACCTGATGCATCAGGCTGTTCATGGCGTTGGCATCTACCTGTCGCCGAAACTCCTCGCTGCAGCTTTTCAGCAGGGCGCTATAGTTGCCTTTTTGCAGGTTGGAAACCGCTTTCTGCGCAGTCTTCAGCTCATGCTGGGCAAATAAGCTTGATGCCGCAGCAGCGGCCAGTATTAGGGTAAGAAGCTTTTTCATTTCTGGCTTTCAAAAGCGCCCAGATCCGGCGGGAAGCTGCGCAGCCGGCCCAGCACATCGAAGTCGATGGGTGGCGATAACATCAAGGCTTTGTCTTTGGCAGCTGAAAGGGTATCCAGGCCGTAGTCATGGTTGCTGAGGGACAAAAACCTGGGATCCTTATTCAGGATGTTCTGGTTGTTGTTCAGCTGGGTCAGCTTGGTTTTGATGAGGTTGTATTCGAGGAAGTGGTTGAAGACCGCCTGGTTGCTGTTGTCGAAGCCAATTTCATCTTCCAGGGGTCCATAGATGATGTTGTTCACGAAGTAACTCTTCACATCGCGGGCATCAAGCAGGTTTCCGTTGCCATCGCGCAGCGTATTGGTCACGGCCACGTGCGGTTCACGGCGACCGGCACCGCTGTTGTAGCTGGCAAAGGTGCAATGCCTGAAATCGTAATCGCCACCAAGCAGGCCGTAGAAGGTAAAGCTTCCACAGTCGGCAAACACGCTATTTTCGGCATACACTTTTGCCGTGATGCCCAGCAAACCGGCAACGCCATGATGCATCACGCGACAGTTCTTCAGGATGAGGTTCGGGTTGTTGTTCTCCGGAAGGCTGTCCACGCGCAGGCCGATCAGTCCCTGGCTGATTATGGCATGTTCCAGCACGTTGTTCGTGCTTCCCCGCAGGAAGTGGATGCCGTTCCACAGGCCTGCACTATATCTGAAGCGATAAGCCACTTTATCGCTTTGAATGGTTACAGGCCGGGCGGCGGTTCCCTGAACTTTCAGGGTTCCCAGCACATACAGGCTGGTGCGGATGCCGCAATACACTTTCACGCCGTCTTTGATGGTTAAAGAACAGGACTGAGGCACGATGATCGTATCCAGCAACACGTAAGGCTTGTCGCGATCGGCCCAGACAGTTCCACAGGGTAAAACAGCTCTGCGGAAATAATGCGCATCCCATCCCCAGGCTTCCAGCTGAATCTGTTGTTTTCTGCCATTGGTTTCCAGCAAGATGGAATCGGTTACCAGCGCCGGATTGAACTGATTATTGGCCTCCAGGGTACATTGCACAAACAGAAAAATGCTGTCGCGGGAACCAATTTCATAATCCCGCAGTTCAACCGTGTTGCGCCCGTTGACGTTCAGCCGAAACGGCGAATTGGAACCGCCGGCCAGCCGGATGTTCGTTTTAACGATTTGGTTGAACGGATTTCGGATCTGGAAAATTTTGGTCACCGACAATGGATAACCCGTGCCGGGAAGTCGGGTGAATACCGTATCGAAGCGGATGGTATCCTCACTCAGCGCCAAACCTTCCCTTCCCAGATAAATGGAATCTCTGGAACAGGCTACGACGCTGAGGATCAGCAACAAATAGAAGACAATACGCTTCACAAGGCAAAGCTATGATAAGCAGTAGAAACGCGCACGCAGGCAGGAAGATTGTTTGAAGGATAAAAGAGGTGTGTTTTGTGATTCTCCGGATGCCTATCCTGCTCATAAATAGCAATAAATCAATGCCCTTTGTTCTTGGAGTAAATACAAGACCTTCAGATTAAAACATCCAATTGCACCAATAAATTGCTGAGGACATTAAATAGGATGGCAATTGCAAAAGGACCGGCCTTAAAGTATGGAAGGTTTGGAGTGCAGCAAGCAGGCGCTAAATGCAGAGGAAGCTCTGAGTAAGCGAGGAGATCACCGATAGCATTCGCCTGCTTGCCAGCGTAAGGCCTTCCATACTTTTCAGCCTTGATTTTTTGCTTACTTTTTCATCAAGGAAAAAGTGAGCGTGAACATAAGATTGCCGTGCAAGTTTGTGATTTGTGGATGCTTCATGCACAATTTGAAGTTCAATCAATACATATAAGTATGATTCATGGCTTCCTGCAACAAATCCCCCAATACTGCTGTTTCTTTGAACTGGCGTAAGCCTTCCCCCATCATTTATGCACCAATTCAAGCTTGTATCAGGTTTTCAGCCCACCGGCGACCAGCCCGAAGCCATCAGGAAACTCACGGAAGGCATCAACCAGGGCATTCGCTGCCAAACCTTGCTGGGCGTAACTGGTTCAGGAAAAACATTCACCGTGGCCAATGCGGTGGCCGCTTTGCAGAAGCCTGTGCTGGTGCTGAGCCATAACAAAACGCTGGTAGCTCAGTTGTATGGCGAATTCAAACAGTTTTTTCCGGAAAATGCCGTGGAGTATTTCGTGAGCTATTACGACTATTACCAGCCGGAAGCCTATATCCCGCAAAGCAATACGTATATTGAGAAGGACCTGGCCATCAATGATGAAATCGAGAAGCTGCGTCTGAAAACCACCTCTTCCCTGCTTTCCGGAAGACGAGATGTGCTGGTGGTGGCCACGGTGTCATGTATTTACGGCGCAGGAAATCCCAGCGATTTCGAACAAAGTACCATCCGGCTGAAACGAGGGCAGAACCTGAGCAGAAACACGTTGCTGCATCTGCTTGTGGACAGCCTGTACAGCCGCACTACCGCCGAATTTAAGCGCGGCAACTTCAGGGTAAAAGGCGACCAGGTCGATGTTTTTCTGGCGTACAATGACTTTGCCATCCGCATGATCTTCTTCGGAAATGAAATTGAAGAAATCTATGCCTTCGATCCGGAACACGGAAACAAGCTGTATGGCATGGACGAAGTGGCCATTTATCCGGCGAAGATTTACGTGTCGCCCAAAGAGCGGCTGCTTCCCGTCATCCATCAAATCCAGGACGACCTGGTGCTTCAGGTGGATTATTTCAAAAGCCAGGGCCGCTTTTTGGAAGCCAAACGCCTGGAAGAACGGGTGAATTTCGACCTTGAAATGATCCGCGAACTGGGTTATTGCAACGGCATCGAAAACTACAGCCGCTACTTCGACCGCAGGGAACCCGGAACACGTCCGTTCTGCCTGCTGGATTATTTCCCTAAAGATTTCATCCTAATTGTGGACGAAAGCCACGTAACCATGCCGCAAATCCGCGCCATGTATGCCGGCGACCGCAGCCGCAAGGTGAATCTCGTGGACTATGGATTTCGCCTGCCTGCAGCACTGGACAACCGGCCGCTGCAATTCGATGAATTCTACAACCTGATCAATCAGGTGATTTATGTGAGCGCCACGCCGGCGGCATTTGAAATCACCGAAAGCGAAGGTGTGGTGGTGGAACAGCTGATTCGCCCCACCGGACTTCTGGACCCCGAAATTGAAGTGCGTCCGTGCACCAATCAGGTAGATGATTTACTGGAAGAAATCGAAGAGCGCATCCAAATGGGCGACCGCATCCTGGTGACCACCTTAACCAAAAGAATGGCCGAGGAACTCAGCAAGTACATGATGCGCCTGAACATCCGTTGCGCCTACATCCACAGCGAGGTGAAAACCCTCGACAGGGTGGAAATTCTTCGCGACCTGCGCCTGGGCACCATTGACGTGCTTATCGGCGTGAACCTGTTGCGCGAAGGGCTCGATTTACCTGAAGTGAGCCTGGTTGCCATCATGGATGCCGATAAAGAAGGCTTCCTCAGAAACCAGACCAGCCTGGTGCAAACCATAGGACGCGCTGCCAGAAATGAACGCGGAAAGGTGATTATGTACGGCGACCGGATTACCGAGAGCATGCAAAGAACCATCGATGAAACCGCACGCCGGCGGAAAAAACAGATGGATTACAATGAAGCACACGGCATTGTGCCCAAAACCATTTATAAATCCAGAGAAGAAATCATGCTTCAGACCGGCGTGGCCGATATGAAAATCCCGGAGTCTTCCAGGTCTTATGTGGAACAGGAAGAAGTGCGCATTGCCGCAGATCCTGTGGTGCAGTATATGGACAAAAACGGCGTTCAAAAAGCCATGGAACGCACGGAAAAGGAAATGCTGCGCGCCGCCAAAGAACTGGATTTTGTGAATGCCGCGCGGCTGCGTGATGAACTCGAACAGCTGAAGGAAAAACTCAAGGAATTGAAAGGATGAGGCTTCGTGCGCTGGGCCTCTTCTTGATGCTGGCAGCTGCGCCACGACTGTACAGCCAACAAAAGCCGCTGATTCCGCCCATGCCTGCAGATACATTTTTCAGCGACAGTGGAATGGGATTCGATGGTCATTACAACCGCTGTGTATGGGTTTGCTGCAACGTTCGGCCGCGCCCGGGCGATACCATCCACATCGTGAAATTGTGCGGCGGAATGATTGGCGCCTGCCCGGAGTCTTATACCCTGCACCACTGGAATGGAAATGGCTGGCATGTGGACATCAGCCGGAATTACAGACAGCGACGCCGGCGCAAAGTTGCCGCTTCCATCCGCAGCGAAGCCTTGTACCTGAATGCCGGAAGAAACAGCTATATACTTCGGCCCATCGACAACCCCGGTAGGCAGTTTGCGCGTTACCTGTTCGAAAAACAGCCCGAATAATTTCTTCAGCGCAGGAGGTTTACCACGCCACTCTGTTCGGTTTCCACACCGTCATAGAATCGGGCCTTCAGCTGCCACACATACGCACCATTGGGTGCCAGTTTACCGTGGTAGGTTCCATCCCAACCTGCGTCCGGATTGCGGGTTTCGAAAATCTTGGCGCCCCAGCGGTCGTAAATTTGGAACAGGTAAAACTCCCTGGCCAGGTTTGTGCCTTCCGGACGGAACAAGTCGTTCAGGTTGTTGCTGTTTGGCGTGAAGGCCGTTGGTACAAAAACCCTTCCCTGAGGATTTACATACACACCATTGGGCATCATGGTGGTATCGGCGCATCCAAACTTACTGATGGAAATGAGCCTGATGTCGTAGAAACCGGTATCGTTCAGGCGGAACATCGGTTCGAAGCGTGTGCTGCTTCCTTTGGATTGTCCGGCTTTGTTGAACACTTCCCAGGTTTGGCTTACACTGTTGGTGGTGAGGTTGCGCGTGTAAAACTCTGCCTTCGGCAGGAACATGAGCTTCGGCGTGAGCTGAAACACGGCATAAGGCTTGGGCAACACACGGATAAACGATGACTTCTCGTTTCTGTTTTCCCCTCCCGGACCGAAACCAATCAGGGTCACATCAAAACTGCCCGGCTCGCGATAAACATGGGTGGGCTCGCGCTCTGTGCTCTTGTTTCCATCACCAAAATACCACACAAAACGATTGGCAAACTGGGTCTGGTTTTTGAAATGCACCACCAGCGGGATACAGCCACTATCCACATCGGCTGAAAATTCCGGTTCCGGATCGTAGGGGTCGATGCGTACGTCGGTAAATGTTGTGTCAAAACAAACGCCGTTGCCCACTACGTGCATCACTTTATACCAGCCTGAATCGCTGAAAGTATGGTACGGATCGCGTTTGGTGCTGGGCACATTGTTACCTTTATCCTTGAAGTCCCAGTAGTAATTCATGGGAAGGATGGATGTACTTCTGCTGAAAAAGGAAATGGTAGAATTGGGCATTTTCCCTTTCATGGGAAGAAAATCAATCTTGGCTACCGGCGTTTCTGCTACCGTAACCCTGCCTTTGCTCACAAAAGAATCCCTGCATCCGTTCAGGTCGAAACCCGTAAGCGTATATCCGTAGATGCCCGGCTTGTTGTATTCATACACAGGGCTGCGCAGCGCCGAACCGCCACCATCACCGAAGTTCCAGATGTACGAAACTGCGCCTTTGGTTCTGTTCTGAAAGGCCACCACGCCCGGAATGCACACGCTGTAATTCGTATCCAGCACGTTCATCTGCAAACGTTGAGGAAGCATGATGCTTTTCATCATCGAATCACGGCAATTCTTGCGGGTGATGCTGATAAGCTTCACCTTGTACACCGTATCGGTATAAGAACTCACCGGAAATAAATGTCTGGGGCTGAAAGATGAATCTATCGTACCATCATTAAAATCCCATACATAGCGGTGACCGAATAACGATTCATTGTTGAAGTCGAAATACCCGGCGTCGCAAGGATGAACCCGATCGTATTTAAAGATGGCTTCCGTTGGTTTGTGCACCGGCAGCTGCAGTGCTTCGGTATCAATACAATCTGCCGAATACGTGTAGAGCACCACTTTAAACACCGTATCTCTGGGACCGCGGTTGTAAAAGGTATGTGAACCCGCCACGCTTCCTGAAGTGAAACCATCGCCGTAATACCAGAACTGGTCGCGGGCATTGATGGATTGGTTGTTGAATGTAACCGTAAGCGGCGCGCAACCCTGAAGTTTATCGGTATTGAATTTCGCCAGCGGATAGGGTAACACCGTCACCGTTTTGGTTACGGTGTTCTTACAACCATAAACACTGGTTGCTTCCAGACTCACCAAATGGGTGGAATCGCGACGCGGATTGGTACTTTTGGTGAAGAAGGATCCGGGATTAACCAGATTGCTCTGCACCCCTGCTGCCAGCGTCCAGCGATAGCGATAGGCGTTCAGCGAGGTATTGAACATCTGAATTTTGTCGGGGAAGCAAAACGTGTCTTTGCTTGAAATAAAATCCGCTACCGGATCGCCTTTCACCGTAATGGTTTTGTAACTGGTATCACCCCGGCAGCCATAAGGAGACGCCACCACCAAGGCAACCTGGTAGATGCTGTCGAAAATAGGTCTTTGCGCAAAGGAATACGTCAGGTCTTTGGTCGTGGCGACCTGTTGTCCATTCACTTTCCAAAGGTTGCTGCTGGAGTTCAGGGCGCCAAAGGTGAACTGAACATTCAGGGGACCGCATCCTGAAAGAGTGGATGCGTTGAACACCGATTTTGCATCGGGCCTCAGGGTGACAAATTCCACCACCGAATCGCGGCAACCGTGTTCGGTCATGCCTATCAGCCGGATGCCATAGGTGGTATCCTTCAGGTATTGTTCACGAAAAGTATAAGATGGATGCACAGCCGCTGTGGTGTCTTTTGCTGCGAAATACCATTTGAACTTCATGATGCCTATGGAACCGGTATCCATGGGCAGCGACCGGTTGTTAAAGGTAACGGCAAGCGGGCGGCAACCAAAAGTCTGGCTGGGTGTGAAGGCCATCTTCGGATTGGGGTAAACACGAACCGTTGTCGCGGCGCTGTCCAGGCAACCATGTTCCGAATATGCATACAATACGATGCGGTGCAGGGTATCTTTGGTTTTGCTCGCCGTAAGACGCACGCTGCTGTCTCTGGAAACGGCCGTTACATTGTTCCGCAACTTCCACCGGAAACTCATGATGTAAATAGAGCCGGTATCGTTTGGTATGGAGAAGTTATCGGTATTGATGTCCAAAGGTCCGCATCCCTCGCTCTTGCTGAGGTTGAAACGCGCGGTCGGATTGGGATAAACGCGCACTGTTTTGGATATTGAATCCTTGCAGCCCCAGGAGTTTATACCCAGCAACTTCACGGTATGCACCGTGTCTTTGGTGCGGGAAGCCACAAAAGAAAAGCTCGTATCTCTTGCAACACTGCGGCCTGAAGCACCAAAGGTCCATACAAACCGCATGGAGTCAATGGGTTTGGATCCCTGATGCAGCGAATTATTGGTAAACGAAGGCGTAAACGGCCCGCAACCGGCCGCGCTGCTCATGGTAAAGTTTACACTTGGATTTGGATTGATCCGGATATTCTTGGTAATGGTATCACGACACAGTGCAGGATTTTCGGCAACCAGACGAACGGTATAGGTTCTCAGGCTGTCGTATTTCTTCAGCACGTCGGTACGCGTGGTTTGTGTTAACGTGGAACCATCGCCAAAGTTCCAGTAGAACTTGGTGGCATCGGTAGATGAAGTATGTTTGATGGCAAAGGGCATTTGCGGACAAACACCCTGAGCGGCCACTGAAAAATCTGCATCCGGCGGACCGGAAACTTTAAATGTGCGTTTAAAGGAATCCCTTCCACAGCTGTCGGTAGTGTACAGCGTAACCGTATAGGTGCCGGGTGTGGTGTACACCACCGTTCCCGGATTGGACAATGAAGAAGTCTGACCATTTCCGAGGTTCCAGGAATACCTGAGGCCCATGGAGTTACTGGCATCTGTTCTGTTGTTGAAACGCACAGACAGCGGGGCGCAGCCCACGGAATTAATTAAATCGAAGGTTGGTGCTGTTTTCTTAAACACCCGCACGAAGGCCGTATCAAAAGAAGAACCGCAGCGGTTCTTTGCTTCCAGGATGATGCGGTAAGGTGTGGTTCGGGCTGTGGTATACGTGTAGGTAGGATTTTGCTGGGTGCTGGTTCCCGTGGTAAAGTTCCAGTTATAGGTGATGCTGGCGCCGGTGCTGTTGTTGCTGAATTTCACCGCATAAGGCGCGCAACCGGTATCGTTCGACAACAGCGAAAAATCGGCTTTCGGCGGATCGACAATATCGAGGAGGTATTTTGCCGTATCTCTTCCGCAGCCATTGCTATCAATCAGCAGTACGTTGTAAGAACCTTTCTTGGCGTATTTTTTATTTACCTGCGCGGTGGACGTTGTCCAGTTTGTGGAAGTACCATCACCCCAAACCCATTTGAAATACTTGTAATCGGGGAAGAGGCAATAGCGGTCCACATATTTCGGACTGAACTGAAAATCCTTGGTAATGTCGCAGTTGTTCGGATTATTCAGGGCAACCATGGCGCTGTCACGCGACGAAGCCTGTACCGGGTTCCAGGTGGCGAAACTTGTTCCACAGCCATTCTTGGCCGTAACCTTTACCACACCGGAACACACCGATTTGGTATAGGTATAGAACATGGTATCCTTAAATTTTTTCGCCGGCCAGACCACTGTTTTTCCATCACCCATTTCCCAGGAATACACGGTTGCCGAGGAACTTTGGCTGGAATTGTTGATGAAGCGCACCTTTAAGGGCACACAACCCTGGTTCTGCCCGGTGGCCGGGCCAATGATACCCGCTACCGGCTGTCGCTCATTGGCTACAGTTCCAAACAAAGTATCGGTGCATAAACCATTGTCGTAAATCACCATGATGTTAAACACCCCAAGGCTGTCGTATTGATGCCATACGGACTGGGTGCGCAGCAATCGGGTTCCGGTATTGTCTGCTGTTCCGTCCCCCCATTTAATGCGATAGCTGCGGATGGTATCGCTGGGTTGAATTTTTACCGAAAAGGTATCCGGGGTTCCAACAGAATAAATGCAATTGTACCAGGCCGGCGTGAAGGTGAGCGTATTGGTTTGGTCATACACCTTTCTGGATCTGGGAGAGGAAAGCGTATAACGGGTGATTTGGGTATCACGGCAACTGCCCACAGAATCCCAACCAATCATGGTGAACGTATAAACGCTGGGCGTGTCCAGACGCATGACCAGGCCCGTCTTCCCGGTGATGCGTGTGCGCAGGTTGCCATTCAGATACCAGTAGTAATGCGTTCTGTTTGAGCCTGTGCCCGTAGAAGTATTTGTAAACGTGACAAAACGTGGAAATCCACAGTTACGACTTACCGTATAGGTAAAATCAGCCTGCAAAGTACTACACTGAGCAAGAAGTGACTGATTGCCCGTAAAAGTCAGGCAAACAGCGAAGAATGAGGGTAAAATGTTCTTAAAGAGTCGTTTCATGCCATTAAAGGCATCAGCCCATTGCCTCAAAACTAATTATCCATGAGCGCATAATCAAGTTGTATAAAAAAATTTATCTCCTTGATTATCAATGAGTTACGCAGTACACGAACCAAAGGCGACCTTTCAAAAGCCTTGAAATGTTGAAAACTTGTGCCTAACCTGAGTGGTTATGGTCATGTTTTCGACGAAAAATTACACACCTGTGAGTTTATTGGCCAACTGACCACAAGCGGCATCTATATCCTTACCTCGGCTCCTGCGCACATTCACTATGATGCCTTTCCTGGCAAGACCTTCGGCAAACTTATCCAGCTTGCGTTCCTGCGTGGGTTTAAAATCTGCAAGCGCAATGGGATTGTATTCGATGAGGTTCACTTTACAAGGGAAGCGCCTCGCATAAGCAGCCAATTCCAACAGTTCGGCCGCATCATCATTCACGCCTTCCATCACGGTGTACTCCAGGGTGGGACGGTTTTTGGACTTCTGGTAAAAATAACTCAGCGCCTCGGCCAGCATGTCGAGGTTATTGCTTTCGTTGATGGGCATCAGCGCGCTGCGGCGTTCGTCGTTGGCCGCGTGCAGCGACAATGCCAAGTGCACGCCTAAATCCTCATCGGCCAGCTTTACAATCATCTTGGCAATGCCTGCCGTTGATACGGTGATGCGCTGAGGCGACATCCCCAATCCTTCCGGCGAGGAAATCAACCGTATGCTTTTCACCACTTCCTGATAATTCAGCAAAGGTTCACCCATGCCCATAAACACGATATTAGACAGTGCAGCGCCGTAATGCTCTTGCGCAAGGGCGCCAATCAAACGCACCTGATCTACGATTTCACCTGCATCCAGATTCCGCTGACGTTTCAGGTATCCTGTGGCACAGAACTTACAGTCTAAGCTGCAGCCCACCTGAGAAGAAACACAAGCTGTCATTCTGCCGCCGGCAGGAATCAATACGCCTTCCACCACATTTCCATCATAGAGCCTGAATGCAACCTTGATGGTTTTGTCGCGGCTTTGCTGCTGCAGAGAAATATGCGCATTCCGGAAGCAAAAATGGGCCTTGAGTTTTTCCCTTAAATCCAGCGACAAATCGCTCATCACGTCAAATGAATCAGCACCTTTAAACCAAATCCAATGAAGGATTTGTCGCGCCCGAAAAGCCTGGGCACCCTGTTCCTGTAGCCAGGCTTTTAAAGATGCTTCATCTTCTTTTCTTATGTCTTTGAGCGTATCCACTTTCTGTTGTTAAAACAATGCTGTGCGCCATTTGCTTTTCCAGGGAATTGCTGCCCTGAAATATGCGCTGTATAGTGACCGTTGCCGCAGCCAGCCCCGAAGCCCTGCATCTTCAATGTACAAACATAAAGCTGTGGACAGTGCCTTTCTGAAAGATGCTGCGTATGCCATGTCGTGCGATTCAAGGTGCTGCGCCCATTGCCGTACCTTTTGTTCCAGTATCAGCACTTTGTTCCAGGTGCAATGCGCATCAGGTGCGCGTAGTTCGCGTGCCAGCGCTGCGGCTTCGGCTCCATATTGCGCCTCAACTGCCTCTGTAGCCCACGGTGCCTGCAACACCTCGAAAGGCAGCTTATGTTCCGTTGCACCAACAAGTGCAGGGAGCACACCATAGGCAAGGCTGTTGCGCTGGTGAAACAAACCTTCAACAGAAACACCTTTATCCAGTGCTGTCCTTCGACGAAACATCAGACCGCCTTCGGTTCCCAAGGGCCTGAACAACATCAGAAACCGCAGCATCAACGGATCGTGAATGCCGGGAACTGCATAGGTGGCACCCTGATGTGCGAGTGGTGCAAACAGTACATCCGTTTCCGGATACCGTTCAAAATAACGAAGCTGCAGTTCCAGGCGATGGCGTTGATATGTGGCCGCAGCATCAGCGACAGCGACAAAAGTTCCGGTAGCTGCAGCCAATGCGGTTTGCATGGCAAGCGCAGCATCCTTGGATTCTAAAGGCAGAAACTTCAACCGTGAATCACGGAACCCGGCCAGCAATGCCTCGGTACTTTCTCCGGGCAGTCCAGGAATGATGAGCTCAAAATTCCGGTGGCTTTGTGTGAGCAGTGAACGCAAGGCATGTGCTTGCCGCTGTTCGGCCGCATCGCTTATGGGCAGAATGATGGAAACGCTGTTCCTTTGGGACATCAGCCGGAATGTGCTTCCAATTGGTATTGTTCCTTTTGCGCTTTCAGCATGTTGCGCAGGAAATAGGTTCCGCCCACACCAATGGTACTCAGCAACAATCCAATCACAAACCCAATCACCGCACCTTTAACAGGCTTTCCGCTGCTGCTTCTCAGGGGCGCCCTGGCATCATCAACCACGGTAATCATGGGTTTGCGCTTTTCGTATTCCAGACGCGCAAGGTTATTTGCTGTAACTGCTTCAATAAACTGACTGGTGATGAGGTTGATGTTTCGCTTGTAGTTCAGTTCAGGCAAACGCGCTCTGGACATCACCACACCAAAACCTTCATCGTTCAGGTTGGCCAGTCCGTATTCCTGACCCGCCAGCCTGGCTTCCAGACTGTCCATTTTGCGGCCTGTGTATGCAAGCAGCTGGGCCGCCTTTTCCAAACGCTTCTGCGTATAGTACTCTGAAATTTCCTTGATGTGGAATTTGGAGAACACGAGTGTGAACTCTTCATCCCAGAAAACCATTTTATGCTCGATGATACCGGACTCTTTGGTTTTCGCAACAATACTGGAAGAGATTTCGATGGCCATTTTCCGCAACAGGTAATCATGCGCAGGATGCACTCCGAATTTGTATGTAGAATCAGGGGCAAAGGTTTTATATGCTTTGTCAGCAGCCAGTCCTTCCAAACGTCCGGTAAGCTCCATGTATCTTCTGCCCAGGCTTTGCCATTTACCGTTGATGGAATAGCTGTTGAGCAGCGTTTTTTCTACAATTTGATAACTCAGCGCCAAATCAACCAGAACCAGCTTGTTGTTGGTGGCTCCACCTTGTCCCTGAAGGATCGACAACAAACCTGTACCACCGCTGCCGCCGCCCAGTTCTTCCAAAATTTCATCCTCCAGCAAAAAAGTATTAATGGCCTCGTACACCGTGGTCTTGGTGTATTCTCTGTAGCCCATAAATGCGCTGAGACTCAAGGTAATCAGCAGGACCAACCACCACCTCCGGCGCACATAGTGAAGTGCAGGTTTAACCTGTTCGAGGATCTCGAATATATTGACCGGCTTTTTAGAACTCTGAAAATCTTCCATATTACCTTAACCCTGTGGCAATGCGAACCATGGCGATGAAGGAGAACAGTGATAATGAACGTGTAATAAGCGAATTCAACGTTGCATCCAAATTGAAACGCTTTTTACCTGTAGTTGCAACTTCTGCTTCTGTTGGTTTCGAAGGCACATTGACCATGGCACCTTTTTCAACTTTTGGATACACTTTGAACAATACAAAATTCTTCGATTGCGCCACCCGACCATTCTTATATGAAACTGTGATTCTTCTGCGGTAGGCATCATCTCTGAAACCACCGGCCAGGCTGCGGATATAATAGCCTGCACGTTTGCCACTCACATAATAGGAACCAATGCGCGTGGTTTTGTCTGGCAGGTTAATGGCACCATCAATATAAACGAGTTCTTCTGCGAAGGGAACTTCTATAACATCGCCATTTTTCAAGGTATAGTTATAGGAAGAACGTTTTCTGCTCAGCGCCTTTTCTAAATCCAGGATGACGCGTACATCGCTGCTGTCGTCCTGTTGGCGGGTAAATGACGCGCCTTCAAGAAAAGCTTCCGGCTTCAGGCCGCCGGCCCGTCGAATTACCGACGACAACTTCTCACCGTTACCCATCAGTGTATAACCTCCCGGAAACATCACTGCACCTTTGAGTTCAACCACTTTAATCGGCACATAATCCGGGTTGGTGCGCACAAACACCTGATCGTAGGGAACCAGTTTAAATCGTTCGGTTTCTTTATCGGCGGAAAGGTCCACCGGAACCGTGGTGGTATAAACCAGTGTTTTGGTTGGAATCCAATACACCGGATCAATGGGCGCACTCTGACGTACAATTTCAATTTTCGCATTGGCCGCCGCGTATGTAAACCCACCGGCCAGATAGATCAGGTCTTTCAGGCTGATATCGTCGGAATAATCATAGGTGCCGGGCTTCCGTACCTGGCCTGAAACGGTAATTTTCAGTTTATCACGCATTTCCAGTCGGTTGAAGATGCGGAGTTCATCTCTGGGTTGCAAGAGCAGGTCTTTTTCGGAACCCGGATTTTCAATGATTTCACGCAGGTTGAGCGAGGTATTGGTTTCGATCAGGTAATACGGATCAATACGGGTCAGGATGGCCCGATCCAGAAATGCGCCTTCCTTCAAACCACCGCCGAGGTACAGCAGGTCGGTGATGCGCATGTTTTCAGAATAATCGAAGGAATTGGGCGCTTTTACGGCACCATCTACGCGCACCTGAAAGAACTCTTTGAACGCAGTGGCCGAAAACACCTTTACAATATCCCGGGGTTCCAGCATTGGATCCTTATCGGTGCCCGGGTTGGCCAAAACTTCTTTGGGAGAAAAAGCCACCAGCTTCCGTTCCTGTTTGTCGTTTACGCGCAACAAAAATGCGCGTTCCACTTCAGCTTGTTCCTTGAGGCCACCGCCCATGAACATCAGCTGGCTCACACGCATGCCGGTTACGAAGTCGGTTTGCAGTGGTTGTCTGACTTCACCTTCGATGCCCACGGTGAACTGATCGCGCAGCTCCTGACGTGAAAAGATGCGGATGATGTCGCGTTCTTCCAGCGGCAAATCGGCCTCGCTACCCGGATTGGCCAATACTTCCTGCGGAGAGAAATAATAGAAATTTCTGCTCAGATCCACGTTGTTTCGGATCAGGAAGGCTTTATCAGGGAAGGCATTGGGAAGCAATCCATTGCACAGTTTCAGGATTTTGCTGATGCGGTCGCCTTTGCGGATTTTGAATTCGCCGGGGATGTTCACCGCTCCAGAAACCTTAACCATGTAATCTTTATAGTCGTCGTTGATGGTTTTGAAAGAAACCACATCCCCGTTTCTCAATTCGAAATCCTTTCCGGCACGGCGCAGCGAATCAAAATTGAGGCTGATACGCTCAAAGGTTTGATCGTCAGAAATCCTGGTAATCAGAATGTTCCGTGTGTAGGCAATAGGATCCAGACCACCGCCAAAGCGAATCAGATCTGAGAATTTTTCACCGGGCTTGAGTTCATAATTTCCGGGCCGCATCAAACCACCTTCCACGCTTACCACTTTTCCGGAAGGCGGCACGATGATGGCGTCCTGGTTTTGCAGATAAATCTCTTTCCCTTCTGTGGAATAGCGATAGATATCCAGGCTATCTACAATTTGCCCGTTCCGCTTGATGTAGATGTTACGTATGGAGCCCAGATTCGAGGGCCCGCCCATATATGCCAAAATATTGAAGGCAGAATTGATGGCCGTTACCGTAACAGATCCGGCATTGATCACTTCACCAAGCACCTGAATGGTGATGGTTCTTGGACGCGTAACGGTTACGGAAAATGAACTGTTGCCATCTTCAAGTCCGAGGCGGCTGGCGATATAGCTTCTGGCCTTGGATAAGGTCATGCCTTTGAGGAACAGCTTCTGATATCCTTTGATGTCGATGGCGCCTGAAAGCCCGATCACCGCACTTTGGCTCCAGTAGCGGTAACCCCAAACTTCCAGCTGAACCACATCGCCCGTGCTGAGGATGTAAGATTCCGGAACCGCAATCTGGTCGCCGGTTTCCAGCAGTTTGATGTTGTTGGAACGAAACAGATGCTGACCGTAAATACGTGCCGAAGGAAAATCACGAGAGGCGCTTTTCGAGCGGGCCAGGTCCTCGGCAAGCATGGCCTTTTCACGTTCGTACAGCAGCTTCAGGTTTTCACTTTTGATGCGGATGAGTTCCTGATCAATTTCCGTGAGGTTGTCTTTGCCTTTCAGTTCGTCGAGTTCCTTTTCCACGCGCAGCCTGCTGGCGGTGATGTTCATGCGCTTCAGGGTAAGCTCATCTTTTTTCACGGTTTGATCCATGGTATCGATGGCCTGCTCTGTTTTGGTTTTAGGTTTTTCACCCGGCTGCGCGTTTGCGCCTGCCTCTTGCTGCGGTTGGGTTGCCTTTTTCGCCTGTGCAGAATCTGTAGGCGTATTTGTTAAACCAGGCACTTGCATGCCCATCATTCCCATGCCGGGAAAAGGCATAAACTGCGCCTGAACAATTCCAATACTGCAGCTCAAAAACACCATTGCTGCGTATTTCAGGATATGATAGCTCATTTGAGTAGATTCATTAAATATTGGCCGTAACCGCTTTTCATCAGCGGCCGTGCCAGGTTTTCCAATTGCTCGTTGTTGATAAAGCCCATGCGCCAGGCTACTTCTTCAATACATCCAACCTTCAGGCCTTGCCGGTCTTCAATGACTTGAACAAACTGGGCGGCCTGCATCAGGGAAGTAAAGGTTCCGGTATCCAGCCACGCAGTTCCCCGGTGCAATACGGCCACTTTCAGTTTACCTCTGCGCAGGTACTCGCGGTTTACATCGGTGATTTCCAATTCGCCGCGGGGTGAAGGCTTCAGGTTGCGTGCAATTTCCACTACATCGTTGTCGTAGAAATACAAGCCGGGCACCGCGTAATTGCTTTTGGGATGTTCGGGTTTCTCTTCGATGGAAAGTGCATTCATGTCGGCATCAAAATCAACCACACCGTAACGCTCCGGATCACTCACATGATAAGCGAAGATCATACCTCCTTCAGGATCGTTATGGCTTTGCAGCAGTTGTTGCAGGTCCGCACCAAAAAAGATGTTATCGCCTAAAATCAGACTTACTTTATCCTGGCCGATAAACGAAGCACCCAGGATAAACGCCTGGGCCAAACCCTCGGGAGCCGGCTGTTCTATGTATGAAAAACTACAGCCCAGATGCGCGCCGTCGCCCAATAAGCGCCTGAAACCGGGCAAATCCTGTGGCGTACTGATGATTAAAATTTCCCGGATACCGGCCATCATCAGAATGGACAGTGGATAATAAATCATCGGCTTGTCATAAACCGGCATCAACTGTTTGCTCGTGGCCATTGTGATGGGATACAAACGTGTACCGGAACCACCTGCCAGGATTATACCTTTCATCAAAGGTTCAAATATAGACCTGAGAACCGACAGAGGCTTGGACTATCACGATTAAGGTAATCACCACCAAGATGAACGTATAGAAAAAAATACATTTTTCGACCTCCGGTCGCTTGATTTCGTGTGTAAAACGCCTCTTCCATTCTTGGTGCAGCCGACAATTGAATGATAAGCACCACATTGCTGCGCAGGGTTTTATCACCCGCATACAGGTGATTCTGAAAAATAAGCACGTGGCTGCGCGTACAAAATTCCGTAATTTGTATCGGTATGTCGTTTAAAGCAGGATTTGTGAGCATCATCGGTTTGCCCAATGCGGGCAAAAGCACCTTGTACAATAAGTTGGTTGGTGAGAAGCTCAGCGTAGTCAACCCGAAGGCGCAAACCACACGCCACAGAATCCTGGGGATTGTCAACAAGGAATCGGCACAAATCATTTACAGCGATACACCCGGACTGGTGCGCAGGGTGAGCAACAAGATGCACGAACACATGGTTGGAGCCGTGATGGAAAGCCTGGACGATGCCGATGTGCTCATTTATCTGGCCAATCCCGGTGAACAGGGCATTCCGGAAAGCATCGCCGAGCGACTGAGCCGCAGCAAGGCCGATCTGATTATTGCACTGAATAAAATTGACCTGGGAAATCAGGAGCAGATTGAAGCCGAAGTAGCTCAATGGCGTGAGCTCAACCCCAAAGCGGTGATTCCGCTCAGCGCGCTGCACGGTTTCAACCTGGAAGCCCTGGAACAGCTGATCATCAGCCTGTTGCCGGAACATCCGGCCTATTTCCCGGAAGATCAGCTGACCGATCGGACCGAACGCTTCTTTGTGAACGAAATCATCAGAGGTAAAATCCTCACCTATTACAGCAAGGAAATCCCATATTCCATAGAAGTGACCACCCAGTCATTCAAAGACAACAAGCATATTCTGAAAATCCATAC
>JBDKIU010000177.1:0-3789 GCA_039796915.1 Bacteroidota bacterium | reverse complement strand
AGCTCGGCAGCGTTTTGTTTAGCTACTGCAACTACACTTGCACTGAAACCACTTGGGATTTCAGGAACACCGCGAACAATCATAGGGGCAGCTTCGTTTATGACTGCAGGAAGTATAGCCGTGTTGCGCATTGCGTCCGGAAAGCATTACCCAACGGATGTTCTGACGGGAATGATTCTTGGATGCGGCGTGGCGCTGCTCAACCATTATGCGCATGTCAGGACTTAACTTCATCATCGGATGTATTTTGGGTTTCAGTTCATTCAGCAACTGTGGACAAAAACACCTCAATGATCAAAAAACACTATCAACCATGATGAACCCAACTTCAGATTCATTAAAAACGGATACAGCCGTTCTGGCCGGAGGTTGCTTTTGGTGCCTCGATGCCGTGTACCGCAACATGAAAGGTGTGGTAGATGTTATCAGTGGCTACAGTAATGGCACGGTCAAGAATCCGGCTTACAGGGAAGTATGCACCGGGAGAACCGGTCATGCAGAAGTGGTAAAAATATTGTTTCAACCCGACTCGGTTTCGTATGCCGAATTACTGGAAGTTTTTTGGCGCATCCATGATCCTACGCAATTGAACCGACAAGGAAATGACGTAGGCACCCAATACCGAAGCGGCATTTACTACCTCACAGAAAACCAACGTGATATAGCACTGCTCAGCAAGAAAACTTTGGAAGAAGCAGGAGTTTACACTGGAGCCATCGTAACGGAAATTGAGCCGCTATCCATGTTTTATCCCGCAGAAGAATGCCATCAGGATTATTATCGCCTGAATGGTGACAATCCATACTGCCATTATGTTGTTGGCGAAAAGGTTGAGAAATTCAAAAAGCTGTTCCGGGAGCGATTGAGGGAAGCACCGCTGGAGAAGAACGGAAGCCGTTAACCTTTCGTTTTATACCCGAGTTTCTTCAATAAATCCCGGACCTTTTCCAGCACTTCACCCTGGATGAGAATTTCACCATCTTTGGCAGTTCCTCCTGTGCCGCAGGCCGCCTTCAGTTTGCGTTCCAATTCTTTAAGATCGGCAGCTTTACCTCGAAATTCCTTCACTACCACGCAGGCTTTTCCATTGCGTACTTCCCTGCGCACATACAACTGCTGAGCGGCAGGTTCCGGCGTTTCTTCTTCCTCTTCCTGCTCAAACCTGAAATCCGGATTGGTACTGTACACAATACCATTTCGGTTTTTATTCTTGTTACTCATTTCACGTTTCTGCTTTGGTTTTCCTATGAACAATGCCCGCTGCCGGCTGAGCTGTTGGCATGATGGTTAATTCGTTGATATTCACATGAGCTGGACGATTCAGCATGAACCATGCGGCATCGGCCACATCTGCAGCTACCAAATTTTCGAACCCTTCATACACTTTAGCAGCGCGCGCGGCATCTCCATCAAAACGCACCAGACTGAACTCTGTTTCTACGGCACCGGGATGTATGCATCCCACACGGATGGGATATTTAGCCAAATCAATGCGCATCCCTTTGCTCAGCGCATCAACAGCAAATTTGCTTGCACAGTAAACCGCACCATTTGCATACACTTCTTTACCCGCTATGGAACCGATATTGATAATATGTCCTGTTCCGTCATTTGGCATCAAGGGAATGACAGCCTTGCTGATGTACAGTAAACCCTTCACGTTCGTGTCGATCATGGCATCCCAATGATCCGGATTGCCTTCATCCAATGGCTCCAAGCCCCAGGCCAGTCCTGCATTATTCACCAGAATTCTGATGTTTCGCCATTCTTCAGGCAGGAATTCAATGCATCTGTTTACTTCCTCGCGGTTGCGCACATCCACAGGCATCGTATAGGTTTCCACCTGATGTTCGCGGTTTAACCTTTCTGCGAGCATTTCCAGCCGGTCTTTTCTTCTTCCGGCCAGAATCAAACGAAAAGAAGCCTGTGCCAAAACATGGGCAATGGCCTCCCCGATTCCGGAACTTGCTCCGGTAATCATGGCAATGGGTGCTTCCTGTTTCATGACGCCTTGCTTGCTTTGATGATGAGGTTTGGAGTGAAAATAATATTGCGACTGCTCCGGGCCGTTGCAAATAATTCAAGCCGGAGCCTGAAGGACAACAACTTCCAAAGAAACTTTCTGATTTTTTCTTTCAGCCAACCCTCTGTCTGCATCACAGAAGGCAGTGTTTGAACCTGCTCAAATCCAGCTGCCATCATCACCTGCTGTGCTCCGGAAGCGTTCAGCAACAGCTCATGGGTAAAATCGCCATAGGCAAATACTGAAGCGATGGGTGCATCCATATTCGGCGTGCGCAAAATGATGATGCCACCCGGCTTTAAAGCTTCATGTGCCGCCTGAAGCAAGGTTACCAACTCATTTTTGGTAAAATGTTCAATGATGTCCATGCCGGTAATAACATCGAACTGGCCACGGGAATTACGCAGCACTTCAAGCACATCGCCCTGCTTTACCCCGGGAACGCCCAATTCATGAGCCAGTGCAACTTGCTCCGGGCTCACATCTATACCAAGGGTAGCTGTAAATCCGGCTAGATTTAGAGCCGACAATAATGAACCGGAACCGCAGCCCATGTCCAAAATCTTTGCGTTGACATTCAGGCTATGAAGTAAAGGAAGCACTTCCCTGGAAAACTGCAGGCGTTCTCTGGTGAACAAAGCCTCACGGTCTGTTCCTGAAGCCCTGCCACTTTGCGTGGTGTGGTAATTGGAATAAAGCAGTTGGCGATAAGCGGTCATGAGCTGCAAATTTACTGTTTTACCCACGGGAACGGTGTTTAGCCTCTACAGCGCGTTTCTTATTTTCGCCGCATGCTGATATTGCCTGGCAGTACCTTGGGCGCTCAGGAAGCAGGTTGCGATGAAGCAGGTCGCGGCTGTCTGGCTGGCCCGGTTTGCGCAGCCGCTGTGATGAGGCCCGCAGGAGGGTCGCATCCTGTGTTGAACGACAGCAAGCAACTGTCCAGGAAGCAACGCGAAATGCTTCGCAGCATCATCGAACTCGAAGCCATGCAGTGGTCGGTGGTATTGGTGGACGCTGAAGAAATTGACCGCATCAACATTCTTCAGGCATCTATAACAGGCATGCATCGCGCCTTAGAGCAGCTTTCGAAACAACCTGAACTAATTTTGGTGGACGGTAATAAATTCAGGCCGTTTCGGGATATTCAGCACCGCACAGAAATCAAGGGTGATGCACGGTTTGTTTCCATTGCAGCGGCAAGCATCCTGGCCAAAACTCACAGAGACGCCTACATGGAGAAGCTGCATCTTGAGTATCCCGAATATGGTTGGAATAAAAATGCAGGCTATCCAACCAAAGGACATCGGGAAGCCATCAGAACATTTGGAATTACACCATACCACCGCAAGAGCTTTCGCTTACTACCCGAACAGCTTGTTTTGTGGTAATCGTTGTATTTCCCATGCCTGTTTTCAGACTAAAACCAGACTCAAGATGTGTTTTTTGCTCAGGATTGCCATGAACAGGCCCCTAAAAAGGGAAGCCACCTCCGTATAAATACGAAGATGGCCTCTTCAAACACCCCCTCCAGGTGCGATCGTATCATCAACCTGAATTTAATCAGGTGAAGGTGCAAGCATCAATCCCGAACCTCGAAATAAGGAGACTTACAGGATTTTTATTTAATAAATTCACTTGAGTCGAAGAGTTCACAAGCTCTTGAAACAGAAGTAGATTGACAAGGCTGCAAAAATACATTTTCCGCTAAAAAGCCAAAATACTTTCTGTACCTATTTTTGGATAAAATACTTGGGAAACGAACA
>JBDKIU010000176.1:0-3596 GCA_039796915.1 Bacteroidota bacterium | reverse complement strand
ACATAGGCGCCGGTGATGGCGAAGGCCCTGCTGTACAATGACACGAGCTGCGCATTGTCGTACAGCATTTTTTCAAAGTGAGGCGCAAACCAATACGGATCTGTGCTGTACCTGCTGAAGCCGCCGCGAACCTGGTCGTAGATGCCACCTGAAGCCATTTTCAGTAGCGAAAGGTTGGTGAAGTCGAGGGCTTCACGATGTCCGGTAATTTGGTGCAGGTTCAACAGGAACTCATACTGGTTGGGCAAAGGAAACTTGGGCGAACGGTTGGGGCCGCCTTCATTCCAATCAAACTGGGCCGCCATGGTTTCATAAAGTTCCTGAACATCTGCACGTGTGAAACGCGAACCCTCGGGATGTTGTTCAATCAGTTCCATCTTCTGCATGCCTTCCACAAGGGCGTCTGCGTAAGAAGTTGTTTTTTCAGGATCTTGCTGCCACAGCGTTTGCAGCTGCAGGAGCACTTGCTTCCAGGAGGCGTTGGGGAAATAAGTTCCGCCGTGGATGGGCCGTCCGTCGGGCAGGCAGAAGATGTTCAGGGGCCAGCCGCCGCGGCCGGTAATCAGCTGGCAGGCGTCCATATAAACAGCATCTACGTCAGGCCGTTCTTCACGATCCACCTTGATGTTCACGAAGAAACGGTTCATCAACTCGGCAGTTTCATGGTCTTCGAAACTTTCCCGCTCCATTACATGACACCAGTGGCAGGCGCTGTAACCCACGCTCACCAAAACCAGTTTATGTTCGTTTCTTGCCTGTTCCCAGGCCGCTTCGCTCCATTCCTGCCAGGCAACAGGGTTGTAGGCATGTTGGCGTAAATATGGACTTCTGGCCTGAAGCAGGCTGTTAGGTTGTTTGTCGGTATTCAAGATGTAATGATAACATCTTCCTTTTAAAATTGGTTTCAACGGATGCAGTGGCGCAGCATCCTGACGAATCCGCACGGGTATTTCCCTTTAATTTGCGGCTTGCATGGAAAAGGGTGCGCTGTTGTTGAAAGGGGAAAGCGGTTTGGTAACCCGGCTGTATCCGTTCATCGCCGTGGCCGTTATTCTGTGGATTTTCAGCGCGATTTGCTACAACCTAGCGGCTCCTGAATTTCATTGGATCATTGATGCTTTGGTGCTGGTTACCGCGGCAGCAACCATGTTTCTGGGAACCAAAAACTGGGTGCATACGTATGTGTATGAGCACGGTATCGAACTCTTGCATCCTTTCACCCGGCGCAGGGAGTTTCGCAGTTTTGCTTCCATCAATCATCTGGAAACCAAGCGCATCAACATCAGCACACGTTATAACCGCGCCAACTACGTGGACGCATTGGATATTTTTTTTGAAGATGGAACAAGATGGGAATTGTCCAGCATGGAGCTCGATAATTTTTATGAATTCAGAAGTCTTTGTATGAATCAATACCAAGCCCGGGAGCAAAAATGGATTTTAGAGTAATTTTTCTGACCCTGTTTTTTTGTGGCTACTGCACAGCCGTTCAGGCTCAGGATACTGCGGGTCGTTATCGAATCAGCAACCCGGAGGCATTGGCTGATTCTGTGGTTGCCAAGCTGGAAACAGCGAAAAAACCTGAGGTGCTGAAACCCTTCTTTCCGCCGATGGGTGTGTTCATTTTGGCTGCAGATTCGGTAAAGTCCGGGCAGCACAGACAGATGCTTGTGGCGCGTTATCAGGCTTCCTGGTCCCGCCTGCGCCGCGATTTTAAGCGATTTAAAAAGTTGATGCAGGAACAAAGGCTCAGCTTTCGCAGTGCCCAACGCGATACCATGTATCTGCGCATCACCGAACCCAACGCGCAACCGCTTTATGCCTACGTTTACCAGGAATATACGCGCAAGAAGAAGCGCTTTCTGGTGCGTTTTGTTGCCGTGCGTTTGTCAGGGTACTGGTATTTGTTTTCCGACCTTCAGTTGCGGGAACCGGATTAGTGTGGATTTTATTCTGATGAAGCGCATTCAAACTAAGCGTTCAAGGTGCTTGTTCTGTATTTTTGAATGATGTTCCGTTTGCTGCTGCTCTTGTTCAGCCTGCTTTCCGCGCCGTTGCTGATGGCCCAAACGGATACTTTGTTCTGGTTTGCCGCCCCCGATATTCAGAACAGGCATGGCGACCGGCCCATCGAATTGAAACTGATCGGCCTCGATAAAAATGCACGCGTAACCATTTCAGCGCCATCCAATGCGTCATTCGGGCCCATCAATGTGAATTTGAATGCGGGCACCGTTTCAAGGGTTGATTTATCAGCCTGGATCAATAGCATTGAAAACGTCAGTCCCAATGCAGTAAACAAGAACGGTTTAAAAATCACGGCTACCGAGCCCATTCAGGCTTATTATGAAGTTTTAGGCAACAACCTGAATACAGATATTTTCACCCTGAAAGGGCAAAATGCGCTGGATACATCTTTTGTTGTTCCCGGAAATAATCTGTTTCCCTGTCTGAGCACCATGACAGGTGTCACCTTTTACAACGGCGTGCTGGTGATGGCCACCGAAAACAATACCGTGGTGCGCATCCGACTTCGCGTAGCTGCCGCAGGAAGGCCTGCAGGAAGTACCATCACGGTAACGCTGAACAGGGGAGAAGTGTACTTTTTGCGTTCGGATGATGGAACGGTTTCGAAGAAACTTGCCGGCACCATCGTGCAGTCGAGCAAGCCGGTGAGCATTACCATGTACGATGATTCTGTGTATCCAGGCGGATGGAAATCCAGCGCCGGCAGTTGCGCCGACCTGTGCGGTGATCAGATTGTCGGATTGTCCATGCTTGGGCTGAGCTACCTCGCGGTAAAAGGTCCAACCCTGAATGCCGCGCTGAATGATGTGGTATTTATCACCGCTTATCTGGACAGCACCGCGCTGAAAATCAACGGCGCCTTTATCAAGTACTTATCGCGTGGTGAAACCTACGCCCACATGATGGCTGCGTCGGAACAACTCAGCCTGGTGGAAGTGAATAAGAAGGTTGCCGTGATTCAGATGTCGGGTTTTGGCTGTGAAATGGGCATGTCTATCCTGCCGAATCTGGATTGCACCGGCAGCCAGTCGGCGTCGTTTACACGATCTGATGCAAGTTCGGGAACTACGTTTTCCGTTACGCTGGTGGTGCCTGCCGGTCAGGAACGAAATTTCAGAATCAACAATGTGCCGCTGTCCACGGCGCGCATCAATCAGTTTGCCATAGTTCCGGGAACGGGCAATCGGTGGAAATATGCCAAGCTCGACCTGAGCAGTCAGTTTCCCGCCATCACCAGCGTGCAGATCACCAATGATTCGGTGGTTTTTCACTGCGGGATGATCAACGGAAAAGCTACAGGTTCGGGTTGTCGTTTTGGGTATTTCTCCAACTTCAGAAAAGTAACCCCACGGCTGTTTGGTCCTGACCGCATGGACTTATGCGCAGGTGCAGATTTGCGCCTGCAGTTCAATGTGATGGGACAGCCCGGCACAGAATGGGTGCTTCCGGATCGAAGCACGCGCACGGGAAGTATGTTCTTCCAAAAATCGCTGCGCCTCCGTGACTCCGGCTTGTACATCGCCCGATACAGCAACCCTTCCTGCGACATCAATGTTCGCGACAGCGTT
>JBDKIU010000175.1:0-3937 GCA_039796915.1 Bacteroidota bacterium | reverse complement strand
AAAGTTGAAACTGTTCATGTTGATCTGGTCATAAATGCCATTGTTCATCATGAACGAACACATCTCTCCCAGGGAAATCAGCCCTTTCCGGTATTTCCAACGGCTGTCGCGCACGTTTTTGTACTTGTTGATTTGTTCTTGTGCAGCAAATACACCAACAGAATCGCCATTGAGCCTGGCAATGGTTTGTGCAAATTGAGCATTCCCCAGGCGCAGGTTGATTTCGGCTTCATCGGCGCCTTCCATGAAACGGGCCTTGAGCAGGTTGTACATGCGCTCATGCCAGGCATGGCTGTAGCTGGAATCACCAATGCGGAAACTGGTATCGCGTTGCAATACTTGAATCAAACTGTCGCGGGTGCTGAAGGATAGATTGCTGCTGCGCAGGGAAACAACGCTGCGCATGCGTTCCAGGTCGGTAGCTTCCCTTCCTAACAGGTCGATAAATAGCCGGTTTACGTAATTCTCAACCTTGATGGTTGGAACGCCATTGTAGTCTGGCTGCTTGTTCCCGGGAATGAGTACATCTTCGTTTTTCTCACACGACTGCACACAAAGCACAGCACACAGAAGGACCCCTATTCCGTAAATACGCACCCTCATCCATTACGAAACTACATTAAAAAAAACTGAAAGGCAATTTTGGCGCCGCTGCCTGAACCATGATCAGAATTTCAAGGGTTCGGGTTGGTAGGAAATTCCTTCTGTTCCAAGTTTTGTTCTGGCTATCAGGCGTTTGCAATGATGCCATACCCTTAGCCGCAATTATTGCAGGCCTTCAGCATAAGCTTTGAAATTGTTGAGGATGGCCTGCCATCCCTGTTGTTGCAGCGCCACTGGGTTTTCTGTTTCCGGATCAAAAACCACGCGCACCGCCGTGAAACCATCCTGCTCATGGAATGTAACTGTGGCCGTTCTTTCACCAAACGTATAAGTAAACGACTCTTCCGGGTTGATGGAAGTGTAACGGGCTTCGAAATCAAATCCGAAACTGCCGTCTCTGGCTTCCATTCTGGCACAATACACTCCACCAATGCTCAGGTCATTACTTGCCGCAGGACAATGCCAGCTTGGGTCGGCAAAGTTCCAGCCAGTAATGTGCTTTGGGTCGGTGTACATGTGCCATACTTTTTTCTTGTCGGCGGCAATCAGGGCTTCTACGGTGATTTTATCTAGACTCATAGGTTTTATGCAGGAACTTGTTGGGTGTTTAGGTACATGAATTCCCATTGATGACCATCCGGGTCGGCAAAGCTGTCGTAGTACATCCAGCCATGATCGGCAGCTTCTCTGTAACGTGTGGCACCTGTGTTCAATGCCTTGCCTACGAGCAGGTCAACAGCTTCACGGCTGTCCAGTTGCACGGCCGTAATCACCTGTGTGCTTGTGGTGTCGGCGATGCTTCGGCTGGTGAAGGTATGGAACAGTTCATGCGAAATCAGCATCACATACATCAGCCCTTCGTTTAATACCATACACAAGGCTTGTTCGTTGGAAAACTGCTCGTTGAATGTGCATCCAAGTTCAGACCAGAAGGCCTTTGTTTTCTGTAGATCTTTTGCGGGCAGGTTGATGTAAATGGCCTTTGCTTTCATCAGATGATTGGTACGTAATGTAATGCCACGAGGCGCACCAAAGATACTTACGCAGCAACTTCTTTGGATATTCCGGATGCCATGGGCAGGGCGTAAAAAAAGAACCCGACCTGTTCAGGCCGGGTTCTTCCAGGATGTTTTATTGCATCAAAAGAGCTGTCAGCGCTGGATGCTCAGGTCAAAACGATCCAGGTTCATCACTTTAGTCCAGGCGGCGATAAAGTCTTTGGCGAATTTCTCACGTGCATCGGCGGAAGCATAGACTTCTGCCAGTGCCCTCAATTCGGAGTCAGAGCCAAAAATCAGGTCTGCGCGGGTAGCAGTCCATTTTTCGTTGCCTGTATTGCGGTCAATGCCCACAAACACTTCTTTGCGCTCATCTTTCGCTTTCCATTCAGTGTCCATAGACAGCAGGTGGATAAAGAAATCGTTGCTGAGCTGTTCGCTTTTACTGGAAAAAATACCGTTACGGGAGTTGTCGAAGTTGGCGTTCAGTGCGCGCATTCCACCCACCAGAACGGTCATTTCCGGAGCGGTGAGGGTAAGCAGTTGCGCTTTGTCCACCAGCAGTTGTTCGGTAGGCACGGTATATTGGGTTTTTACATAGTTTCTGAATCCATCCGCCATAGGTTCCAGCAGGTTAAAGGATGCTACATCGGTTTGTTCCTGGCTGGCATCGGCGCGGCCGGGAGTAAACGGTACACTCAGTTGGAAACCTGCGTTTGCGGCAGCCTTTTCAACGGCGGCAGATCCGCCCAGAACAATAAGATCAGCCATAGATACCTGCTTGTCTTTGTTGCGGGCATTGAAATCAGACTGAATTTTTTCCAGAGCGCTCAGCACGCGGTTCAGCTGTGCTGGATTGTTCACTTCCCAGTTGCGCTGAGGCATCAGGCGGATGCGTGCACCATTGGCGCCGCCGCGGCGGTCGGAATTGCGGTAGGTGGAAGCAGAAGCCCAGGCTGTGCTTACCAGTTCACTGATGCTGAGTCCGGAGCTGAGGATCTGCTGTTTGAGGGTCTGAATGTCTTTTGTTCCGATAGGTTTGTAGTTCACTGCGGGAATCGGATCCTGCCACAGCAGGTCTTCTTTGGGTGCTTCCGGACCGATGTAGGTAGAACGCGGACCCATATCGCGGTGGGTTAACTTGAACCAGGCTTTGGCAAAAGCCTTGGTGAAGGCTTCTGGATGTTCCAGGAAGTGACGGGAGATTTTGTCGTAAGCACTGTCGTAACGCAGCGACAAGTCGGTGGTAAGCATGGTCGGACGGTGCATCTTTTTCGGATCGAAGGCGTCGGGAATGATGCTGTCGGTGGTTTTTGCCACCCATTGATGTGCACCGGCCGGACTTTTAGTCAGTTCCCATTCATAGCCATAAAGCATTTTGAAGAAGCCTTGTCCCCAGGTGGTTGGCGTGGGCGTCCAGGTTACTTCCAGTCCGGAGGTGATGGCGTCTTTACCTTTTCCACTTCCGTAGCTGTTGCGCCAGCCAAAACCCTGTTCTTCGATGGAAGCAGCCTCAGGTTCCGGGCCAACATGCGAAGCCGGTGCAATGCCGTGGGCTTTTCCGAAGGTATGTCCGCCGGCAATGAGTGCCACGGTTTCTTCGTCGTTCATGCCCATGCGTCCGAAGGTTTCGCGGATATCGGCAGCGGCCAGCACCGGATCGGGATTGCCGTTGGGGCCTTCTGGGTTTACGTATATAAGTCCCATCTGAACGGCTGCCAGCGGGTTTTCCAGTTTACGGCCTTCGCTGTAGCGTTTGTCATCGAGCCATTTGGTTTCAGAACCCCAGTACACATCTTTTTCAGGTTCCCATACATCCACCCGTCCGCCGGCAAATCCGTAGGTAGGGAAGCCCATATTTTCCAGGGCCACGTTGCCGGCAAGCACCATCAAATCGGCCCAGGAGATTTTGTTGCCGTATTTCTGTTTCACGGGCCAAAGCAGGCGACGTGCCTTGTCGAGGTTGGCATTGTCTGGCCAGCTGTTCAGCGGTGCGAAGCGTTGTTGTCCGGCCCTGGATCCGCCTCGGCCATCGCCGGAGCGGTAAGTTCCTGCGCTGTGCCAGGCCATGCGGATGAACAGCGGTCCGTAGTTTCCGAAATCAGCAGGCCACCAGGGCTGTGATTCGGTGAGCACTTTGGCAATATCTTTCTTCAGCGCGAAGTAATCCAGGCTGTTGAACGCTGCGATGTAATTGAAGTTTGCTCCCATGGGGTTGGACAATGCTGAGTTCTGGCGCAGGATGTCCAGGTTCAGTTTGTTGGGCCACCAGTCGCGGATTCCCTGTGCCTGCATGGCCTGTTCCCGCCGCATGGTTGTTTCCGTTTTTGGCGCGC